>JAJZVZ010000005.1 GCA_021846945.1 Acidobacteriota bacterium | reverse complement strand
CCGCAAAAGGCCCTGAAGGAGCACGTCATGCTTCAGCGCGCAAGTGGGTTTCCGATCCGGGTCGCTTTAGTTGCTGCGGCGATCATCAGCGCATGCGGATTTTCCGCCTTTTCCGCACAGAATCCCTCTGCACAAGCTCCTCGTGTCGACAAGTTCGTGCTCGACGACACCATCCAGCCGGTGAGCGCCTCCGAGTTGGAGCGCGCGCTGGAACGCGCCAATTCCGATGGCGCAGCGGCTCTGCTCGTGGAGATGAACACGCCCGGCGGGCTGGTTGACTCGATGCGGAAGATGGCGGGCGCGATTCTGCGCTCGCGGGTTCCGGTGATTATCTATGTGGCTCCATCTGGTGCGCGGGCTGGATCGGCCGGATTCTTCCTTCTGGAGGCTGCCGACGTTGCCGCCATGGCGCCCGGCACGGAGGCGGGCGCGGCCCACGTCGTCTTCGGGTTCGCCAAGCCCGACGCGACCGAAGCGCAGAAGATCGAAAACGACGCCGAAGCCTTTCTCCGTTCCTATGTCACCCGGCGTAACCGCAACGTCACGGCCGCCACAGAAGCCTTGAAATCCTCCCACTCCTACACCGCGGAAGAAGCGCTGAACGCGCACCTGATCGACCTGATCGCCAACAGCGAGCCCGAGTTGCTCAACGCGCTCGACGGCCGCGAAATCACGCGCCTCAACGGAACCAGGCAGACGCTCCACCTGGCCGGAGCGCGCGTGGAACTCATTCGTCCCTCCCTGCGCGACGAGTTGCTGAGCTGGCTCGTGGATCCCAACATCGCTCTGCTCTTCCTGGTCGCCGGCGCGCTGCTCATTTACCTCGAATTCAACACACCGGGAACCATCGTCCCCGGCGCGCTGGGCACTTTGATGGTGCTGCTCGCCATCTTTGCCCTCAACCTGCTGCCCATCCGCTACACGGCGGTCATGCTACTGGTGGCTGGATTGGCCTTTCTGGTGCTCGAAGCCAAGTTCGGTGGCCACGGCGCGCTGGCCATCGCCGGCATTGCCTGCCTCACCTTCGGCACTCTCACGTTAGTCGCCGCCCCCATTCCGCAGATGGGCGTCGACCCGCTGGTCGCGATTGCCGTCAGCATCGGCTTCGGCGGCATCACCGTCTTTCTCTTGCGCCTGATCGTGCGCGCGCGGCGCAGAAAGGCTCTGCTGGGCGCAGATACCATGGTGGGCAGCAGCGCCACGGCCATGGAGCCGCTCAATCCCGAGGGGCACGTGCTGGTCGAAGGAGAAATCTGGCGCGCGGTGGCCAGCGAGAATGTGCCGTCCGGCGCATCCGTGCGGGTCATCGGCCATGAGCAGATGTTGCTCCGCGTAGTGCCAGTTGCACCGACCCAACCGGGGCAATCGCATGAACGGGCAAATTAAGGCGGCTATTGTATACAAAGGGTAAGCCCGTCCGCCGCGTGCGGAACTTGAGTCTTGCCATCAAGCAGTTATAGATATCTCATGGCGTCGCAGGGAAAGTTTTTGCGTCCCCCAGCGCACCAGTGGCTAAAGCCTGGATGACACCGGCCGAAAGAGGGGCATGGCTGAAGCCATGCCCCTTCAAAACCATCGCTTCGCATGGTTCACACCCTTCATGCGATTGTCTGGCCATTGGTTCGCTTTCAGGCCGACGTTCAGCTCCATCTGCGAAAATGGAAAAGATGGGCTCCCTGCAGGATCAACTCGACGCGATCACTTCCAATACTCGGCAATTGGTGCAGGCGGACCGGCTGGCCGTGGGCGAGCGGGCGATTGCCGAGTTGTTTGCCACCGGCATCGAGGAGCGGATTCTGCCGGTGGGTGCGCTGGCTCCGGCGTTTGCGCTGTACGACGCCAGCGGCAAGCTGGTGCGGAGCGAGGACCTGCTGGCGCTGGGACCGCTGGTGGTGAAGTTTTTCCGCGGGCGCTGGTGCCCTTATTGCATTACGGAGCTGGAAACCTGGCGCGACCTTTTCCCGCAGCTGCGGGAGCGCGGGGCGCTGCTGGTGGCCATCGGGCCGCAGACGGAACGGCAGAGTGACTTCATGGTGGGGCAGCATGGGTTGCCGTTCCCGGTGTTGACCGATCCCGCTTGTGCGTTGGCGGAGCAGTTCGGTCTCGCCTACACCGTCCCCGAGTACTACCGCGATTATTACCTTTCAATCATGGTGAACCTGCCCTTTATCAACGGCGAGCGAAGCTGGCGGCTGCCAATGCCAGCTACATACGTGCTGGGGCGCGACGGGCGCGTGCTGTTCGCCGAAGCGCATGCGGACTTCCGCGTAAGACCGGAGCCGGAAGAGACGCTGGCAACGCTTTCTATCCGCGTCCGCTGAACCGGGCCTTATTCAGCGCGCGGAGGTCTGCCCACTGGTTGGGGTGGAGTTGTATTGCAGATTGAGAATGCTTAATTGGTAGCAGCTATAGTCTGGATAATTCAACTTGCGAAGATCTTTGGGCAGCTTTCTCGGTGCCAGCAGCCGCCACGCCTCCGGCGCCTGGTGGGGGTCGTAACCCGCGTCGACCAGTAGCGACAGTGCAATCCGCGCGCGCTCCTCTGCCCACGCCGTATTGACCTTCGTCGCAGCGGTTGCACCGCCTGCCAGAGTAATAAGGCTCATCCCGGGGATGAATGCCTCCGCTACGCCGCCAGCCGTGTAAGCGCTGAGAAGGATCCGGTTGCCTACGGTCGCTTTGGCCCCTTGCCGTTGCAGCTCGCTGGCTACGCCGTCGGCCAGCACCGCGGCCAGTTGGTCATCGCTCTTGAGCCGCTCGACCGCTTGCGTAGGAATGAGTATCAATCCGTCAAACGGAATCAACTCGCAGCAGATATTCTTTGCGTCCACAGCGTAAAAGTGGAATGGAATTTTTGAGGGATCATCCGGTGATAGCTGCTTTTGATATGCCGGCACGACACTCATTCCCACACGATGAATCCGGGCTTGCAACGCGTTGTCCGCTGGAATCTTATGCAAACCGCCCAGCATCCCCCACCGGATTCCGCCGTCCTGTGTAAGCGCCGCGTCGTTCTTGGGAAAGTCGACGAAGGGAGGTGGGGTTCCTTTCGGCGTAGCTGGAGGCTTAGGACCGGAACTCGGAGGCCGGAACTGAAAGTCGGAGTCTTCCCAATGCTTCAGAGACTTGTCCTTGGCGGGCTTGGCCTGGATGAACTGCGCCTTCCCAGCCATGAGAATCCCATTGCGATCGATTTTGCCCTCGTAGCGTATCCATGTGCCCGTTCCCACAGCGGCCAGCGACTGCACGCCTCCAGTGAAAGTGGTCGTCGCGGCCGGCGTAATGCGGATGCGGTAACCGTCAGCCTCGAAGACCGGCTCCGGCCCAGACGAGATGACCCGGACGATGACGCCAAGCCCAGAGAGTTTCTGATCCCAGTCGTCGCGAATGAGGACCGATGCGGCGGTCTTCGCAGCCTTGGTGTTCTTATAGGGATCGCTCTCTACCTGGACGAATGCGCCGACCCGCAGGCGTTTCTGCAAGGTACTGTCGTCTCTCTTGTTCTTGCCGCCGAGAAGGCCAAAAATAGTGCCGGGAGTGGTCACCACATGCTTGCCATCCACTTCGAAAGTGTTGGGCGACTGAACCTCCGTGATGTATCCCACGATGGGAATGGGCGTGGACTCCTGCGCACGCAAGCTGGTGACTGCCAGAGTCGCACTTAAGGCCACAATCAGAAGCGGTCTCAGAATAAGGGGAGCTTTGGGCCTGTGGGAACGCGAACCGTACTGCGCCACGGTCTGTCTCCTTTTGGAATATTGAGGAAGTATACGCGGCCTCAGCGAAGCTTCAAGTCCACCGGATTCAGACCAGCCACGCACGGAGCGATGCCTTGGCCTGCTCCAGCGTGACGCCGCGGAGCAGGAAGACCTTGCTGCGCGAAATCTCGCCGGAGGTAAGCTCGATGGCGCTTTTGGGCAGAGCAAAGGTTTCGGCGAGGAAGGCTGTGAGCGCCTGGTTGGCGCGGCCTTCGAGCGGCGGGGCGTGCACGGCGATTTTGAGCTGAGCCGACGCGCCTTCGCCATAAACGCCGGTGATGGCCGTCTTCTTTGCGCCGGGCTGCGCGCGGACGGCGAGAGTGACGCCGGCGGATGTGGTGCGCAGCATCAGTGCGGCTCCGGGCGTGGGGCGCGCGGGCCGAAGAGCGCCGTGCCGACGCGGATGCGGGTGGCGCCCTCGGCGATGGCCAGCGGAAAGTCGCCGCTCATGCCCATCGAGAGCACATCGAAAGCAAGCCGCGGATGCGCCGCAGCCCAGCGGTCGCGCCATTGGCGCAAGGCGCGGAAGCAGGCGCGGGTTTCATCCTCAGGCACGCCGAAAGGCGCGATCGTCATCAGGCCGCGCATGCGCAGATGGGGCAGATCGGGCAGGCGCTCCAGCAAAGCGGCGGTCTCGGCGGAATCGGGGTCGAGGCCTGCCTTGGTCTCCTCCGGGCTGAGCTTGACTTCGAGCAGGATGGGCAGGCGCCTGGAGAGATTGCCCACCGCGGCAGGCCTGCCCGCGGTTTCGTTCAGCCGCTCGGCGATGTGAAGTGAATCGACCGAGTCGACAGCGTCGAATAGCTCCGCCGCGCGGGTAGTTTTATTGGATTGCAGATGGCCGATGAGATGAAAGCGAAGCGTACCGGCCGCTGTGCTCGACCGAAGGCCTGCTGCCTCAAGCGCGGGCGCCTTCCCGGCAAACTCCTGCACGCGGTTTTCACCGAAGAGCGTGAGGCCGAGCGCGGCGGCCGCAGCGATGGTTGCAGCCGGATAGGTCTTGGAAACGGCCATCAGCTCGACCTCGCCGCGCTGCCTGCCGGCGGCGCGGCAGGCGGCGGTGATCGCATCCTCCAACCGTTCGAGATGTTCCTGGAGCGCCGTCATGGCATCTGTTTCCGCGCGCTCGCGGCTAGCGGGCGTTGGGTTCAGTGACCGTGCTCCTCTAAAAACTTCTCAGCTTCGAGCGCAGCCATGCAGCCGGAACCGGCGGCGGTGATGGCCTGGCGGTAGCGGCGGTCCTGCACGTCGCCGCAGGCATAGACGCCCTCGACCACCTCGCCGTTGTGAGTGGTGAAGACGTTGTCTTTAGTGCGGACGTAGCCGTCGGCATCGAGATCGATCTGTCCGGCAAACATCTTGGCGTTGGGCTCGTGGCCGATGCCGAGAAAGAGGCCGCTGATGGGGAGCTCGCTGAGCGTGCCCGTCTTCACGTCGCGCAGGCGCAGGCCCTTCACTTCGTGCTCATCGACGCCCAGCACTTCTTCGACGACGGTGCTGGTGCGCAGCTCGATGTTGGGATGGGCCATGACGCGATCCAGCATGATTTTGGAGGCGCGGAAAGCGTCGCGGCGGTGCAGCAGCGTCACCTTGGTGGCGAAACGGGTGAGGAAGAGGGCTTCTTCCATCGCCGAATCGCCGCCGCCCACTACAGCAATTTCTTTGCCGCGGAAGAAGAAGCCGTCACAGGTGGCGCAGCTGGAGACGCCGTGGCCGATCAGCGCCTGCTCACTGGGCAACCCCAGCCAGCGGGCGCTGGCGCCGGAGGCAATGATCAGCGAGTGCGTCCGGATTTCACCGGACGAAGTGGTGAGCCGGAAGGGGCACACGCTCAGATCGACGCTGACCAAATGCGCCAACTGGTAGGCTGCGCCGAAGCGCGCGGCCTGCTTCTTCATGTTGTCGATCAGCTCCGGACCCTGGATGCCATCGGGCCAGCCTGGAAAGTTTTCGACCAGAGAGGTGATGGAGAGCTGGCCGCCGGGCTCGTGGCCTTCGAGAACGAGCGGCTTAAGGCCGGCACGGGCGGTGTAAATAGCTGCGGTGAGTCCGGCGCAGCCGGAGCCGAGAATGACTGTGTTTTGTATCTCTGCCATGATCTTCCTTATTGATTCTAGATGCTCTGGGGCCGCTGCCCGACTCAGACGAGCGGAGCGGATAGCAGCGCCGGCTTTTCCTCGGCCAGCCTGACCACCAGTTCGCCGAAGAGTGTGTTGGCCCAGGCGAACCAGGGCCGCGTGAACTTTGTCGCATCGTCCTTGTCAAAGGACTCGTGCATGAAGCCGGTGCCGGCGGTGGTATCGCGCAGCCAGCGCAGGCATTGCCGGATCTCGCTGTCGTCCGCCGTGGTCAGCGCGCGATAAATGATTCCGATGGGCCACACCTTATTCAAACCTGTGTGGGGGCTGCCGATGCCGTTGGCTGCGGTTCCGCTGAAGAAGTACGGATCGGATTGACTCAGCACAAACTGCCGTGTTCGCTGGTAGAGCGGATCGCCTATCGGGCAGCAGCTGAGGTAGGGGAGATTCAGCAGTCCCGGCGCGCCGGCGTCGTCCATCATCAGTGCATTGCCGTAGCCGTCCACTTCATAGGCCCAGATGGCGCCGAAGGTAGCGTGCCGCGTCTGGCCGTACTGTGCCAGCGCGTGCTCAACCTCGGCAGCCAGGAGTTCCGCCTCGGCGGCGAGGGCGGTGTCTTGCAGCACCTGTCCGGCTATCGCAGCTAACTGCCGCAGGCTTAGCACTGCGAATAAATTGCTGGGGATAAACAGCGGATAAATGCAGGCGTCGTCCGAGGGGCGGAACATGGAGAAGATCATGCCCACCGGCAGCGCGGGGTTGCCGAAGCCGCCCAGCGGCAGCGTGTCTGACGGGACCGCCGAGACGCGTTGAAATGAGTAAGGCCCTTTGCCCTGCTTGCGCTGCTGCGTGCGGAAGGTGCGCACGATCGTCCGCGCCGCTTCCTTCCAGGTGGCGTCGAAGGGGCTCGTATCGCCAGTCTTCTGCCAATAGCCGTGAGCCAGGCGAATGGGATAGCAGAGCGAATCCACCTCCCACTTGCGCTCACCCACACCGGGAATATGCATGGTACGGTCGTGCACGGCCCAGGGCAAGGGCGGATCGGCGGGGTTGCGCACAAAGGCGTTGGCGTAGGGGTCGAGCAAAATCATGCGTGCCTGGCGGCGGATCACGCCTTCAAGCAATGCGCGCAGCTTCGCGTCCTCCTTGGCCAGCGGCAGGTAGGGCCACACCTGCGCCGAGGAGTCGCGCAGCCACATCGCGTCGATGTCGCCGGTGACAACGTAGGTGTCGGGCTTGCCTTCGAAGGAGCCGGGGTAAACGGTGGTATCGAGCGTATTGGGAAAGCAGTTCGCGAAGATCGTGGCCAAGGCCGGATCGGCGATCTGGCGCTGTACGCGGGGAATTAACGCTTCAACGGCGGTGCTGGTAAAGTGACGCTTCTCGCGCGAAGGCCGTGCGTGCGGCAAATCGCCTGCCGCCGCAGCGCCCCAGGCATTGTGAGCCACTGCCAAAGCAGCGGCTCCTTTCAGCACATCCCGCCGGTTCATTGTGATCATTCTGTTCGCACTCCCCGGCGCATTTCCCGCGCCTGTGATTCGTGATCTATGCCGCTTGGCCAGGCTGCATAGCAGCCGCATCCCGCCCCTGCTATTTTATCCAGCCGGTCAGGCGCGGGTGCGTGAGCCAGATCGCAAGGCTTGGAGCGGTTCGAATATGATGACGCGTATGGCGAATTTGACTCTTGTATACGGACTGCGTCTGCTGCCGGAGGGCGAAGTGACTGAGATCAACGATGCAACGCTGAAGCTGGCCAACGGACACGAGGCCCGCGTGGCGATGCACGTGATTGAAGGTTCGCGCGCCGAGATCGAGAAACAGCTCAAGCGCAGCCTCGATGCGTTCTTCGATTTCTATCCGGAGATCTGAGGGCGGTTCCAGCGGTTACATAGGGGCGTGGGCCGGAGGCCCACGCCACAGACGGCCGGGAGGCCGGTGCTACCCTTGCTGCACGGCGAGTTTTCAGACAAGTCCTTCTGAAATTTTCCTACCAGAAGATGGCCTCTGGTTCGGGAGCCGAGAGATCCACCTTGACCGGCGAGGCGATTGCCGTCAGCGTGCTTAAGTCAAAGTCGCGATAGAGATCGAGACACATCAGATCGGGTGCTTCCTTATACGTGAGCGGTTTGGTATAAACCGCGGCAAAGCTCTGAATGGCGTGGTATGCGTCGAGGGAGGAGAACAACTGCGGCTCGATCGCCGCGGCGACTACGGCTGCCGTTTCACTGCGCGGGCCGTCGGTGGCCACGCTGACCGGTGCGAGCGAATTGCCCGCCGGTGGGATGCGGGCGCCCGGCGTGGAAGTGCCGTCGATCATGCCCGCTTGCAGCCAGTGCGTGACGGCGGCAATCTGTGCCGCCTCTATTCCCAGTGGCCGCATGCCAATCGTATTGAGCATTTGCGCGTAGCTGGTGGTGCGGGAATGCTTCGCTGTGCCGGGGAGGTTTTCACCGAAGAAGAGCGGTTCGAAGACCAGCACGCGCCGCCCGCGATCTACAGCATCGGCCGCTGCGACCGCCATAGCCGCGCGGCCCTTGTCGGAGATGAGGAGCGTTGTGCCGCCGTTTTGCGGCCGGTTGAGCGACGCAAGCAGGACGCCGGTTGCGCTGAGCCCATTGCTGAACTCGAAGCGGTACCCGCGGCTCTCCATGCCTCTCTCGTGGGTGGCGCTGATGGGCCAGGCGTGAGCGACGGTCACCGGCGCGTAGCGCGCTACATGGCGCAGCAGTCCGCGCTGCTTCGCGGCCCATGCGCTATCCGGCTGCGACGGCGGGTCGTGGTGGATGGCTGCGGCCATCTGGCGCGCCAGACCTACGACGGTCAGGTTGTTCGCGGGCAAACCGACGATCAGATCGCGATAGCTCTCCACCTCGCTATCGGTGTCGGGATATTCCTGATCGGAAACGTTGACGTGAAAGGCATGGTCGAAAAAGCGATAGGACTGCTGGCGGTTGTCGATCTGGTAGTTATGCGTGCCGGGGTCCTGATTCTCATGCCACTCAAGATTGCCGGGGCTGCCCATGAGCGCATAGAAGGGCTTGATGTCTGAGTAGACGCCCTGCTTGACGATGTCGGCGCGATAACAGCAGTCGTCCATGGCGTTGTAGATGAGAAGCGTCGGCCGGGGCGCGCGCACGGCAATCAGTTGCGCGTAGTCGGCTGTCACGCGCACATCAGGGGCGTTCTGCTCGGCATCCCCGGCGTACTCGGGATGCTCGATCGCGGTCGTCAGCGACGAGAAACCGGCGATGGGCACGGCGGCGTCGATACGCGGATCGAGCGAACTGAGCAGCATGGTCTGCCAGCCGCCACCGGAGAGGCCGGTCATGCCGATGCGCGTGCGATCGACGCGCGGATCGTTGTAGAGGTAGTCGAGGCCGCGGCGCATGGCCAGATAAAAGAGGCCGACGCCGTTCGCTCCAGCCATGTCGAGCAAGCCGATGTTATTGTGCTCGTTCTCCTCGGCGCTCAGCTCGCCGTAGCCGATCCACTCCAGGCTGAGCGCGAGAATGCCGCGCCGCGCCTGATTGATGCAGCGCTTCTGCTTGTGCTCGACGGCCTTGCCGCCGGGACCGTGGCCGTGGACATCGAGGATGGCGGGGATCTTGCCGCTGATGTGCTCAGGCTCATAGAGCAAAGCCGTCGAGCTGAAGCCGGGCACGATCTCGTAGCGCAGCTTGACGATGCGATAGCTCTTGCGCTCGATGGTGGCCACCTTCTCAAAGCTGGGTTTGGCATCAACCCAAGCCTGCGGCCAGCCATGGTAGATCACGTCGAGTTCACGCTGGCGCAGAGTTTGCGCCTCTTTCTCCCAGGCGGCGGCATGAGCCGGATCAGGCAGCGGCGGCACGCGCTTGAGCAGGTAGTGGCGCAGTTCGTTGGTCACCACTGCCGGATCCTGGAGCGGCTGGTTCAGCAGCGGCTCTATCGCGCTATGAGTTGCCTGCGCACATGCAAAAACCGCGCAGGCGATGAGGAAGGCAGCGATCAAACCGGTTCTTTTCATTGTGTCTTTGCCCTTCCTTCAGGATACGGTGCCCTGGTCATTGCGTGAGCGCCTGGAGCGTGAGGCCGCAGACACGCGCCGGGCCGGCGGCTGGCGCCAGCGTGAAATGGACTTTGCCTCCGCTGGCCTGCAGGTCAATTTGCGAGGCAGAAGTGACCGTTTGGCTACTGCTGCCTGATCTGACCTGGACCTTGGCGCCGGCAGGCATGTTGAGCTTCATGCGATACGCGCCCGACGGCAGCACGGTGCGCGCCATGTTGCCGATAGCGAGATCGACTGGAGCGCTGACCTCAATCCCGCTTGGACACGGCGATCCGGGCGCGAACTCCTGAACCGGCGCTCCCAGTTCCGATGTGCCCAGCACGTCAATGGGCCGGTCGGCCGGGCTGAAGTCGAATGTGTAGTGGCCCGGACCCTGCGCCAGCGGCTCCTGATACGTGGGCGCGAACTCCACTTGCAGCGGGTCCATACCGAGCGCTGCGCGCTGCGCTTTAAAATAGGGAAGCCAGCGCAGGTTCAGCGTGATGAGAATCCCTTTTTCGCCGCGGCTGGTGTCGCCATGGCGGATGGCGCGCACGTAAGCCTCGATGGCAGCCTTGGGATTCGCAGCCTCCATTGCGCTGCGCGCCGCCTGCAGATTGCCCGCTTTCTGGGCGGCATAAGAGTCTTGCAGAGCCGTTTGTGCCTGGAAGACATCCTGGGCATAGTGTTCCCAGTCCTGGTAGTAGCCGATCCAGTCGCGCTCGGCGGCATTCTGCGCCAGAGGCGTCATGCGCGCCAGCAAAGCGAGGCGGAGCCTGGCGCCAATTGCTTCATTGCTTTCGTCGACGAACTGGTCGAGGAATCGATCTGACGTTTCTCTGCCGAAGGCCGGCGCATCGTAGATCCAGTCGAGCAGGTAGCGCTTGCCCAGATCCTGCGCCTTTGCACCAAAGGTACGCAGGGCCATCTCACCGGCGGTTACGTCGAGGGTTTCATCAAAGCTCGCATTCCATACCTGGTCCGAGACGTTCTTGAAGAAGAGGTCGAGCGGCCGCGTGGTCCAGTGAATGACGCCAAAGCCGGAGCTGTTTGACCAGCGCAGCAAGGAGCCGAGACCTGCGAAGGGCGTATAGGAACGGCCCGAGAACTCGCGGTCGTCGTGCTGCGCCCAGACGATGGGAATCACGGAGCGGTGCCTGCCGATGACGCGCAGGCGCTCCTGCACCGGATCACTGGGGAAGGCGTAGTCGTAGTCGAGCGGCATCAGCGCCACACCGCGCGGCATGAAGACATCGGCGGACGGCAGGTAGTCGAAGCGCCAGCTCCCGGCCGCCATGGTTACGTTGCTGTGGCCGGTTTCATCCAGGGCTTTGCGAAAGGCGCGCGCAATCTTGCCGATGGCGAACATGCTGGGTGCGTCCGGGTCGTGGCGCAGGCGCGGATTTGCTTCGATGGCTGAGCTGTATTCAGCGCGCCACGCGGCGGGAAACTCCTCCGGCGTGATCCCGCGCCAGGGGCTGTTGAGAGCGCCGCGAAACCACACCGCAAGTTGCGTGATCTGCGGATACATCTTCATCAGTTGCTCGATTTCAGCCCGGTAGTAGGCGTAGCCATCAGCCGTGTCGGGATTGACAAGCTGGAAGCCGTGCGTGGCGATGCGCGCCGAGGCGGGAAGCGTATGGATGACGTTCTGCGGATTGGCCGATTCGGTATCCACATCGAGCGCGAAGGTGACGCCCATGCCGCGGGCGGCCGCGAACTGGAAGACGCCCTGCATCAGGCTCTCCGCCGCCTGCACTCGTTCGCTGTCACGAGGGGGGGCCGCCGAATCGGGCAGGCTGGCATCGGCGCCGAAGACTGGACCGCTGAAGAGGCTGCCGCCGATCATCTTGCGCACGTCGAGCACGTGCTCGGTGCCCCAGTCGCGCCCGTATTTCGTGTTGGTCAGATAGCCGGTAGGCTTGGTCTGGCCGTTGAAGGTGAAAGAGTACATGGGATTGTTGCCGTAGGCATGCACCATGATCGCGTTAAAGCGCATTCGCGAGGCCTGCGTGATCCAGTGCTGCCAGTCGACCAGATTCCAGGTGGAGCAGCCGCTCAGGAAGTTGTGCCAGTCGAAGATGACGCGCTCGGCGGCGGTGGGGGCGTCATGCAGTTGCCACCCGTCGAAGGAAAAAGGCGAAGTGCGCGGCGGCGGGTTCGTCGAGTACGAAAGGTAAAATCCAAATCCCAGCTTTTCGAGCAGAGCATCGGCGGCGAAAAGCGCGGCGCGCGGAGTGGCTCCCGCGATGACGGCGATGTGCGGATCAATGACCTTAACGGCATAGCTGTCGGCGCTGTCCATCTCGCCCTTGACGGAACCAGCATAGCGCGCGGGCAGATCCTGCGCGGTCCCGAGGTAGATGGCCGTCGCGTCCGCAGCAGCCGTGCCAATACTGAATGTCGCGGACGGATACAGTGTGTGCAGGTGGGAGGCGAGATCGTTGGCCGCGAGCTGCTCAACAGGGTTGGCGCCGGCCACGATCGCGATCTTCGTCTGAGCGGCGCAAACGCCAGTTCCCAGAAGAACCATGAAGATGAAGGGGATGAAGGCTGATCCTCGTTGAGGTATGGAAGATGGCCCTTGGAAAGATCTCATGGATATCGAACTCCCTTTCGCCGCAGTCTCTTGTTTCCATTCGGATGCGCTCGCATTGTACCGTCTCATCAAGCAGTTTGAAAAAGCCGGCAAAGATCGCAGCGGAAAATCCCAACTTCCGATGGAGTCGTTTTAGAAACTTCTCATGAGAAAAGGCCTATTCTGGTCCCGCGCATGCTGGAAACCTCTTATCTGGAGGGTTTCCGGTGCTCGTCGCCTTACTCGCATGCGCCGCCAGGCTTGGCTGCCGCAGGGTCTTCTGGCTCTGCGTGGCGCTGGCGCCCGTGGCGGCATGGGCGGGCGGACCCAAGTACGTAGCCGGGGTGAGTTACTTCAATCCCGCGGTGGTGGGCCAGCCCGTGCACTGGGCCGGCGGGCAGGTGAACTACTACGTCGATCAGGGACCGCTGAATGCTTCGATCACCAACCAGCAGGCGACGGCGATGGTGGATGCGGCGGCGGCGTTGTGGAGCGCGGTTTCGACCGCCGGGGTGACGCTGACGGACAAGGGCTCGCTGAACGAGGATGTGAGCGGGGCGAACATTGTAGCGGCTTCCACGACCGGCCAGATCGCGCAGCCGGCCGATGTGACCCCTGCGGCCACGAATGATCCGCTTGGCGTGATCTACGACGCGGACGGTTCAGTGATCGACACGCTCTTTGGTAAGGGCACGAGCGAGCCAGACACCTGCCAGAACAATGGCGTGATGGTATGGCTCGACAACATCAATCCTGACGCCACCATTGCTCACGGCATCATCATTCTCAACGGGCTCTGCGCCACCAGTTCGGCCCTGCTGGAGATGATGAACTACGAACTGGAGCGGGCTTTCGGACGCATCCTGGGGCTCGATTATTCGCAGGTGAATCCCGGCGCGCTGACGAACGGCGAACCGGACGGCACCGAGGGCTGGCCGGTGATGCAGCCGCTGAGCGGCACCTGTTCGGCCGGCGGAGGCACCTGCATCCCCAATCCGACGCTGCTGCGCTATGACGATATCGCCGCGCTGAATCGCATCTATCCCATCACCGCCGCGAACCTGGCCAGCTTTCCCGGCAAGCAGATCACGGCGGCAAATACGGTGTCGATTCAGGGGACGGTCACCTTTCGTACCGGATATGGCATGCAGGGCGTGAACGTGGTGGCGCGTCCGCTGGACGGCAACGGCAATCCGCTCTACCAGTACACGGTGAGCTTTGTCTCCGGGGCCTATTTCAACGGCCAGCACGGCAATCCCGTTACCGGCTGGACGGATGCGAATGGGAGCCGGTACGACATGTGGGGTTCGAACGACCCGGCAATGCAGGGCTATTTTGACCTGAGCGGCATCCCACTGCCGCCGGGCGTGACCACGGCCGATTATCAGGTGACGTTTGAGGCCATCAATCCGCTGTATATTCTTACCGACTCTGTTGGGCCGTACATTGACGGGCAGGCTACTCCGTCGGGCACGCCGCAGGCCATGACCATTTCCGGCATGCAGGCGGGCAGTACGAAGATGCTCGCCGTCAACGTGGCGAATTCGGCGGCGGGCGGCTACCGCGACGCCATCGGCACAGAGGCTGCTCCGCGGATGCTGCCTGCCAGCGGCTACTGGAGCGGGCGGCTGAGCCAGGTGAGCCAGAGTGACTGGTTCAGCTTTCCGGTGCGCGGCGGGCGCACCTTTACCGTGGTGACACAGGCTGTGGACGAGACCGGCGCGCCGACCGAATCGAAGGCCATGCCTTCGATTGGCGTGTGGGACGGCTTCGATCCCGTGGGTGCGCCGGCGCTGGCCGCGGCGCCCGGCATGAATGGCCTGGCCACGGGCGAAAGCTGGCTGCGGGTGACGGCCAGTGCCGACGATGTGGCGCGCATCGGCATCGCCGACCAGCGCGGTGACGGCAGGCCCGACTATGCGTATAACGGCTGGGTGCTCTACGCGGATACGGTCTCGCCCACGCGCTTGCCAGCATCGGGCGGCCCCATCGTGATTCACGGCATGGGCTTCCGGCTGGCGGATACGGTGCTGGTAGGCGGGCAGCCGGCGCTCGTGACCAGCATCTCGCCCAATGAGATCACGGCCATTGCGCCGGCGGCGGCCTCGGGCGTCACCGGCTCGGTCGATGTGGAAGTAGACGACCAGCCGCTTTTCTATGCAGCAGCCATCATCTCTGGAGGCGTGAGCTATGATGCGGGCGCGGGCGATTCCATGACGCTGGTCACCGCGCCCGCGAACACGGTACCGATCGCAACGCCCATTCCCTTCACAGTGCAGGCGCTCGGCGCAGACATGACACCTGCCGGCGGCGTGACTGTCACCTACACCGTGACCAGCGGAACGGCGACGCTTGCCTGTGGGCTGCCCGCTTGTTCGGTGACGACCACCGGCGACGGCTTCGCCACCATGACCGTGATGGCGGCCGGCAGCACGTGGTCGATTGTGACGGCCACGCTGACCAACGGGGCGAGCCTCAAGGCGGAGTTTATGGGCGGAACGCCGCCGGCGATTACGGCGCTGACGCCGCAGCTTTCGCTGGCGGCAGGCGCAACGTTTACGTGGACGGTGCAGACGCTCGTCCTGAACAACGGCGTGCCCGTGAGCGGACAGACGGTGACGTGGCAGAGCGGGGCGAGCGGCATCGCCGTCGCGGGTTCCAGCACCGCTCTCACCGGAGCCAACGGCATTGCTGCCAAGACGCTGACCGTGGGGCCGCTCGCCGAGGGCCAGACGGCCAGCATCAACGCCTGCCTGAACGGGACCAATCAGTGCGTCGCCTTCACGGCCTTCGGCGCGCGGACGGAGTATGCGTCGCTCCATGCCGTCTCGGGTACCGAGCAAAGCCTCGCTGCTACGGGCACTCCCAGCCAGATCACGCTGCGCCTGCTCGACATGAACGGCAACCCGATGGCCGGCGGCACGGTGGCGCTCTCTCAGGCGCTCTACGCATGGACGCCGCCCTGTGCTCCGCACACCGTCTGCACGCAAGGTGCACAATTGGTGACACAAACGGCAATCGCCACCTCGGCGCTGGACGGTACGGTGACCTTCACGCCGGTCACGCTGCCGGGTGTGGCGACGAATCTGCTGGGGCTGGCATCCAGCGGAAACACGGCAACGGTCAGCGTGGCGATTGAACAGCACCCATGAGGGCTGTTATCAGGGAACAGTTGTCGGCTCGCAGTATCGGCCGTAGCGCACGATTCGGCGTCCGTTGAGAACCGATGAAGTATTCGTGCGCGTAGAGATGCATAAGACAACAAGACGCCAGATTGATCAAAATGCCCGCAAATCTGCTCTTTCGACGCAGTCGCTTCTGCCGCACCAGTCGAAAGGCACGCCTGTTTCAGGCACTGATAACTGACAACTGATCCCTGTTCTCTGGTCCCTGCCTCAGTCGAAGACCACCGTCTTATTGCCGTAGCAGAGGATGCGGCGGTCGAGGTGCCAGCGGACGGCGCGGGAGAGGACCATGCGCTCGAGATCGCGGCCGCGGGCGATCAGGTCTTCCACCTGGTCGCGGTGGGAGATGCGGGCGACGTCCTGTTCGATGATGGGGCCGTCGTCCAGCACCTCGGTCACGTAATGGCTCGTCGCGCCGATGAGCTTAACGCCGCGTGCGTGTGCGGCGTGGTAGGGACGCGCGCCGGTGAAGGCGGGCAGAAACGAGTGGTGCACGTTGATGATGCCGGCCGGATAGCGGGAGACAAAGCCGGGCGAGAGAATCTGCATGTAGCGGGCCAGCACTACCAGCTCGATGCCGTGCAGTGCGAGCAGTTCCATCTGCTGTGCTTCGGCTTCTGCGCGCGTAGCCGCCGTGATGGGGATGTACTCGAAGGGAATGTTGTTGAAAGCGGCGAGATTTTCTACGGCGCGGTGATTCGAGACGATGATGGGAATCTCGCAGTGCAGCTCCCCGGTACGCCAGCGATAGAGGAGGTCGGCGACGCAGTGAAGATATTGCGAGCAGAAGAGCGCCATGCGAGGACGGCGGGCGCTCGAAGTCAACTGCCACCTCATGCCCAGTTCGGCGGCCATGGGCGCGAAGGCGGCTTTGAATGCTTCGAGATCGAAGCCGGTTGCGCCCTCATCCCCTGAGCCGTTCAAATCCCACTCCACACGCATGAAGAAGAGGCCCAGATCGTGGTCGATATGCTGATCGGCGTGCAGGATGTTGGCGCCGTGCTCGTAGAGCAGGCCGGAGACGCGCGCCACCAGACCCTTGCGGTCCGGGCAGTCGATAAGAAGTACGGCGGAGTGTTTCATCTTTACTTCAGATTACAGCCAATTGTGCGCTCGCCGCGCGAAGACGAGCCTGCTGGCAGTCATTTAGAATCCTTTTCGTCTTTCTCTGAGCGATGGGAACGATGCCTACGCACGAACCCATCGTAGTCGTATTTTTTGTGAGGCATGATGAAGAGATCGTTTGCGGCTTTTCTACTCTGTGGTGTTTTAGCCTGTATGGCTCCGCGTGCTGGGGCCCAAAGCTCACAACCATTCCCGCCGCGGGCGCAGATCCTGGCCCTGATGCACCGGGCGGACGACTATCAGATTGCGCATCCCGTGATGAAGCCCGGAGACCGCAACTGGGAGCGTGGCACCTGGTACACGGGCGTGATGGAGGCGTGGAAGGCCACGCACGATAAGGCGTTTCTGAACCAGGCACTCGCCTGGGGCAGGCAGAGTGACTGGCAGGTAGGGCAGGAGAAGCTCGGAGCCAATCGCCTCTTCTGCGCGGAAACGTGGACGGAACTGTATCTCACCAAGCGCGACCCGGCGATGATCGAGCCCACCCAGCGCTGGCTCAAGACCGATGCGCCCAATTCGCCTGCCGGCGCGAAACGCTGGTATCTGGACGGCGGCAAACCCTATGTGGACTCGCTTTACGGCGCTGTTGTCTTCCCCATGCTGACGCGCGCCACGGGTAACAAGGAGTATCTCGCCACCATGCGTTCCTTCTTCGATGACGTGAGCGGCGAGTTGTGGGACAAGGACGAGGGCCTCTACTATCGCGACCCGACCTTTATCGGCAAGCTTGACGCGAATGGCAAGAAGATCTTCTGGTCGCGCGGCAACGGATGGGCCTTCGCGGGCATTGCGCGCATGTTGGAGTATCCGCCGAAGAACGAGCCTGACCGCCAGAAATATATCGCGATCTTCCGTCAGATGGCGGCGGCGTTGATTGAGCGGCAGTCGCCCGACGGCTTCTGGAGGGCCAACCTTGATGACCCGGCGGAGTTTCCGCATCCGGAGAGCAGCGGAACGGGCTTCTTCTGTTTCGGCCTGGCCTGGGGGATCAACCATCATATTCTCGACCGCAAGACGTATCTGCCCGCAACGGAGAAGGCCTATGCGGCGTTGATGAGCGCCGTGAGTCCCGAGGGCGCGGTCGAGTGGGGGCAATTGGTGGATTCGCAGCCGCACGCGGTCAAGCAGACCAACACACACGAATACGTAACCGGGGCTTTCCTGCTGGCATCGGGCGAGGTGTACAGGCTGAGCAAGTAAGGGCGCTACTCCGGCACGCCGTCATTGATCTGGGCATAGTCCGGGGGGGTCGCCTGCAAGGCCTCACTGCTCGCCGGCAACCGCTCCGCCGCCGCCATCTGTTTCCAGGTTGACCACCTCCGTAAAGACGGCGTTGTCCGGATTCACCGGCGGAATAGTGGTCAATCCACCGACGGCGATTGGACGAGGCATGGTGTCGCCCTGCACGCGCATCCCCACCAGGACGTAGCCGTCGATGTCGTTGCCGCCCATAGCGCTGATAAAATAGCCCTCGCCGGCCAGCGCGATAGCTGCGTTACACACCTCTTGTAGGATGGCTACGGCTCCCGCGTTCCCTGCCCCGGCAAGGATCGTCTTACTTTTATATGCAGTCGTGGTGTCGCCCTGCCAGCCATACGAGATGAGATCCACCAAGCCGGTCGTGCGGTCGATGGAAAGAGTGGTAACAACGCGGCCATCGGCGCCGTCCGCTGCGACGGTAGACGCGACCTCGGACACGGGAACGGATTCCATCCGGTAGTCGAATCCTCCGCCCTGTGTGGCCTCGGCATAAGCAAGCGCATAGGCTTTGTTGGCGGGTTCCAGGTCCAGAGACATGATGACTCTGTTCGGGGCCACGATCGATTGCACGTCCGAGCTGAAGTTGGAGTAGGTCCCGCTTTTGTAAACCATGTTGAAAGCGGGCGTTCCCTTCGGGAGCTTGAAGACGTCGTAATACCACGTGCAGTCGTAGTCCACGCCGGGGTAGCAAACAGAGCTGTTCCCGATCTGCAGCTCGGTTCCAACCGCGTCCGGGTAAGAGTTCTGCATACCGTACACAATGCCGCCAAACGTGCCCATGCCCGGAGTCTCCAGCCATCCAGCAGGCTGGGTAACCTGCTCCCAGAGCAGGTAGCGCAGGTCTCCGACGGCCGGGGCGCGCGGCCCGGCGGTCACCGTGGCGGCGCTGCTCTTCGCGTAGCTAGTAAGGTTGCTCACGATCACCTGATAGGCTGAGCCGCTGTCGGCGAGCGTGATGTTGGGCGTGGTGTAAGAGGCGCTGTCGGCGCCTGCAATCGGCACACCGTTTTTGAGCCATTCGTAGTAAAGAGGCGCGGTCCCGGTGGCAGTGACAGTAAAGGTGGCCGGACGCCCGATGGGCACGGCCAGGTTCGCGGGTTGCGTAGTGATGGCGACCTCTTTTGGCGGAGTTGGTGTCGGGCCGGAACCGTAGCCGGCTGGTGTCGAGCAACTCGCGAGCAGGAGGGCAGCACAAATCATGAAGACGGTCATAACGATCCTCTCTATCAACTTCGCGGAGGAACAGCGCCTTGATTTAGGGAACTTAGGACCACGTGACGAACGCATAGCGAGTCTCCAGTTTCTGAATCGGCAATATGTGTCGCGCCGGTTGCGCCTCATTTCTTCGGCTTCGAAATGCTCCGGGGATCAGAGGCAATCATATAGAGCGCCTGGTCGCGGTCGACCGGGCCGAAGAGCAAGGCCGCGGCCTTGGGGTCGATGTAGCGCATTCGGAAGTAGTAGGTCTTGCCCGCTTCCGCCGTAAAATGGGCGAGCTCCGTCATATCGGCGAAGTGCGTTTGACGATCCACGCAAACGTGATGCTCGCCTGGAGCCACGGAGAAAGAGAAGTAGGAGTTGTTCTTGACCGCTCCCACCCAGACGCCGTCGAGCGCAATTCTGGTTGCGACGCCGCCCAGATAGTAATGCACCTCGACTACGTCCTGGACAAAATAGACAAGCGCTTTGCCAGGCTCGGGCTTTGCTGGCGCATGTTGCGCATCGTCGAGTCTGACCTCGAACGACACATTTCGGGGCCCACAGGATTGCTGAGCTGCGGCGGCGGAGCCTTGACAAAATACAGACACCGCAAAAAGCAGCACAACGAGAGCGGTTTTCATCGCATTTCTCCAGGTTGTTGCCGGGCGGACTTGCGTTGTCGGAAATCCGCCCGGCTGTCTATAAGCTGGTTTTTGCCTGCGGCATAAAAGCGTTCGCGGATCCTCGCCTTTAAGCGCGGCAAGGCTATTGTTTACAGTTGGGGACATTGTCCGACGCTTGCACGACGAAGCTGTGGTAGCGCGTGTCTTCGTACACGAAGGTGTCCTCCTGGCACCCTGGGTTGTCCGTAGAGAGGGTGACGCTCATCGAGTTTCCGTGGCCGTTGATAGTTCCCGTACTCTCGCTGTCTCCCCACTTGAACGTATCCGTTACCCTAAGCTTGGCCTCAAAGGGGGCGCTACCCCAGCCGATGTACCGGCTGACGCCCACCGAGTAGGATTCGGTTTCGCCAAGCTGCTGGTTCGCGATGGTTTGATCGGTTTGTGTAAAGCCGTTCGGACCTGCGTTGTAGTCCAGCGGCTCTAACTGCGGAGCGGGGTTTGTCGACGAGGTTGGAACCGGCACATACCGGCATTTGAGGGTGGGGTTGGGTGTGTAACACGGCGGCAGCTGGCCCGGCGGGGGAGGGGGGTTGTCCGAGGTGTCTACATCCAACGGGCTTTCCCATCCGGGCAGCCGGTTGTCCTGGAGGGTGTCTTTATCCCAGCGCAGCAGGTCGTCCTGGGCCAGGATTTCCGAGAAATCGCTGAGCTGGCACCCGCACTGATCTGCCAGGGTGCAGGTTCCGGGTTGGCTGTTGTATTCGGACGCGATCACGTTCTTGCAGATGGAGGCAAGCCCAGGCAGGTAATACGTGACGCCATTCAGCGGCGGGAGCTGGTGCTGATTGAGGGTGTTTTCCGGGACAGTGTGGTTCAGCATATCTTCCACCACAACGGGGAGGGGATCCGGTTCCGTAAGCCAGCCAGCTCCACTCACAGGCTGGAGGTCCGCCGCATACGCTGTCACGTTGCCCGTGTCGTCCGATCCGCTCGTGATCTGCGGATTCATCACAAGCCAGAAGGTGTCCCAACGATGATCGGGCACGTCCAGGTTGTTGGGATTGTACTGCGTGAGCGTGCTCGCATTCTCCCCTATCGTGGAATCGCCGGTGAGGGTCGTCTGGTAGGTGCTGTTGCTGTATTGGCCGGTCGCGTAGGTAAAGCTATAGCCTCCGCCGGCGACGCTCGTCCCGCCTTCAAACGAGATTTCCGTGGAGTTCTCGAAGCTGCTCCCGACGGAGGAGGTTGTTCCGTTCGTGGTGGAAGTGCCAAAACTCTCTGTGCTTTTGTCGCCCGGCGGCGGATAAAGAAGGGTAACTATCTGGTACCCAGGATCGAAGATACTTGACGCGAGATCCGCGGTGGGATTGTACGTAGGATCGATCCACACAGGCTGCCACTCGTCCTGATAGTAGCCGCCGCTTCCGGTGGGGTCGTAGCACTCCCCGAAGCCACCATAGAGGTCGTACACGTCGTTGGGCGTGAGCGTGACCGTGACGCCGGCATAAGCCTCGGGGTCGGGCCCGGTCGGCTCACTCCACTGGTCGTAGTCCCAACTGCCCAGGTTTCCGTTCGGGTCGGACAATGATACATAGGCATCTACGGCGGGAACGTAGTTGCCGTCGTATGAATCGACCTGGACGGTGGCCGAGAGTTCAGGGGTGCTTCCGGAATACCATTCGGTGAGACAGTTGGTTTGCTCTGTGCCGTATGAATCGACCACCCATGTTTCGCAGGCGTTCAGGCTTTGGGAGTGAGCCCGAGGCGCCGGGAGCAGGGACACTGCGATGGCCGCAGCCAACACAAGCCACATCCGGCGAAGAGGGAGTTGCCATAGGCTTTTCATTGCTGCACCCCCTTGTGTGCCGGCTGGCGCGGGGTGAACAGGCGCACAACGAGCGCGTCCAGAGCTGCCTTGTTCGCGGGGGACAGTTCGTTGGTCAGGTTGTTGATTTCGGTTTGGATTTCCTGGTCGCGGGTTTCATCGAAGACTGCTGTTTCGCTGGGATGGGACTTGGCCTCGTTGGACAGCTCCTGTACTTCGGCGGCGAGGTGGTCGCATGAGGTGCGGACTGGGGCGAACTCCGCGTCGGAAAAGTTCAACTGTTTTTGGAGGGAGTTGCGCAGCCCGGCTGCATCCTTGCCGGCAGCCTCGTACTTGAGAGCCAACATATCCAGGTAATGCTGATAGGAGAAGAAGTGCCAATACATGCGCGCCGTCGGGACGGGTTTGGTTAAGGATTGCTGGGTTTGCGCGTGAGCGGATGGTCCTGCCGCCAACGTGCAGAGCAGGAGGCTCAGGAGTGCAAACCAGAGAAGTCCACGCGGGGGGGGGGCGAATCGTGAAACATTCATGCTGTCTCCTTTCAGTCGAAACAACGTACATCGGAAAGGTCAGCGGAGGGGCCTCCGGGCGGAGGCGGCTTCGTTGGCTAGGACATCGGAGATGGCTCGTTGAGAAATCGATAGCGAGTATAGCTCGCAATTGCGGGAGTCAAGCTAAAATACTGCGGGCAACATAACTAAAGTTCGAAAAAATGTGTGATTTAGATCACGCGCGCGAGGATCTCTTCCAATGAAGGTAGAAGCCCGCGGGCAAAAAACGCCGGGGCAAAATCGCCGCGGCTGACTGCGGCGCATGCGGCGCGATCAATCCCGAATGGCGTGATCGGTCCTGATGTTGACGCCGCTCCAGGCCTTCTTCGCCGTCCAGGGCGCGGGCGGCGCGGCCCAGAAGGGATCGCTCGCCGGCAGCCCCAGCGGCAGCATGGCCCAGGTGCAGATGTAGGCGGTGCCGCTGGTGATGTAGGTCTCGGCGATCGATGGCTGGTGGCCGCAGAAGCCCACCTGGAGCCAGCCCTGCGCATCGAAGGTGCCCGGGGCCTCCAGCATCTTGTGCATCACAGCGGTGAGCGCGCAGCGCACCTGCTCTGGCGAAACGCCTTCCGGCAGGTCGCGCCGCAGCGACATGTCGGCCAGCAGGTGAAAGGCTCCGGTGCGGTCCGAGAGCGAGCGGCCAATCGGCGGATAGGTTCCCTCGGGGCTGATCATCCGCTCCTGGATGGCGGCGTAGCGGCGCGCGCGGTCCATCACCTCTGGACGGTAGGAGTTCCATGCCTTGGAGGAGCGGCCGATCACCTCAAGAATGGTCACCAGCATGGGATGAATGACAAAGCTGTTGTAGTAATCCCAGTGGAATGACGGGCCGTCGCCGTATTCGCCGTCGCCCTTGTACCAGCTCAGGACGGTACGCAGGGCCAAATCCACGCGCATGGGGTCCCACCACTGGCCCATCGTGGAGAGGCCCGTCTCCACCATGGCGGAGAACAGCAGCCAGTTGTTGAATCCGGGCTTGATGACGCGCGTGGATTGCAGGGCCTTGATGATCTTCTGCTGCGTTGCGGGGTCGAGCTTGTGCCACAGTTCGTTCGGAGCGCGCAGAATGGCCAGCGTGAGAAACGCGGCGTCCACGACCGGCTGGCTGCCCTTGTTGAAGTCCATGAAGTCGGGCGAGTCGGGATCGGTACCGTTGCGGATGCCGGTGCGGGCCCACTCGGCATACTGCTGGCGCAGCGCGCCTTCTTCGCCGCTGGTGGGGCCGCTTTCGAGCCACGGGGCGATGCCGGCCAGCACATTGGCCAGCGCGGCCAGGTAGACGAACGGACGCCGCTCTTCCAGGTTGCCCGTAGGCACCACCACCGGCATGTTGGCTTTGAGCTTGTTTTCGCTCAAGTTGCGCAGCACCGGCGCGCAGATTTTATCGAGCAGACGAATCCAGTAGGCGCGATCTTCCGCGCCGGTTGTGGCGGCTTCGGGCGCTCCCGCCGCGGCTGCCTGTATGGCGGGCAGCGCGTGGGCGGAAGAAGCTGCTCCCAGCGCCGCAGCGCCTTTCAAAAAGTCGCGGCGCACAACTCCTCCGGAAGGCGTCTTCTCGATCACGAAGCTCTCCTGAACGCGGGTTGCGAATGACCCATCAAGGATACAGAAGAACACCAGTACTGAACACCACGGCTGATCGCACCAGAAAAACATCCGCACAATGCTGCGCTGATTTATGCATCAAATGCGCGATACAGCGGAAGACCTTGCGAGACTGCGGATCAAACCACGTGGTCGCCAGGGACGTCGCTATGGGACCTGCAGCGGAGCGTGCAGCCGCTGGCGCAGGCTGCCGGCCAGGTCGGCGACGACGCGCAGTTTTTCGGCCACGGGCGAAGGCACTTCGCCGCCGCTCAGCGCCAACTGCGAGTGCAGCAGCAGGCCGGCCACCGTGGACTTCAACTCCGTCTCGATGGCTTCGGCGGCGGCGCGGCGGGCCAGCATCTGCTCCCGCTCGCGGCGGCGCAGGGCGGCGCGGATCTCCCGCACCAGGCGGGCCGCGCCGGAGAGGGCGAAATTGATCTGGACGGGAATGGCGAGGCCGGCGTGCTCCCAGATAGCTTCGGCGGCGGCCGGATCACACTCGGCCAGGGTTTCGTCCACGACAACGGCGGCATACTCGCGGCGGCGCAGCGCGGCCAGCGCAGCCCTGCGTCCCTCCGCGACTTCCACTTCCATGCCCAGCTGCGCGCTGATCACATCGGCGCAGTTGCGCGCCCCTTCGATACCCGTCACCATCAGAATGCTCATGATTCAGCTCCTGGCTTCCAGCTATCAGCTATCAGCTTTCAGTTTGCTGTCTTCGATGACCAACCCAGTTCGCCGGCGGCAGCAGAAAGAAGCTGAAGGCCGAGGACTGAAAGCTGAAAGCTGCTTTTTCAGTTTTCCCGCAGGGGATCGGCGATGCCGTATTCCTTGAGCTTGCGGTAGAGGGTGGTTTTGCCGATGCCGAGCAGCTTCGCAGCCTGCAGCTTGTCGCCTTTCAGGGTGCGAATGGCTCCGAGAATGGCTTCACGCTCGAGTTCGGCCAGCGTTTTGAGCGGCGGCGCGCCATCTCCAGGCGGATCGTCCGAGGGTATGCGCCGCGCATCCAGGCCGTTCTGGAGGCCATGGCGCTGTAACTGCGTCGGCAGGTCGCCCAGGTGCAGTACCGGCCCTGAAGAGAGCGCGCAGGCCCGCTCGATGGCGTGCTCCAGTTCGCGCACGTTTCCGGGCCAGTCATGACGCATCATGGTGCTCAGCACTTCATCGGAGAGCGTGAATTTGCGGCCGTGCTCGCGGCTGATGCGGTCAAGAAAGTGGGCCGCCAGTAGCGGGATGTCCTCGCGCCGGTCGCGCAGCGGCGGCAGGCGCAGGTTGACCACATTGAGCCGGTAGAAGAGGTCCTTGCGGAAAGAGCCCGTCGCGACCATGGCGGCGAGATCGCGATTGGTGGCGGCCACAATGCGCGCCTTGATCGGCACGCGGTGGGTGGCGCCAACCGGCCGCACTTCTCTTTCCTGAAGTGCGCGCAGCAGCCGGGCCTGCAGGTCGAGCGAGAGTTCGCCGATCTCGTCGAGAAAGACCGTGCCCCCTTCGGCGGCGACCAGCAAACCGTCCTTGGAGCGGTTGGCGCCGGTGAAGGCGCCCTTGACGTAGCCGAAGAGTTCGCTCTCGATCAGCGTGGGCACCAGCGAACCGCAGTCCACAGGCAGGAAAGGCTTGTGCGCGTTGGGCCCGTAGGCGTGAATGGTGCGCGCCACCAGTTCCTTGCCCGTGCCGCTCTCGCCCAGAATCAGCACCGGGTGCGTGCTTTGTGCGACCTTGGACAGAATGCGATAGAGCTTCTCCATCTCCGGCGAGCGGCCGATGATCGCACCCAGCCCATCGGCCAGGCGCAGGCGCTCGCGCAACTGGCGCGCCGCGGTATCGGTCATCTGCTTCTGAGCGGCGCGGTCCAGCACTGTGGAGAGTTCATCCATGGCGAATGGCTTGGTCAGGTAGTCGGAGGCCCCGCAGCGCATCGCTTCCACCGCCGCATTCACTGAGCCTGACGCGGTCATGGCGATCACCGCGGTCTGCGGGTACAGCAACTTGACCTCGGAGATCAGCTCGAATCCCTGGCCTGAGCCGCAGGGCAGATTGACGAGTAGTATATCGGCGGCGTGGCCACGCAGAAGTGCGCGCGCCTGATTCAGATCGCCGGTGCTTTCGACTGCGTAACCCAGGCTGGCGGCGATCTCGGAACAGGCCGAGCGCACGGCCGAGTCCGGATCCACCACAAGCAGGTGCAACGGCGCCGCCGGCTCTGCGGTTTGTGGAAGAAACTCCATCGTTCTTGTGTTGAAAACTGTTTCCAGCATTGTAAAGCCTCGGGAGCGGTTGGGTGGGGGACTGTTCAGGGAGCGGTGAAGTTTTTCCCGCTTTTGCGTCAGCGCATCGTCACCGGCAGCTCGATCTGAAAGCAGGCACCGAAGGGATCGCGATTGGCGGCACGAATCTGGCCACCCGCGTCCTCCACGATGGACCGCGTAATCGAGAGTCCCAGACCACGGTGCAAGCTGACGCTGCGGCCATTGCCTTCCACCCCGGCCTTGGAATGGGTGGTAATGCCCGGTTCGAAGAGCTTCTTCAAGACGCTCGGGGGGATTCCCGGTCCGTTGTCTTCAATGGTCAGCAACAGCACGGGCGCGGCCCCGCGTTCGGCTGCGCCCTCGCGGAGGTCAATCAGGATTCGTCCGCCGGCGGGCATCGCTTCGGCGGAGTTCTTTACCAGATTTACCAGGATCCGGGTCAGGTCTTCGCCAGTGAGCCGCACAGGCAGGCCGCCGCCCGCCGTGGTTATCGTGAGAGCGATCGAAGGTCCAGCGAGTGCGCAGAGCAGACTGCGGTTGGCCAGCAACTCGTCCTCCAGGTTGTCAATTGGTGTCGGTGGAAGCGATGCCCAGCCCAGGGGCTTCCGCTTCGGTTGGGAGGCTGTTCCGGGTTGAAGCACAATTGCGGCCTCTGAGCCGTGTCCGCTTCGCGCGATGCCTTCCGTATCCTGAGCCGTCTGAAGCCACATGAGCTGTTCCACCAGCCGGCGGCTGGCCGCGGCCAATCGGCGCAATTCGCTTCCGTAGTGATGAAAGGGAGTCGCCAGTACTCCAGGCTCCTCCAGGAGGTCGCAATAGAGTCCCAGCGCGGTAACCATGTTTTTGGCATCGTGCGCCACCTCCGCCAGAGTCTCGCTGTGGCCAGGCGAACTGGCCAGCGTTGCCATGAGCGCGTGTGCCTGCTCGCGGCCGCCGTAGGGACTTCCGTCCTGCGTTACCATCTGTTCCAGGTGCTGCATCCGTCGTTTCCTTTCGATGTGGGGTCTGAAAATCGGAGTCTGTGCCTTAAGGGCGCAAAGCCACTGCCAGGGCCGGTCTTCTGATCTCTGCCTGCATAATCTTTGTTCGCTGTTTCCTGAGCCGGTATTTCCTCTTGTGCCGTCCTCCGCTTTCGGGACTTGTCTTCTTCTAGTACACGTCGCGTGCCAAACTCGGACGCATTAGCTAAGCTTTTGATAACGGAGGAGATAATCTGGAGATCACGAAGTGGCGCACAGGGGTGGGTATGCGCAAAAAGTTCCAAAATGGAACGTCAGAGCTTGGAATGTTGGTATAACTTACGTGGTTTCAATTGATTATCAAGCAGCCCCATTTGCGGACCCGGATGGGCAAATTTTCCCGTTTCGGTACCGATTCCGTGGACTCGTTGCCGGTTCGGGTCTAAGCCGTTCCCGTACAATCCTTTTATGCACGCGACCGGCTCTTTTTTTCGTCCTGGCGGCAGAATTCCCGCCCAGCTTCGCCCGCTTACGCTTACGCCCGGCTTCGTTCAGACGGCCGAGGGCTCAGTTCTGGTTTCGCTGGGCAACACCCGGGTGCTTACCTGCGCCACCATTGAGCAGGGCGTTCCGGGCTGGCTGCGCAACTCCGGCCGCGGCTGGGTAACGGCCGAGTACGCCATGCTGCCCCGCTCCACCGTGACGCGTACTCCGCGGGAGAGCGAGCGCGGCAGGATCGGCGGGCGCACCCATGAGATTCAGCGGCTGATTGGCCGCAGTCTGCGCTCGGTGGTCGATATGCAGGCGCTGGGCGAGCGCACCGTGATTCTGGACTGCGACGTGATTCAGGCCGACGGCGGCACGCGCACCGCGGCGATCACCGGCGCGGCGGTAGCTCTGGCCCTGGCGCTGAATGCACTGGTCAAGGCGGGAACGCTGCCGCGGTCGCCGATGAAGCAACTGGTGGCGGCGACGTCGGTGGGCATCGTGAGCGGCACGCCGCTGCTCGACCTCTGCTACGAGGAGGATGCGCAGGCGGAGGTGGACATGAACGTGGTGATGACCGCCGATGGGGGCCTGGTGGAGACGCAGGCGACGGCCGAGAGAGGCAGCTTCTCCCGCGTGCAGTTGAACGGCCTGATTGATCTGGCCGAGGCCGGAATCAGGGAAATTCTCGCCGCGCAGCGGGCGGTGCTGGCAGGTTAGCGCTGTCTCGCTTTGCTCCCTTCCGCACAAAAACTCCAGGTTTCGCTGGAGAAATTGGGGCGCATGAATCAAAAACGCCGTAGACTCGCCTATAGCGTTTCGGGAAATTCTGTGTCCCGGGGCCTCGAAGTCCGGCGGCCGCGACTCGCCACGGCGAGTCGTGGAGGCGCTGGACAACGACGATGCGGACACACCATTTCCCAAGACGCCGCATCGATCAGTGCGTCAATACCATCGGCTATGTGAGGAGAGAAAGATGGCCGCGGATGGTCCGCAACCGGTGAACGTGAAGCTGGACTGGGGCGGCTTCACCTTATTTCTGATCACGATCTGCGCGGTTCTGCTCTGCACTGTGATTGTGTGGCCTTTTCTGCCGGGAATCACCGGGGCGGTCGTGCTGGCCGTTGTGACTCGTCACCCTTATGACTGGCTCCGGGCGCGGCTGCGGAAGCCGGCGCTTACGGCAGCTGTTGCCGTGGTGCTGGTCGTGCTCAGCATTGTGACGCCGGCGATGTTTGTGGCGCACGGCGTGGGGCACCATGTTCTGGAAGCGGTGCGGAGCCTGCAAAGCGGCACCGCGGAGCAGCAGTTCCGCCAGTTCCTCGATGAGCACCAGCGCATCGGCGAATTCGTGCGCTTCGCCGCCGGCAATGTCGACTCCAGTCAGGCGCTGCAAAAGAGCGCGGGCGCGGTGGCCGGAAAGCTGGCCGGCATCCTCGGCCGCTCGATCACCGCGCTTGCGCAGATCATTGTGATGTTGTTTGTCCTCTTCTTTCTCTACCGCGACAGGGGAGAAGGGCTGCGCCTCATTCGCTTCCTTCTGCCCTTGGAAGAGGAAGAAACCGACTACCTGTTGAACAGGGTGCAAACCGCGGTTCAGGCGCTGGTGCTGGGGCGATTTGCGGTGGCCGGGATTCAGGGCGTGGTGGCCGGAATTGTCTTTGGCTTTCTGGGCATGGGCGGAGCGACCGTGCTGGGCATGACAACGACTCTCTTTGCCCTGGTGCCCGCGGTAGGGGCCTATGTGGTCTGGCTGCCGGTGGCGATCTATCTGGCCCTGCTCCATCACTGGATTCGGGCCGTCGTCCTGGTGGCGATCGGGTCAACGATTATCAGCACGCTGGACAATATTCTCTATCCCATTCTGGTCGGCTCCCGGCTGCGGCTCCACACGGTTCCGATCTTTCTCGCCATGATCGGCGGGGTCGTGTTTTTTGGCGTCAGCGGGCTGATTCTGGGGCCGGTTGCGTTCAACGTCAGCGCCTCGCTGGTGCACGTCTGGCGCAGCCGCACGCGCGGCGAGCCGCTGCCGTCGGACTCTGCGGCGGATTGAGGCAGGGGGTGGCGCGGGGATGATATGGGTGAAGAGGCCGTCGGCCGCGCTGGCAGCGCCCGCAATCTTCTTGAATGCGGCGCAGATATACAATCACGTTGTCCAGGAGCACGTTATGGAAATCCTGGCCCTCAAAAATACGCGATCTCTGTTGGCCATTGGCATCTCGCGCGACCGAGGAGGCTCTCGATGAGAGAAGAATGGCGTCTTCCTGCCTTGCTTCTTGCCGCGTATACCTGCCTTGCACTCACCGCTTGCGGGAGCAGTAACGGCTCGCACCCGATCAGTTCCAATCCCGGAAGCTATACGGTAGGCGGCACAGTTGCGGGGCTTTCGGGGAGCGGTCTTGTCCTGCAATTGAACAACGGCAACAACCTGGCAATCAGCTCGAATGGATCGTTCACCTTTGCCACGCCGCTCAATGCCGGTGACAACTACCTGGTTACGGCATTCGCGCAGCCTTCAGGCCCTGCCCAATCCTGCATCGTGGCACACGCCAGCGGCGCCGTTGCCACAGAAGACGTCACAAACATCCAGGTGAACTGCGTCGCCATTGTTGCCGCGCCCCCAAACAGCGCGCCGGGCGAATGGACCTGGGCAAGCGGTGCTCAGGTGGCAGACCAGGCCGGCGTCTATGGCAGCGCGGGTGCGGCCGGCAACGTGCCGGGGGCGCGCGCAGGAGCGTCAGGCTGGCGCGATGCGGCCGGCAACCTGTGGCTTTTCGGGGGCGAAGGTCCGCCTGTCGGGGGCTCGTGCGCATTGACGCACGCGCTTTGCACAGCGCCGGCAAATGAATACAGGAACGACCTCTGGAAGTTCGACGGCAGCGAGTGGACCATGATTTCGGGTTCGAAGGCAACCAATCAGGCAGGAGTTTACGGTCAGGCTGGCGTGGCTGCGCCGGAGAATGTGCCCGGCGCCCGAAGCGGCGCCGCGGGTTGGAGCGATGCCGCGGGCAACTTCTGGCTCTTCGGCGGAAATGGATACGACTCCAAAGGTACGTTCGGCTCGCTCAATGACCTGTGGAAGTTCGACGGCAGCGACTGGACCTGGATGGGCGGCACCAACCTCGCCAACCAGAAGGGCGTCTATGGCAGCCAGGGGCAGCCCTCATCGGGAAACATTCCCGGCGCGCGTTTCGACGCCGTAGCCTTTGCCGATGCTTCCGGAAATCTCTGGCTCTTCGGCGGTCAGGGATGCGACTCTGTCAACTCCAGCTGCGCGATGGCGCTCAGCGACCTCTGGAAGTATTCGGGAGGGCAATGGACCTGGGTGGACGGCCTGAAGGTCGCTTATCCCGCCCAGCCGGGCGTTTATGGCAGCGAAGGCGACGGCAGTTCCGAAAATATCCCCGGAGCCCGTTACAGCGCGGCAGGCTGGATGGACCCGGCGGGCAAACTTTGGGTCTTCGGTGGTGCCGGATACAACCTGCTCGCCAGCAATATTGCCGAGCTCAACGACCTTTGGCAGTTGAGCAACGGCCAGTGGACCTGGGAAAGCGGCTCCAGCAATCAGATCGATCAGACGGGCGTCTACGGAACCGAGAGTACGCCGGCGCTGAACAATGTTCCCGGATCGCGCGACAGTTCGGCAAGCTGGACCGACGCCGACGGCAACCTCTGGCTCTTCGGCGGAGAAGGATTTGGGGAGACTTCGCAGGGCAATTCTGCTCCCTACCTCAATGACCTTTGGAAGTACAGCGGTGGCAAGTGGGCCTGGATGGGAGGCTCGACCGCAGGCGGCCAGGCGGGAACCTATGGAACCTCCGGATCGCCGGACCCCGGCAATATTCCCGGAGCGCGCATCAACGCCGTGACCTGGACGGATGGTCAGGGCCGTCTATGGATGTTCGGTGGGATCGGGGTCGATTCTTTGCACGAAACCGGCTATCTCAACGACCTGTGGGTCTACCAGCCCGGCTAGTGAGGACCGCTGCTGCAGGACCGCGCCGCCGGCGTCAGTTCATCTACAACTCATGAATGTTGTCTTCAACGGCTGGACGCCTTGGCGTGAACGATGCCGGTAAACCGGGACTTGCCCCGCTGGCGGGAGTTTCGCCTGCTGGCAGCCGGGTGTGGCATCGGTTATCCTGAATGGAACCCGGCGCTGTGGCCCACGTTGGGGCTGCTCCGCTGCGTATCCGGGCGCTCAGCCCGCTTTTCTCCCGCATGATCGTAATTGGTGGGAGTTCTTTGGCTTGCCTTGGTTGTCTGCGCTCCGGTCTCCCGGCTTGCAGGGGACGGAGAAAATTGCTGACTTGGTCCCTCTGGCCGAAAGGCACCCGCCGGGCGCGCCTTTTTCGCCCGATCTGAGACAGCAGGAAGGCATGATCCATGCGTATATCCTATGTAGCCTTTATGGTGACAGTCATCTGTTCGCTGGCTGCTCTGGGCGCGGCCCAGGCCTACCCGCCCAGAGCGGCGGCGTCATCCGCTCCGGCGCAGTCTGCCGCCCCTGCCGCGCCCGTGACGACAGCCGCGCTGCTGCAGCCCGCGCTCAACAACGTGCATCAGACAATCGACACGCTGCGGCTGGAGAAATGGAAGCGGGGAAGCGTCCGAGACGAAGCGAACGACAATATCGGCGCCATCCTCCACGATATCGAAACCGACCTGCCCCCGCTGCTTCGCGTGGCCGACGCGGCGCCAGGGACCCTGACCAAGCAGTTGCCGGTCGCTCGCAATATCGACGCGCTGTATGACGTGCTTCTGCGGGTTTATGAGGCTTCGCGCGTGGCGGCGCCGGGCGAGCAGGTCGCTAAGCTTCAGCAGACGCTGCTCGGCCTGTCGAAGGCCCGGCTCGCAATGGATCAGCGCATCCAGGAGTCGGCTCTGGCGTTGGAGAGGCAGGTAAGCACGTTGAGCGGTGTCCTGCAGGCGGCGGCGGTCACGCAATGCCCGGTGACGCTTCCACCATTGCCTATGGCGTGCATCACGCCGGTCCGGCATCGGAGAGTGGTGCGCAGACGGCGGGTTCCCGCAAAGGCTGTTCAGAAGAAGCCTGCGGCATCCACCAACAAGGGAACTACCCAGAACCAGGGCAAGTGAACAGAGGCACAGGCTCTTCGCGCAAAAAGATTCAGGCATCCTTTCGCGTTCCGGCGAATCAGTGGAGCGGAGTGGCTGTGCGGTGACGCGCAAAAGACTGCGTGTGCCGGAAGCGCCGCCCGGAATCGGCGGAAGGAGCGATTGCGATGGATCAGGATTCGTCTCTGCGGCAACACCTGCTCAACCTGCTCACGGGCCACAACGCCCACACGGATTTCAATGCAGCGATTAAAGACATTCCTCCACAACTGCGCGGCAAGCGGCCAAAAGGCGCCGAGCACTCGCTCTGGGAGGTGCTGGAGCACATGCGCATCGCCCAGTGGGACATTCTGGAATTCTCGCGCGACCCCAGGCATCAATCGCCGGAGTGGCCCGAGGGCTACTGGCCGGCAACGCCCGCGCCCACGGACGACAAGGCATGGGACAAGAGCGTGCGCGCCTTTCGCAGTGACTTGAAGGCGATGTGCGCGCTGGTGGCAGCGGAATCCACCGATCTGGATGCGCGGATTCCCCACGGAGACGGGCAGACGATTCTGCGCGAGGCGCTGCTGGTGGCCGATCACAACTCCTACCACCTGGGCGAGATGGTGCTGTTGCGACGGTTGCTGGGGGCGTGGAAGTAACGGAAAGGCAGGGAACAGGAATCAGCGATCCCTATTCCCTGATCCCGCGTTCCCACTCTTCTCACCGCACGACCGTCGCCACGAGCAGCGTAAACCCGAGACCGGCGAATGAGAGTACCGTTTCGACCACCGACCAGGTGGTCAGCGTTCCCTTCACATCGAGATTGAAGAGCGAGCCGACCAGCCAGAAGCCGGAATCGTTGACATGGGAGAGAATCAGCGAGCCGCAGCCGGTGGCCATCATCAGCATCTCGGGGCTGACGCCCATGTGACCGGCCATCGGCGCCAGAACCCCTGAAGCCACCGCCATGGCCACCGTCGCCGAACCCATGCAGATGCGAACCACGGCGGCCATCGCCCAGGCCAGCACCAGGGGCGGCAGGTGCGCGCTCATGGCGAGACCCACGGTGGCCTGTGCTGCCCCCGAGTCGCGCAAGACGCCGCTTAGCGCCCCGGCGGCAGAGAGAATGACCAGCACGCCGGCGATAGGCGTGAAGGAGTCCGCGGTAAGCCGGCGCAACATCTCGCGGCCGTGCTGGCGGCCTGTCTGTATGCGCCCGCCCAGCGTGAGCAGGGCAACAAGCGCTGCGATCAACATGGCTTCATCGGGGCTGCCGATCAGATGCAATACCTGATTCAGCTTGCTTCCGGGGCCCGTCACTGCATCGGCCCAACTGCCGATGAAGATCAGCGCGATGGGCAGCAGAATGGCCACCAGCGCGCGCACGGCGCCTGCCGGCGGGGGCAAGGCGGATTGCGCGCCGCGACCTCCCGGTTGGCCGGCGATCGCGGCTTCAGACGGAGCCGTGCCTAAGGCAGGCGCCGGGATCGCGGCTGCCGCCGCGCCGCCCGTAGCCTGCCACCGCTCCCATCGCCGCATCAGGAACCATCCCACAATCGGCCCCGCCAGTGCCGCGGCGGGAATTCCGACGACCAGGCCCCAGAGAATGGAGCGGCCCACATCGGCGTGATAAACAGTGGCCGCGAGCATTGCCGCCGGATGCGGCGGTACCAGCCCGTGCATGGCCGAAAGCCCGGCGAGCACCGGCAGTCCCACCAGGATGGGCGGGCGTTTGCTGCGCCGCGCAGTCTCCACAACGATCGGCATCAGGAGCACCAGGCCGACCTCGAAGAAGACAGGCAGCCCGACAAGGATGCCGAGACAGAGCAGCGCCCAGGAGACGCCTTTCTCCCCAAACACGTCCACCAAAGCGTTCCCGAGTGCGGCGCCGCCGCCGGAGCTGGCCAGCAACTGGCCGATGATGGCGCCCATTCCGAGGATGATGGCGATGTGGCCCATCATATTGCCCACGCCGTTGGCGAAGGAGACGGGCACCTGCTTCATCGGCATTCCCGAAACCACGCCAAGCGCAATAGCGGCGACAGACAGGCCCAGCGCGGCGTGCAGGCGCAGCCAGGCAACCAGTAGCAGGAGGAGAAGCACGGTCCCAACGACGCAAGCCAGCAGGAACCAGGCATGGGGCGTAACAGCGGCAGGGCTCACCGGCGCATTATTCCATATCGCGGGCAGGATGCGCAGCGCCTTCAACTCGAATGCAAGCCGGCAAGCAGAACGGCTGGTGCAGGGATCGACGCCCCGGAGGCATGTCTCGGGCAAAATGCTGTTGCGGATTTGGTTTGTGCCTGCGTCTCTTACCGCGCGCTTCCAAGGGCCAGTGACGGATCAGCGGTCAGGTCGGCGGGGGCGAATTCGCCGGCTTGGAGGCGCGGCCATGCGGCGGCGGCGATCATGGCGGCGTTGTCTGTCGAGAGCGCCATAGTGGGGAAGGCGATGCGCAGGCCGCGGCGCTGAGCCTCGGCGGTGAAGCGTGTGCGCAGCTCGCGGTTGGCGGCCACTCCGCCGGTGACCAGAATGCGGGCGGCGCCGAGGGATTCGGCCGCGGCAAAGGTCTTTTTCATCAGGTCGCCCACAACCGCGTGCTGAAAGCTGGCGATCAGGTCCAGCGTGGATGGCGGGCAGAGTGCGAGCGCATCTTCGCGGCTTTGCGGTACGGTCGGATGCGCCAACACCAGGCGCGCTCGCTCCGCAGCCTCTTCGCGCAGGTTGTGCAACTCCACGTAGCGCAGGACAGCTGTCTTTATCCCGGAAAACGAGAACAGAAAGCGCGGATCGAGCGCGGCGATCGGGGCTGTCTTTGCGGCTTTGGTGCGCGGAGTCTTGCCGGCCAGATGCGCCTTGGTCTTGATCTGCGCAAAGGAGAACGGAACGGCATGCGGATTGCCGAAGCGGGCCAGCGAGTCGATCCAGGGACCTCCTGGATAGCCGAGGCCGAGCAGCTTGGCTACCTTGTCGTAAGCCTCGCCGGCGGCATCGTCCACGGTGCGGCCGATGAGAGCATAGGTCCAGGAACCGTGGGCTGGGCGGGCGAGATAGAGATGAGTGTGGCCGCCGGAGACGACAAGGGCCAGGGCCGATTCAGGCTGGCTTTCCTGAAGAAGCCTAGTTTGCAAAGCGTGCGCGGCGGCGCATTCGCGCTCGTTGAGAAGCACCGCGTGGATGTGGCCTTCGAGATGGTTGACGGCGATCAGCGGCAGACCTTGCGCGAAGGCCAGGGCCTTGGCGTAAGTGATGCCGACGAGCAAGGCGCCGGCGAGCCCGGGGCCGGAGGTAACGGCGATGGCGTCCAGATCAGCGAGGGTGAGGTTGGCCTGGGCGAGCGCACCGCGGACGACGGGAACGATGGCGCGAAGATGCTCGCGGCTGGCCAGTTCGGGGACGACTCCGCCGTAGGGCGCGTGAGTGGGGATCTGCGAGGCGACGACCGACGAAAGAGTGCGCGCGCCGCGCTCGACAATGGCCGCGGCGGTCTCGTCGCAGGAAGATTCAATGCCGAGGATGAGGCCACGCCCACTCATCTCTTTAGTTTAGCGGGGCTGGTGGAGTGAGCGGTGTTCGCGGAGTTGCTCCATTGAGCGCTGCTCCTTCAGCTTGGGCGAGAATGGAGGAAAGCGATGATCCCGGCGACACCACAGTTCGAAGAGGCTCTCCGAATTATAAGGCTTCTGCTCGGCAAGGGTTACGAGGCCTACCTTGCCGGCGGCTGCGTGCGCGATCTACTGCTGGGCCGCGAGCCGGTGGACTACGACGTTGCGACCAACGCGACGCCGGATGTGGTGCTCGGACTCTTCGAGCGGACCTTTGCCGTGGGAGCGCATTTCGGCGTGGTGCTGGTGGCCCCCAGGGATGAGGATGTGGGGTTTGTGACGGAGGTGGCGACCTTCCGGTCGGACGGCGTCTACACGGATGGGCGGCATCCCGATGTGGTCCGGTATACAACGAGCGCCGAAGAAGACGCTAGGCGGCGGGACTTCACCATCAACGGGCTGCTTCTGGATCCGCTCAGAATATTCCCGCAAGGGGCAGAGGAAGTAATCCGCCCTGGCCACAAAAACGTGACGAAGGTCGGGGGCCTGGCCCATGCCCTTCAGGATGCGGTCAATCTGCGTTCGGCGGTGATTGACTATGTGGGCGGATTGGCTGACCTGGATGCAGGCATCGTGCGCGCAATCGGCCGCGCGGAGGCGCGCTTCGAAGAAGATCACTTGCGCATGCTGCGCGGTGTGCGCTTTGCTGCGCGGTTCGGATTCGAGCTGGAGGCGGGAACGCGGGTGGCGATACGGCGGCTGGCGGGGCGCATCCATGCCGTGAGCCGGGAGCGCGTGCGAGACGAACTGACCAAGATGCTGACCGAGGGCCGGGCGCGGCGTGCTTTCGAGCTGCTGGACGAGACGGGGCTGCTTGCCGAAGTGCTGCCGGAGGTGGCGCGGATGAAAGGCGTGGAGCAGCCGCCGCAATTCCATCCGGAAGGCGATGTCTGGGTACACACGCTGATGCTGCTGGAGCAGTTGGAGCCGGACTGTTCGATGACCCTGGCGTGGGGTGCTCTGCTGCACGATGTGGGCAAGCCGCCAACCTTCCGCAGAGGGCCGGACCGGATCCGCTTTGACGGCCACGTGAAGGTGGGGATGGCCATGGGCGCGGAGATCTGCCGGCGCTTTCGCTTCTCCAATGACGAGGCGCGGCAGGTACTGGCGCTCATCGAAAACCACATGCGGTTTATGCACGCCGGGCAGATGAAGGCCTCGACGCTGAAGCGGTTTTTCCGGCTGGAGGCATTTGCTGAGCATCTGGCGCTGCACCGGATGGATTGTCTGGCGGCAAGCGGCAATCTGGAACACTGGGAGTTTGTCCGCGACCGGTGGCAGGCGATGCCGGAAGAGGTGGTGCGTCCTAATCCGCTGATTACAGGGCGGGAACTGATCGCGGAGGGTTATGAGCCGGGGGCACGTTTCCGGGAAATGCTGCGCGCCGTGGAGGATGCCCAGTTGGAGGGCACGATCGCGACAACGGAGGATGCCATGCGGCTGGTCCGGGAGCGGTTTCCCAGGAATTGATAATCTGGATGTGACAGGAAGCACTGCCAGATGTGATGGCCGATGCGATAAAGGAATGTTGCGATCCCTGGGGCCGCGTGGGATTTCGCACATATCCTCCCCCCTGAGAAAGCGAGTGACACAAGATGACAACCGCCGCCAAAAGCGCCGCTCCGGTTGACTTTCAAGCCGACTGGGCCAATTTGGATCTGCCAGCAGCCGTATGCGAGGTGCTGAGCGCGGCGCCTCTGGTGCAATCACCAGAGACGCGCCATGACCTGTTGGACTGGGCTCTGGGCAGGCCACTGGGAATGACGGACTGGGCCTTGGGGAACCGTGACGACCATGGCGTGTATGAGGTGATCTTTGAGACGCCCGGTGTGGGGCGGATCATGGAGGCGGTGATTACCAAGGCCAGGAACGGCCTCGCGGTCAACTATCCTGACCCGGCGATGCGGCGTCGCGATCCGGATGCGATGGTGATCGGCGACCGGCTCCCGACTGACAAGCCCACGTATGAACAGCGTTTTGGCGAGGGATTCGAAAAGACGCGGCGGCAGACGCTTGACTGGCTGAAGACGCAGGAACTGGTGGCAATGCCATTCTACGCGGGGACGGATGCGCTGGGGTATGGGAGCCTGCTGATTGCGCCACGCAAGGCGGCGTTCTTCGCGGCGGCGCTGGCCGACCTGCAGGGGATGATTCCGCGGAGCCGCGTCCCGGCGGATTTCACAATTACGGGCGGGGTGCTCTTTGTCGCGCCGCCCTTCCGGCACACGCACTTTGGCGGGCGGCAGGTAGTGGTGCACGACCGGCAGGAGACTCACCAGGAGGTCTTTGCCTACAACCTCTACCCGGGCCCGAGCGCAAAGAAGGGCGTCTATTCGATGCTGCTGGATCGTGGCGAACGCGAGGGGTGGACCACCAACCACTGCTCCGCCGTGGCCGTCGTCACGCCCTATGAGAATCAGCTCGTTCTGATGCACGAAGGCGCGAGCGGTGGCGGCAAAAGCGAGATGACCGAGCACATCCACCGCATGGAGGATGGCCGGTTGTTGCTGGGCCGGAATGTGGTCACGCTGGAGCAGCGAACGCTAAACCTGCCCGAAGCCTGCCATCTGCGGCCCATTGCCGACGACATGGCGTGCGCGCACCCCAGCTACCAGAGGAATCACCGCCGCCTGGTAGTGGCTGACGCCGAGGATGGATGGTTTGTGCGCGTGGATCATATTCACGCTTACGGAACGGCGCCGAACCTGGAGCGGCTCTGCATTGAGCCGCCTGAGCCGTTGATCTTTCTGAACCACTACGTTGTGCCGGGCGGAACGTGCCTGACGTGGGAGCACGTGGAGGATGCGCCGGGAAAGATGTGTCCCAATCCGCGCGTAATTTTGCCGCGGCGGCTGCTGGAAGACGTTCTGGACGGGCCGCAGCGGGTGGATGTGCGCAGCTTTGGCGTGCGCTGCCCGCCCACGCATCGCGAGAGCCAGCTCTACGGCATTCTGGGAATGCTGCATGTGCTCAGTCCGGCGCTGGCGTGGTTGTGGCGGCTGGCGGCGCCGCGCGGGCACGCCAATCCCAGCATCCAGGCGCAAAAAAGCAAGGAGATGCAGTCGGAGGGCGTGGGATCGTATTGGGCGTTTGCCACGGGATGCCGCGTGGACCAGGCCAATCTGCTGCTCCGCCAGATTGTGGAAACGCCGGAGACGCGCTACGTCCTGTTGCCAAACCAGCATATCGGCGCGTGGAAGGTCGGGTTCATGCCGGAGTGGATCGCGCGCGAATACCTGGCCCGGCGCGGCAGCGCGCGCTTTGCCCGCGAGCAGGTGGATGAGGCGCTGTGCCCGCTGCTGGGGTACATCCCAAAGCAGCTTCGCATCGAAGGATCGATGATACCGCGCGTCTTCTTCCAGGTGGAAGAGCAGTTGCAGGGCGGCATGGAGGTCTACGAGGAGGGCGCGCGGCAGTGGCGCGAGTTCTTTGCGCGCGAGCTGAAGCAGTTCCTCGTGCCCACGCTCGATCCGCTGGGCAAGAAGATCATCGAGGCGTGCCTGGACAGAGCGCACCAGGAAGATTACCGCCGGCTGATTCCGCATCCGATGTTCCGCGATGAATGATTGTGAAGGCAAATGCGAATTCTCCTTCTCGTAAATCCTGACCTTTGTCCTCAGAGTGAGATCAATCGTTCTGGTTTTGAGAGCAGGAGCTAACGGTTGGTGTACATCGCTTGCGGGCAAGCGATAGTATTTCCTCCAGTATGAAAACTCACAATTTTTGCAACGCGCTGACGCGCAGAGAACTGCTGCGGCTGTCCAGCGCCGGGGCTGTCATTTTGGGAGCGAAGACTGCGTTTCCTGAACTCGCCGCCGCGGGCGCGCAAGCTTCATCGTCTACAGATCAGCAAACCACCGAGCAGAAACTCTACTCCGATCTCCTGAAGGCATGGTGTGACGGAATGCTGGCGCGGCAGGTGACGGAGTTCCGCGATCCAGCGTTCTATGGCGGGCTGCTCTGTCCTTCCTGCGTGTTGATTCACGGGCGCTGCGGCGATGCGGTGTATCCGCTGCTCAGGATGGCACATGTGACCGGCGAGGCGAAGTATCTGCGCGGGGCGCTGCTGGTGAACGCGTGGTCGGAGGCACAGGTGAGCCGCGCCGATGGCAGTTGGGTGAACGACGTCACGCTGAGCACATGGAAGGGCATCACGGTCTTTCATGCCATCTCGCTGGCCGAAGCGCTCGAACACCACGGCGAGGTTCTGGATGCGCCGACGCGCAAACAGTGGACGGACCGGCTGGCGCGGGCGGCGAAATTTCTCGACGGATTCATCACCATTGAGACCGGCAACGTGAATTATCCGGTGACCGCGACACTGGCCTTTGTGCTCTGCGGCCGGGTGTTGGGAGACGAGCACTACATCGAGCGCGGGCGCAAGCTGGCGCAGGAAGTATTGCGGCAGTTCACACCGGATGGGATTCTCTTCGGCGAGGGGCATCCGCTCCAGAGCGTGTCGCCCAAAGGCTGCCGTCCTGTGGACCTGGGATACAACGTCGAGGAGTCGCTGCCGGCGCTGGCGCTTTACAGCCTGCTCGCTGACGATCAGCGGGTGCGGGAACAGGTGATTGCGGCCATGAAGGCGCACATGGAGTTCATGCTGCCCGATGGCGCGTGGGACAACAGTTGGGGCACGCGCAACTACAAGTGGAGCTGGTGGGGCAGCCGCACCAGTGACGGCTGCCCATCGGGCTTCATGCTGATGTCGAAGTACGAGCCGAAGTTCCGGGAAGTGGCGCGGCGCAATGCGGAATTGATGGCGGCGTGCACGCACGATGGGCTTCTCTACGGCGGACCGGACTATCACGTACACGGCGACCTGCCGTGCATTCACCACACCTTTACGCATGCCAAGACGCTGGCGACAGTGTTGGACCGGGCCAGTTTCAGCGCGGAAACGAACCAGCGGCTGGCTCTGCCTCGCGATGAGGTGTATGGGTTGAAGACCTTTCCCGTGATTGGGACGAGACTGGCGGCAGTGGGGCCGTGGCGCGCGACGGTTACGGAGTACGACTGGGAGTATGTGGAAGACGTGCAGGCGGGGAGCGGCGGCGAGTCGGGCGGCGGACACGCCAGTGGTGGAGCCTTGTCGCTCTTGTATCACCGCCAACTCGGCCCGATTCTTACGGCCAGCATGACGAAGTACGCGATGATTGAAATCTCAAACCAGCAGCAGTTTCGCGATGCGCCGCATATGACGCTGACGCCGCGGATCGAGTGCGCCGGCAAGGAGACCTACACCAGTCTCGACGATTTGAAGGCCGCGCTGACGGCAAACCGCACTGGAAGCGAGATTGTCTTCGATGCACAAGGGCGCATGCTGACCACGGGGCACAAGCCCATTCCCGGCGGCGACGTTCGCTATCATCTCGTCTACCGGTTGAGTGAAGGGACTGTAGAACTGGCTGCGAGCGTGGATACGGCGGGGCCGGCGCCAATGCACTTGATTGTGCCGGTGATGGCCCGAGCCGCGGAGGTGATGGAGCAGCCTGATCCGCGGACCGTGAAGATTTCTAAGGCACGAGGTACGCTCACGGTAAGTACGGACGCGGCGCAGGGATTCAAAGCCGTCCCCAAAGAAAGAACCTTCAATCTGGTCCCAGGATTCGAAGCCATCCCGTTGCAAGTTGCACTGCAACCGGGGGAGGAAGTTCGGGTGCGACTACAGGCCACGGTTCGGAGCTGAATTTTTTCATTCGGCCGACGGAGCCAGGGGGCGGGCAGGTGGCTTGAGCACGAATCCCTTGCGCACCAGCGCAAAGCCTTCCTGCGGCAGTTCAGCCTGGAGCAGCTGGTTGTCAGGCCCCGAGAAGATATCTGTCTTAGATCCAATGATGGTGGCGACGAGGTGATGAACGGTCACGGGCTTGCCGTCAAGGGTTCCCTGTTCGTCGGGCAAGGTGGCAAGCGTGACGGGAGCTACCGACCCTTCCTGCTTGGGAATGATCGCCCAGAGATCGCGGTCGTTGTGCTCTACGGCGAGCACCAGCAGAGTTTCCAAGGCGCCCGGGTCAAAGTCAGGAAGAAAAACAGCAGCCTTGTGCGCGGGCAGGCGGTTGGCGGTGCCGCGGCCGTTGGCGGAGAATTTCAGCAGAACCTGCGCGCCGGCCGGGTCGGCGGAGACGGTAACGGCTGAGTTGTTGACCACCGCGCTCAAGAAAACATGTTGCAGCTCGCTGGCCCGCGAGAGGCGCTCCGATTTTGAAAAGGCGTAGTCGAGACCCTTCATCGAGACACGGACCATAGAAGTCGACGTGTAGCCCTTGAGAGTGCCTTGGAAATGGTAGCTGGCCGTACCCACGGGTTTGCCGTTGAGCGCAATCTGAAAGTCGCCGGATTGAGCTGCGGCAGGAATCTGGAATACCACGAAAAAGAGCCATGCCATAGCAAGCAGCAAAAAGACGCCTGCAAGAGCGAGTAGGGTTGATTTGCGCACGGTGTTCTTAATCTCTCCTATCGGGTTAGACACAAAATCGGGCCCCGGGTTGTGGCAAGCGTTGATACCACTGCTCTGCCGCACCACGCTGCGGCCGGGCCGCGAGGCACCGTAGCCCTTCCTTACTTTTGCATGCCCGGGAGAACATTTGCTACGGCAGCGCCGCGATGGCGCTCGCCTGGACGGGATCAACCCCGGTGGGGGCGCTGAGCGCGGAATTGAGCTTGCCGGCGGTCGTGGAATCAAAGGTGAAGACGCTGAGATCGGGAACACCGCCGGAATTCACAACCATCAGGTAGGTGCCGGTGGCATCCACCGCCATATCCACAGGCGCGATGCCGGTGGTGGCTGTGGAGCTGAGAGGCGTCAGCGAATAGCTGGATCCGGAGGTTGCGACGGTAAAGCCGGTGATTGTGCCGGTGGCGCTGCCGGTCACGTTGCGGTTGGCAATATAGATGATCTTTCCGGTGGACATGGGAAGAATGAAGTACGGCGAAAGTCCTCCCGTGCTGAAGGGAGATCCCGAGATTTCGGTAAGGGTGTTATAGTCCAGCACGCGCAGGCCGCCGGTATTGGAACCCGAGGTCGCGGCAGTTTCTCCGATGTAAATGAGCCGGTTCTGAGGGTCCACGGCGACGGAGAGTGCGGAGCCGCCGAGGTTCTTGACGGGAATGTTGGCGCCGGTTCCGAAGGGCGCCGCGCTATTACCGGCAACGAAGAAGATTTCCTGTGTGCCGCTGGTGCCCATTGCGACCAAGACGTGAGCGTTATCCGGCGAAACGGTGAGTTGCTGAATGTTGGCAGAAGGCAGAACTGTATTAACCTCGACGCCGGAGGAAGGAAGACCGCTCAGGGTATTGATGCGGATGGCGAGCACCTCCGCGAGATTGGGGCCGGCTTCCAGCAGCCACGAGCCAGTGGCGTCAAACTGCATGGTGGTAGCGAAATCGGACGAGATGACGGAAGAGTTGTTTGCCAGTGTCAGTACGCCTCCCGAACCGATGGTGTAGAGATAGATGCCCACGGCCGTGCCGACATACAGGAAGGCGCCGTTTGGCGAGACGGCAATGGAATAGGGGGTTGAGGCAAGGGCGTAGGGACTGCCGGCAACCACTGTTAATTTGCTATTGGCGATTGAGAAGGCGGCGATTTGTGAGGTGGCCTGGTTCAAGACGTAGAAGTAGCCGCCGGAAGTGCCGGTGCCTCCTCCTCCTCCCCCACCACCACTGGAGGAGGGTTGGTTCCAGAAGCCCTTGCACCCGGTGAGGGGCAGCAACGCCGCCAGTAACAACACGATCCACTTTCTTGTCGTCATGGCCGATCCTCTTCCATCGCCTGCCGAGCGCACCGCGCTCAAACTTGAAATAATCCAGGCCCCAAATGAAAGGGTATCGCGGCGGAGCCCATTCAAGCACGCTGCTATTCTCTGCCGAAAGAGCAACGTCCCGTGTAAAAAGACGCACGGAGAGATGGATTCGCTCATGGCAGGCGGCAGTTCACAAGAAAACTTCGTGCCACCGGGACCGGGAGATAGTGGAGATAATTTGGCGGCAAATTGGCGATTCGCAAGAAATCGTCTCCGAGGCGAATAATAGAAAATTCGCACGAAGCAACTCACGTCGCAGCACGGAGTTTCTCCTCTGCGCGTAAGCCAAACGCTTCCCTCTCGTTTCCGCGAAAAAGCGCCTTCTAAAATATTCCCCGTTGATTATGATGCGTATCTTTGGCTGCCGGTTGGCAGCGTGGCAACGCCGCAATTGCCGCAGGCTTCAATCCACTAAACTCTCCTGGAACTTGGGGGATTGTGTTTCATCCTGCAGATGATTCCACATGGAAAGGGAAAGCGGGCTATCCTTCTTAGCTGAGGAAAGCCCGCTCATTTATTCCGAGATCGCACTCGAATGACTTATCGCAATTTCCCGGAAATCATCTTGAAAACGCATTTGGGGAGCGTTTAAGTCAGACGCAATGATGCAATTAAGCGCCGCCGGACATGCTTTGACTGCCTTTGCTCGGGGCGATCGCCAGATCGAGCCGGCTTCCGGCTTTTAACTTCATGTCATCCTTCTTTTGGGAGACAAGAACCCCGGAGGCTCTGCTGGCTATGTTGCTGTGAAGGTCGATTCCGGACAGAGCTCCAATCTGATCGATTTGCAGAGTCTTACTTGTCCAGACATTTGTAGCCGGATCACTGAGGTCCGAGTAGTAGTCGTAAGAATTGAACGCGGGAGGGAAGATTCCCACGATGGTTGCTTTGACCGGAAGAACCTTGCCGTTCTTCAATTTGGCCCGAGTGAAGCGTAGCGCAAGCCGCGATGTCCCTTCAGCCTGCATTTTATCCGTGGTAACTGTGCCGATGAGTTTTGTTCCGCGGGGCAGCTCGGGGCCATTCTTGAGGTGAATCGCCTTTCCCAGAGTCGCCTGGAATTGTTGGCCAGAGGTTATCTTTTTGGCGTCAAGCGCTTTAACTAACGAAACTTGCGCCGGCACCATTTGCATAGCCTCACGCTTTGCGGCGGAATTATTTGCGCTGTTTGAAGCCTGCAAACCCTGGGTATTCCGGGCCTGTGAAATTACAGGGAAAAGAAGGGCACACGAGGCGAATGCAATCGAAACAGACAATACAACTGGGCGTTTCATACGAAGCATCTCCTAGATCGGAAAAATCATATGCGCCTCCACGCCGTTCCCTTTCAGGAGGTGTTTGTCTGCTAACTTAGACTCAAAATCCGGAGAATTGGTTATCGCGATTGCGGCAAGATAATTCAAAGTTACCGCATGACTGGTCTCTTCCGCCGACGTGTCCTTACGCGCGAAGAAGACAGTAATTTAGGTATCTGGCTGATAGCGCCGATGATAGAAAACTTATGAAGCAAGTTATGCCGAGGAGTATAAGTTTCTATCTATATATGTGATATAGGCGATTCGATAAGTGCGGTTCGGAACTGTGTATGTGCGCGTCGGCGCTGCAGCGGTAATCTGGCCAGGAACAACGTCCGAGGCGCGGATCATTGAGGCCGACCGAACCGCTGCGGCCATCAGTTTCACGGAGGTGCGATCTTCACGTGCTGGCTTTTCGTGCTCGTCCACACTCTTTGCGCAGCCATTGACCGCAGAAGCCGCGAGCATCCAAGCTTCTGCTTCTATCTGTTCGACGCCGCAAATGCGCAAAATGCTCATGCGCATGCGTGCCGGCATTGTGGAATAGCCGGGATTGAAGCTGACGTGATGGAAGCGGCGCCAGGCTTTGCTAATGCTCATCGCCGCTGCTATGACTCTAGTGGCATCGAGCGAGATAGCGAGGATCCATGAGCAGTTGGACGAGCAGGGAGCGGGCAGCGCGTCCGGGAGCGGATAGATGCGTCCTCATCAATGCGGCTTCGGCCCGCCCTGGAGCGCCGCGCAGATCGCGTTGTTTCAGGGCAGGCCGTTGGTTCTTGGCAGACAGAGCGCAGATACTCTGCGAGCCGGTTAGACGTGGATTGTCTCTTCACCTCTTTGCCAACTGCAGGGGCAAAGTTCGCCGGTCTGCAGTGCATCAAGGACGCGCAGAACCTCCTGGGGGTTGCGGCCGATGGAGAGATCGGTTACGTAGACGAAGCGGATGACGTTCTCGTTGTCGACAATGAAGGTGGCGCGCTGCGAGACGCCGGCTTTGAGATCGAGGATGCCCAACTGCTCCGAGAGGTCGCGCTTGATGTCGGAGAGCATGGGGAAAGGCAGGTTCTTGAGGTCGGGGTGGCTTTCGCGCCAGGCCAGGTGAACATACTCGGAGTCGATGCTGACGCCCAGCAACTGTGCGTCGCGGGCCGCAAATTCCTTGTTCATTTTGCCGAAGGCCGCAATCTCAGTGGGGCACACGAAGGTGAAGTCCTTCGGCCAGAAGAAGAAGACCTTCCACTTGCCGGGGAAGTTCTGATCCGTGAAGATTTGGAAGGCGTTTTTAGGATCGAGACTCACGACGCCGGTGAGTTCGAAGGCAGGGAATTTCTCTCCAACGGTAAGCATGGATAACTCCTGGATTTGAATTCGGTTCAAAACAGCTTTCGCGTGGGGGCAGTGAGGCGCGCAACCATCCGGCGCAGATCATTTGACGCCGCTGGGATATGAGCACTCATGCAGAAATGAAACTCATGATTGCTTATTGGATTCACGTAAGGCCGCGGCGATTCAGGCGGGAATCAGGCGTTCACGCCTCGATACCAACATGCAATACGGGAAGATGCAGGCAGTGCGATCAATTGGGGCGCCCGCCTGCAGCCGGGCGGCGGAAGCGTTCATCGACCGGTTGACGGCCCTTGAAGCCCGCGTCAAGCGTATGCCAATGCTCGATCGCGGGTTCGCCCAAGCGCCAGCAGAGCAATACGATCTCGTCTTCGAGGCGGTAAGGGAAGTCAAGAAGGCCTGCATCGAGGTCTTTCACTTGAACGCCGATGGCATCAATCTCGGCCAGATTCTCGCGGACGCGCCGCAGGTGCCCGTCCATTTCCGCGCGTTTTTGGGCGACGGCCGCAGAATCTACTTTCATGCCCCCAGAGAGATAAATGCGCCGCGCCATCTCAGAGAGAGAGGCTTCGACCTCATCCGCGCTCTGCTTGTCCTGAATGGCGCGCTTGAGCAGAGACTCAAGCAGAGGGAGCAGGGCCTGGGCTTCATCGAGCGTAAAGGTTTTCATGACAAAGAATGAACGTAGGTACTCTCCGTCTCACATTGAATTGCCAGAGGGCACGCTTCGGTCTGTTCTCCTCCCCGAAGTTTCAAACACCAATTTATGACGAAGGACTCGCTGCGGCTCGCTGTCTCTACGCCACTTCCAGCATGCGGTCCAAAGCCACCCTGGCCCATTGTTTTACCTCGGGCCGGACCTGTATGCGGTTGACGACGCGGCCTGCCACCAGGTTTTCAAGAGCCCACGCCAGATGCTGCGGACTGATGCGATACATGGTGGTGCAGAGGCATCCGGTGTCGTCGAGCGTGATGACACGCTTGTCCTCGGCGGCGAAGCGGCGGGCCATGCGATTCACCAGGTGGATCTCAGTGCCAACAGCGAACATGGAGCCAGCGGGCGCCTTTTCGATGAGGGCGATGAGGCGCTCTGTGGAGCCGAGCGCATCGGCTTTCTGGCAGACTTCGAAGCGGCACTCGGGGTGGACGATGACCTGGATGCCGGGGTATTTGGCGCGGACCTGATCGACATGGCTCGGCAGGAAGCGCTGATGGACAGCGCAGTGGCCCTTCCAGAGCAGGACACGGCTTGCGGTGAGGCTTTCCCTGGTCTGGCCGCCCTGGACGCTCCAGGGATCCCAGACGGTCATTTCAGCAAGGGGAATGCCCATGGCGTAGCCGGTGTTGCGGCCCAGGTGCTGGTCGGGCAGGAAAAGCACGCGCTTGCCGCGGGCGAAGGCCCAGTGGAAGGCCGCGCCGGCGTTGGAAGAGGTGCACACCAGGCCGCCGTGCTCGCCGCAGAAGGCCTTGATGGCGGCGGTGGAGTTCATATAGGTAATTGGGATCGTCTCTTCCGCGAGATGAAAGCGCTCCAGCGCCTCCCAGCAGTCTTCCACCTGTGAGATTTCGGCCAGATCAGCCATGGAGCAGCCGGCGTTCAAATCAGGCAGGATCACCTGCTGGCCATCGCGGCCGAGGATGTCTGCGCTTTCAGCCATGAAATGGACGCCGCAAAAGATGATGTACCGGGCTCCGGTTTCAGCGGCGGCTTTTGAGAGCTTGTAGCTGTCGCCGGTAAAGTCAGCAAAGCGAACGACTTCATCGCGCTGATAGTGATGGCCCAGCAAAACGGTGGTTGCGCCCAGTTGGGCGCGGGCTGCCGCAATACGGCTATCCATCGAATGGTCAGGGAGGGCCAGGTAGTTTTCAAGGCTGCAGGCGCTTCCGGCCTGCGGCAGGACCGCTGTCTCTTCGTCAATAACCAGGTTCACTGTACTCCGCCTTCAGTCCAGCCCGTCCCATTAGGGGACGCCGGACGGGGATGTTGAAAGCTAACACGGCTGCAGTGGATGCGCTGACGGCCCTGAAGCAGCCCGCGCCGGTTCTCTTGCGAAGAATCGCCGCGCGCCACTTCCCCTCACGGGAAGTCCCCACCCACGGGGTTGTTGCAGCCCTTTCACATTTCTGGAATTGGTCTTTCCCGACGGATGGGGAATGATCCAGCCCGGCAAAGGCCATCCATTGCCTCCTATTGTAACGCAGGCGCAACAATCGGGCGGCAGAGCAGGGCAAGCGCAGATTGCCCTGCTCTGCAACCACCTGAATCCCACTCGAATTAGCCTCTGGAGTACAATGCGTGCTCAGTGAGGTAAGTCCAATGTCAACAGCTGATCTACCTGTCCCGACACTGATCCTCGTCGCGATCGTCGTCCTTTACCTGCTCAACTCCATCAAGATCCTCCGCGAATACGAGCGCGGAGTCATTTTCCGCCTGGGCCGCGCCCTGCCGGCGCCCAAAGGCCCCGGGATCATCCTCGTCTTCCGCCCCATCGATCAGATGGTTCGCATCTCGCTGCGCCAGGAAGTGCTCGAAGTGCCGCCCCAGGACGTCATCACCCGCGACAACGTCACCATCAAGGTGAACGCTGTGGTCACGCTCTACGTGGTCAGTCCTAATGACGCCGCCATCAAGGTCGTCAACTATGTCTACCAGACCTCGCAGTTCGCCCAGACCACGCTGCGCTCGGTGCTGGGCGAGGTAGAGCTGGATGAGTTGCTCAGCCACCGCGACAAGCTCAACCTCAGAATCCAGTCCATCATCGACCAGCGCACGGAGCCGTTTGGCGTGAAGGTGATTTCGGTCGAAGTCAAGCAGGTGGATCTGCCCGAGCAGATGCTGCGCGCCATGGCCAAGCAGGCCGAAGCCGAGCGCGAAAAGCGCTCCAAAATTATTCATGCCGAGGGCGAATACAACGCGGCGCAAAAGCTGGCGGACGCCGCCGCGCTGCTGGCGACCCAGCCCATCACCCTGCAATTGCGCTACCTGCAAACGCTCACGGAAATCGGAGTGGAGAAGAATACAACCATCGTTTTCCCGCTGCCTCTGGAAATGCTTGGGCTGTTGACGAATATAGCGGGCTTGGGATCCATGCCCTCCAAGCAACCATAATCGGCCCTGCGCCGTCTTTTGAGTGCGCCCCCAAAAATCCGCCCTGGCGGCGGGAGGGAGCAAGCGTCTCGAACCACAGGCGCTGTTCAATGCAAAAGGAGAAGCACCCGAATTTCCTGAAATGCCCTAAAATGTAGAACAGCGTATGAGGGGAGTCTTTGACGACGATCGGGAGTTAGAGCCGGATCAGCCCCGGCGCGATACCGAGCTTACGCTGGGCGGCGGCACCCTGCTGGCCATCTTCTTTGGCCTGGTGGCGATCTGTGCCGTCTGCTTCGGCCTCGGCTACTCCCTGGGGCATCGCGGCGCCATGCAGCCCTTGATGGCTGGCTCCCAGCCTCCTCCGGGTGCTTCCACATCCTTGCCTGCATCTGGTTCGCAGCCCAAGCCCTTGCCATCCAGCCAGTCCGCCGTCCCAACCCCGGCGGAAGATACTTCAGCCAGTCCTCAGGGTTCCCAGGCGCAGGGCGCGACGCCCACTGCAAATTCACCGGCCCCGGTGGCTCCAGGGGCAGTGCCCGCTCCAGCCGTTACGCATGCAAAAGTCGCTTCGGAGCCGGCCCCGGCGGCGGTTCATCCCGCCCTTGTCGCCGCTTCAGACTCAGTTTCGCCGGAGCAGGAGGGGACCCCGCCGAAAGGGGTGAAGCCCTCGCCCGCGCCAAATGCCCAACTCACCCCTGCGCCAAAGGTACAACCCGCCCTCCCGCAGACTGGCCCGCTGATGGTTCAGGTTGCCGCCATTTCCAATGTGGATGACGCCCGGGTTCTGGTCGATGCCCTGCGCAAGCGCGGCTTTACGGTAAACGCGGTGCGCGAACCGGCTGACAATCTGATCCATGTCCGCATTGGACCCTTTGCCACCCGCAGCGAGGCCAACGCGATGAGCCAGAAGCTGCTCAACGACGGCTACAACGCCATCGTCCTGCCGTAAGACAAGCCAGTCGCTTTACCGTTGCATCCACTCCGGCAAGCCCGAGGCAATGGCCGCGCGCACAGCCCGCAACAGTTCTTCGCGCGCAGCGTAGTCGCCCGGATAGACGGGCGAATGAAAGACAACGTGCGCCGTGCCGCGCCGGATGCGCAGGCTGCCCTTGGCCATCATCGTCTCCGTGCCGTAAATCGACACCGGAATGCAGGGTGCGCCACTTTGCATCGCCAGATAGAACGGGCCTTTCTTGAAGGGCAACAGGCGGCCATCGGGCGAGCGCGTACCCTCCACAAACGTGGTCATATGCAGCCCCTTCCCAAGTACGCGCCGCGCCGCGGCAATGCTCTCCTGCGCGCTTTCCACGCGGCCATCGCGGTCCACGGGCACAAATTCGCCGAGCTTGAAGCCGTAACCAAGCACGGGAATCTTCATCAGCGAGCGCTTGAGAAAGACCGCCGTGCGCCCCGGAATGTGTGGAAGCAGCACAGGCGGATCGAGATTGGAGACGTGGTTCGCCATGAAGATACACGCCGTGCGCGCAGGTACATGCTCGCGTCCCTCCACCTCCACGCGAATCCTCGCCACCCGGAAACTGGTGCGGATGATCGCCTGCGCCACGTTATAGAGCGGCGTTGCGTTGCCTGTAATGACAGCCCATGGGATATACACCACCGCCGCCGGCACGCTCAGCAGGACAATCGTAGTCAGCAGAACAAGCGAGCAGATCATGCGTTGCTGCCCGTCCCGTTGCGCAGTTCGCGCAAACGCGCGGGAAGCTTCTCGTAAATGCCGCCAAAGCCTCCATTGGAGAGGATCGCCACCACGTCGCCCGGCTCGAGCCGGGGCGCAATTCCTGTAACGATCGCGTCCGCATCCTCAAATAGCGCAGCCTCGGTCCCGTCGGCATTCAATGCGTGCACGACCTCCTCGGGATGCAGCCGCTCGTTCTCGGGAATACGTTCCATCTGGTACACGGCAGCCAGTGCCACGCGGTCGGCCATGCGCAGGCTTTCAACCAGATCACCAGCCAGCACCCTGCGCCGCAGCGTATTCGAGCGCGGCTCAACGACCGCCCACAGCCGCGACTGCGGATAGACGGCGCGCAGCGCACGCAGCGTCTCGCGAATGGCCGTGGGATGATGCGCAAAATCCTCGATCACCGTGATGCCGCCGATCTCCGCGCGCACCTCCAGCCGCCGCTTCACGTTCCTGAAGGTGGCCAGCGCCTCCTGAATAGCCTCTCTGCTCACGCCCTGCCCGAAGGCCAGCGCCGCGGCCGCCGTGGCGTTCAGCGCGTTATGCTCGCCGGCCAGGCTCATCTCCAGATCCGCCCACAACGCATCCTGCCGCCACAACTGCCAGCGCGTCTTTCCGCCTTCCAGTCGCAGACGCTGGATGCGCCAGCCGGCGTGCTCGCCAAAGCCGTAGCGCTCCACCCGGCCCAGCGCCCGCTCCACGCAATCGCCCACATTGGGACTGCCGTCGTAGGCCACGATGAGCCCCCGCCGCGGCACCAGGTTCACCAGCCGCTTGAAAGCTGTCTTCACCGCCTCCAGGTCTGAGTAGATATCGGCATGGTCAAACTCTACATGCGTCAGGATCAGCGCATCGGGGAAGTAGTGCAGGAACTTCGGTCCCTTGTCGAAGAAGGCCGTGTCATACTCATCGCCCTCCAGAATGAACGTGCGCGTTGGCTTGAGCTGGAAGCTCGACCCGAAGTTTTCCGCCACGCCGCCGATCAGGAACGACGGCTCCAGCGCGAGATTCTCACGCGCTGCCACCTGGTAGATCCAGGCCAGCATGCTGGTCGTGGTGGTCTTGCCGTGCGTGCCGGCCACCACCAGCGACTCGCGTCCCTTCAGGAACTCATCGTGCAGGAGCGCCGCCATCGACGTGAACGGAATGCGCTCATCGAGGACGCGCTCCACCTCCGGGTTGCCGCGGGAAAGCGCGTTGCCAATCACCACCAGGTCGGGCCTGGGGTCGAGGTTCGCTTCGGCATAAGGCTCCAGCACCGGAATCCCCAATCCGCGGAGCAAATCGCTCATCGGCGGATACGCCGCCTTGTCCGAGCCGGTGATGCGGTGGCCCTGCAACTGCAGCAGCCCGGCCAGCGAAGCCATTGCCGTGCCGCAGATGCCGCTCAAGTGAATATGGCGTGGCGATTCATTCATGCCTCTACCGCCGCCTCCAGCATGCGCAAACGCGCCTCTTTGCCCACTTCCAGCTCCGCCTCCACGCCGAAGGTCAGCGTCACATTCTGACGTGACACATGGCCGCTGCGCAGGCCCAGAGCAATCGGGCCATCAAAGCCATTCAGCGCACTCAGAATTGCCTCTTCCAGCAGCTCCGGGGCCGCACCCGGTGAAATGCAGTCCAGCATCTCGCCAAAGACGATGCCGCGCACGCCTTCCAGCTTGCCCGCCTTCCGCAGTTGCCACAACATGCGGTCCACCTGGTAGGGCTTGGCGCCTGTGTCTTCAAGAAACAGCAGCTTGCCTTCGGTCCGCGGCTCCCATGGCGTACCCAGCAGCGAAACCAGAATGCTCAGGCAACCGCCGTAGAGCGTGCCGCTCACCGCGCCTTGCTCTCGGCCCGGCTTCAACACACGCAGTCCTTCGTCCACGCCCACGCTGTAGGGTTCACCTTTGAGCGCAGCCTCAAAACTCGCCAGATGAACGCCATCTTCAAGATAAAAATCCGCCGCAGCCATCGGTCCGTGAAACGCCGGCAGCCCAAGCTCATCGAGCAGGCGCAGTTGAATCCCGGTCAGGTCGCTATAGGCGAAGAACGGCTTCGGATGCCTGGCGATCAGCTCCAGGTCCAGCTTATCGAGTAGATAGTTGGAGCCGTAGCCGCCGCGCAGGCACATCACGGCGCGCGTCGCCTCCTCTGCAAACGCCGCGTGCAGATCGGCAAGCCGCTGCTCGGGCATCCCCGCAAAGTAGAGCGGTCCGCGTGCCAACGCCTCTTCCCTGGGACAAGGCACGTAGCCCAGCGCGCGCAGCGCCGCAAGCCCGTCCTCCATGCGCTCAGGCCGCGCAAACGACGCCGGCGCAATGATGCTGATTCCCGCGCCGGGAGCGACAGCCCGCGGTTTGAGCAAAGGCTTCATCCCTACCACGCCTCGCCTCGGGCAATCAGGGTCGCCGGGCCAGTGAGCATCAGTTCCTTACCGGGCCCGTCCCACGTCACCGTCTGCGGGCCGCCGGGAGCGACCACGCGCAACGGCGACCGGCAGCGCTTCATCGCCAGCACCGCCGCGGCCGCTGCCGAGCTGCCCGTCCCCGAGGAAGTCGTCGGCCCCACGCCGCGCTCGAAGATGCGAATCTCAATCTCGGTTGGGCCAACGATGCGCACGAACTCTGCATTCGTCTGGTTTGGAAAATCGGGGTGCACGCAGATCTCGGCGCCGATCGTCTGCCAGGCTCTGCCCGCCACGGTAAACTTCGGATTTTCCACCTCAATCACGAAATGCGGATTGCCGGTCGAAACCTCGGCTCCCGCAATCTCCAATCCACCGCCCAGCCTGACCGTGCGCTCCGCAAAGGTGGGAACACCCATTTTGGCGGTAACCTCCGCCGCGAATCCCTCCTTGGTATAGAGCGCGTTCACGTGGCACACGCGCGGCCCCGCATCGGTAAGGATCTCCAGGTCGTCACCCGGCTTCGAGCCAAGTGCCTCGGCCATCCACGCCGCCACGCAGCGCGTGCCGTTGCCGCTGATTTCGGCTATCGAGCCGTCAGCGTTGTGCAGGCGGATGCGCCCCTTCTTCGGCCCCATCCATGCAAAGAACTCGACGCCGTCTGCGCCCACGCCCGTGTTGCGCGCGCAGAGCCGACGCGTCAATGCCGCCCAGTCGTCTCCCGCGGCCGATCGCGCCGCTTCTTCCGTCACGATCAGAAAATCGTTGCCGCAGGCATGTGCCTTGGTAAAAGGAATCAAGTTACCTCCAACTCGCGGAAACGTCGTGCATTCTGCGCAAACTCCGCGCTCATCAAACCATCTGGCCCGATGCTACCACTGTGCCGCATCGGGCGCCGTGACGGCTTATTGAAACCCTGCAATCTCATCTGGTGCAGAAGAGAATCCCTGACATAGAGCGTGCCCGAAGGTTGCCCCTTCTCCGTAAAACGGCGCACCGCGGTCAACCCCTCGGGATGCGCCTTCACCGCGCGGTCGATTTCGTCTCCATCGAAGGCCAGCACAATGGCCGCGTGAGCGGCGGGCGCAGCCAGCGCGGCGCGATAGATGCCCAGGTCGCTCTCATTGATCGTCTGGCGCAGCGGAATCCCGGTGAACGCCACGAACTCCGGATGCACCGACGTATTCATCAGAATGGTGCTCCCCGGCCGCACAGCAAGCAGCGCCCCCAACGCCCGCGGAACCTCCGCATCGTAGATCCGGCGCGAGTTCCGATTCTTGATGCCTTCCACATAGACCAGCGGATGCTCGCGCACTACTTGCCACGCATTCACCACCACCAGCGCAAATAGCATCCCCGCCGCATACTTCACCCAGGCTGGCTTGAACTCGCGCACGGCCAGCAGCGCGAACTGCGCCGCAAAGCCCAGGCCCAGCGCCAGCGCTGGCAGCAGTTCCATGCCGTAGCGCGTGTTGTACCAGGAGTGCGGCCACCACGGCGGCAGAAAGATGGGCACCGAGGCATACGCCACCGCATAGGCGTAAAAGGGCACCGGCAGCCACAACAACAGCGCCCAGGTAAATGCGCGCCGCCGCGCCCTGAGCCACGCCCAGGCCGTTCCAAGCACACTGAATACCAGAACCACATTGCCCCAGGCCACCGCGGCTGCATCCATCTCCGAGACCTTGAGGAAAAACAGCTCGCCAACCCAGGGATTGTGCCAGCCCGGATGCGGCGGACCGGCGCCGTGCGCCGCCGTTTCCATCTCGATCACCTTAGCCGAGTAGGGTCCGCGCGCGAAGTCCAGCCAGTCGCCGAAGGAGGCGGCATTGTAAATAAACCATGCTGCCGGCGCCGCCGCCAGCACGACGCTCGCCAGCCAGAAGCCGCGCGAGCGCAATCCGCCGCGGCGGCCCAGCGTCACCGCGATCGCCACCCAGGCCAGAAAGGCCATCACCCAGCCGTCATAGCGCGTAAAGACCTCAGCCACTCCGGCCAGGACGATCCACCACAGCAGCCGCCGTGTCCGGCGAGGATTTTCGTCCAGACTCGTCCGCCACTCCACCAGCAGGTCGACCAGCCAGACGGTTTCACAAAGAAACAACGGCTCGGTCATTGCCGTGGTTTGCAAATAAAGCAAATTGGGATTGAGCGCAAAGAAGGCTAGCGCCAGCGCCGAAGCCGCCGGAGCCAGCCATCGCCGCGCCAGCCGGTAAAGCCCCACGCAGCCGCCCAAATAAGCCAGGGCCGAAGGGATCGCGCCGGCAATCCCGTTGGCCCACCAGCGATAGACCTGCACAAAGGGAATCAGCAGAATATGGGGCAGCGGCAGCCATACCGAGCCCAGTTGCGAGAGCCGCGGAGTGCGCGCGTCGAAGACCCTCCGCGCAATGTGCATGTGGGCGATGGCATCGCCGTAGTTGAGCATCGCCCCGTGCCGCCAGCTCCAAGCCGCCGCCGCCAGCGACGCCGCAGCGCAGGAGGCCAGCACCAGCAGCCATTCGATCGCCCCGCCGCGGCGTATGGACCCTTCAGTCAAGATGAGTCAACTCGCGAAAACGTTGGAAGCGGCTGTCGATCTCCGTCCGCGAAACCTGCTGCAACCGCTCCGTGCCGAAGCGCTCCACCGCGAACGAGCCCATGACGCTGCCGTAGAACATCGCGTGCCGGTAAGCCGCCGCCGTAATCTCGCCCTTCGCCGCCGTTGATGCCAGATATCCGAAGAATCCGCCGGCAAAGCTGTCGCCCGCGCCGGTGGGGTCCACCACCTGTTCCAGCGGCAGCGCCGGAGCCCTGAGCTCCGCTCCTTTACTTCTCGGAGTGGTTTTGTGGAAGAGCGTAGCGCCATACTCGCCGTGTTTCACCACCAGCGAGCGCGGTCCCATCTCCATCACCGCGCGCGCCGCCTGCACCAGGTTGTCGTTGCCGGCCAGCATGCGCGCCTCGGTGTCGTTGATGAGCAGCACATCCAGGCCCTTCAGCACTTCAAGCAATGCCGGACGATGATCCTTGATCCAATAATTCATGGTGTCGCCAGCCACCAGCCGCACTCCGGGCATTTCCTCGCGCACGCGCCGCTGCAACACCGGATCGATGTTAGCCAGAAACAGAAACTCCGAGTCCCGGTAGGTCACGGGAATCTTCGGCTGAAACGCAGCAAAAACATTCAGTTCGGTATTGTGCGTCTTGGCCTCGTTCAGATTGTCCAGATATGAGCCTTCCCAGAAGAAGCTCTTGCCTGCGGCGCGCTCAATGCCCTGCGTATCAATGCCGCGCTTCTTGAAGACCGCCTCCTGCTCCGGGCCAAAATCCTCGCCCACTACGGCGATCACGCGCACGTCGGTAAAGAAGCTCGCCGCCAGCGAAAAGTAGGTTGCCGCGCCGCCCAGGCAACGCTCCCGCCGCCCAGCCGGCGTTTCGATCGAATCGTAGGCCACACTGCCCACAACGGTAATCGCCATGCAATATCCTCTCGTGTTTCTTAGCGGGGTCAGCGGTATCAGAAAAATCCATCCAAACTAGCTCCGCCGGCTCCGCTCGTCTTCACCAACCCATATACTTCCCAAACAACAGCCTCAGCCGCTCCTTCGCCGCCGCGGGGACTGCCTCCGGCTGCGTGAGCACAGCATACCTGGCCGCCGTAGCGCAGGAGCAGTTCCGCTCGCGCGGCATGGCCGCCACCGCCGCCTTCACTACCTTGGCGGCATTCTCCGCATTCATTTGCAGCACGCGCACAATCTCCTCGACGGTCACCGCGTCGTGCCCTTCGCGCCAGCAGTCGTAGTCGGTCACCATGGCCACCGTGGCATAGCAGATCTCCGCCTCGCGCGCCAGCTTGGCCTCCTGCAGGTTGGTCATGCCGATCACGTCCGCGCCCCAACTGCGATAGAGATGCGACTCCGCCTTGGTGGAAAACTGCGGCCCCTCCATGCACACGTATGTGCCGCCCAGCTTGCCTGCTACACCCACTGCAGCGCAGGCTTCGGACGCAGCCTTCGCCACCGTGGCGCATACGGGATCGCCAAAGGCTACGTGTCCCACAATGCCTTCGCCGAAGAAAGTCGAAACGCGATGGAAGGTGCGGTCAATGAACTGATCGGGCATCACGAAATCGGTCGGTTTGTGCTCTTCCTTGAGCGAGCCCACCGCTGACACTGAGATGATCCGTTCCACGCCCAGTTTTTTAAAGGCATAGATATTCGCCCGGAAATTCAGCTCCGAAGGCAGAATGCGATGGCCGCGTCCATGCCGCGCCAGGAAGGCTACTTTGCGACCCTCCAGTTCGCCAAGCACAAAAGCGTCCGAGGGCTCGCCAAAGGGTGTCTCCACACGCTCCTCAAGCGCGCCGGTAAATCCGGGCATGGAATAAAGCCCACTGCCGCCGATAATGCCAATCTCCGCTTGCGCCACTTGCATCCTCTCTTTCCCGTCGTCTTTGACTCTGTACGTAGCTGTCAGCTATCAGCTTTGAGCGGTCAGCTTTTTCGCGCCTGGGTCTACCTCGTCAGCTTATCTTCTCCATGGCTCGCCCGGAGCTGAAGGCTGGCAGCTACCTCTGATTCAGCAGCCGGATCGTCTCCATGAACACGTCTCCATCTATAGTCAGGCTGTGCGCGCTGATTTTGTCCATCGTGTCCTGGGCGGTGTGATGGTAGCTGTCATCAGGACCGTAGTCCATGTCGATGATGTCGATGGAAGGCACGCCGCGCTCCACGAACGCCAGATGATCGTCTTCGATCGCCTCATCTTTCTGGAAGAAGTAGCGCTGGTAGCCGAACTTTGCTGCCGCCTGGCGCACCAGGTCAACGAGCCAGCCCGTGGAATTGGTTTCGCGCTGGATGTCCAGATCCTTGTCGCCGATCATGTCTGCCAACATGAAAGCCTTCACCCGCTTCAGCGTTCCATCCGCGCTCCATTTGGCGGCCAGGTGACGGCTGCCGTAAGTCGAGTCGGAGTTTGACCATTGCTGAATGGCCTCTTCGCCGTCGAAGAAAACAAGCCACACCGAGTATCCGCTCAGCTTTTTGCCGGGCGACCGCGCTGCCTCCGCGCGCAACTGGTCGGCGATGGCGAGCAGCAGTCCCGTCGTCGAGCCGCCGTCGTTGGCGCCCACAAAGTGGATGTTGCGCAGCGGGTAGTTCGTCTCGTAGTGCGTCGCCAGCACGATCACACCATTCTTCGTGCCCGGAAAACGCACGATGAAGTTGCACATCGGCACCGGCCCTATGGGCGTACCGGCCGTGAAGGTGTCCTCTTGAAACTGGTCATGGTTGCGCAAAAAGTGGCTCCGCAGGAACTCCTCGGCTTTCACGTGCCCCGGCCCGGTAGGCCACCTGGAGCCGATCGCCACAAACTCCCGCGCATACTCATAGGCTTTGGCGCCGTCAAAGTGCGCCTGGGCCCGCGCCGCCAGCGGAACCACCAGCAGCAAGGCCGCCGCGGCCCTCCTCCAAAATGGAGAGAAGATCATTCTGCTTGCTCCTTGGCCTTCCGCCGCGAAGGATGCACCCACCAGGCCACGCCAATGCCGATCATGTAAAGCGCCAGCATGGGAATGGCATAGATGCACATGGTCCATGGATCGGGGCTGGGCGTAATGATCGCCGCCACCAGGAACACCGCCAGAATGGCGTAGCGGATGTTCTTCCACAGGAATCGCGGGCTCACGATACCGAAGAGGGCCAGGAAGAAGATGAGGATGGGCAGCTCAAAACTAATGCCCAGGCCTAAAATCACTGAAAGAAAGAAGCCCGTGTAATCCTCGATCGTGACCATGGGCGTGAAGTTGCGCCCAAAGTCCACAATCAGAATCTTGATCGCGGCAGGCAACACGAAAAAGTAGCCGAAGCTCGCGCCGGTCAGGAATAGCCCCACCGTCGCGGCCATGAACGGAATCACAAACCGCTTCTCTTTCTGGTAGAGCCCCGGTGCGATGAAGAGCCACACCTGAAAGAGAATGAACGGCGAAGCGAGAATGGCCCCGGCCAGGAGCGCAGCCTGGAGTTGGAGGTTGAGCGCATCCATGGGGTGGGTAAAAACCAGCGACTTGCCGATGTGATTGAGCGGCGCCTGAAGAAAATCGACGATACGGTCGCGCAGGAACCAGCAAATGAAGAAACCTGCGCCCAGGTACATGGCCGAATGGATGATGCGCCGGCGCAGCTCATCCAGATGCTCCATCAGGCTCATGCCCGGGAGTTCCGCGCGCTGGGTTACCGCCGCTCGCGCCTTGCCGACTGCTTCTGCGGGGTCAACCATTGTGTGTCGCGGGCTCCGTTGCTTCGCTGGATTCTTCCACTACAGCCTTCTTCTTTCTTGTCCGGGTTCTCTTGGGACGGGGCGCGGGCGTGGGCGCAGCTTCCGGCGTCCCAGCCGAAACGGCTTCTCCAGCCCCAGCGCCAGCGGAATCGCCATCGCTTCCCGTGCCGGCGGGCTGTGCGGCGGTCTCCGCCGCCGGCGTCACCACCGCGCTGCCGGGCCGCTCCGCCGGAACCGTTTCGCCGGTTGAAGGAGGCTGAACGCGCAGATGAGATTCTTCCACCTTGGCCTCAGACGCTCCTGCTTCCCCCTCGGTCGCATGCACTTCGGCGTATTCCCCATCCGTGTGCACCTCCGCATATTCCCCGTCATAGAGGTAGGAACTTTCCGTCGAAGCTCCCTCCGTCTCACTCGACGCCCCATATCCCGATTCAGCAGCATCTGTATACGACTCCACCGCATCTGAATACGACTCCGCTGCGGGCGCCTCCGGGGAAGGCGGCTCCAGCGCCAGCTGGCGCTGCCGTTCCTCTTCTTCCCGCTTGCGGCGGTCCGCCTCTTCGGCGTTACGCATTTCCTCTTCCATCTGGAACTTGAAGTCGTTCGAGGCCTTCCGGAACTCGTACATCAGCTTGCCGATCTGGCGGCCGATCTGCGGCAGCCGGCGCGGTCCAAAGACCACCAGCGCCAGAACCATCAGGATCAGCGAGTCAGCCATACCGATGCTGGCAACCTCAATGGTTGGAGGTGTCCCCATACGCGTAATGATACCTGCCCACACACGGCCCTCACAATCAGCACGAACCCATTTGAAAAGGGGCGGAAGTCCATCCTTAGGTCACGCCATCCGTGCCGCACGCCGTCGCTGCCGCAGCTCCGGACCGCATTCCCTCCGCCCGGCGCGCGCCCGCCTCTATGGCCCAGGCCAATCGCGTGAAGGATGTGAACCATGAGAAGCACGCCTTTCGAAAACGGCGCTATCTCTTGTGAAATGCAGGTGGTCACCAAAGTGGCCGTTTTTCGCAGCATCCGCACCGAGCGTAGAGTGATGGTTATCGTCGATAACGCCAAGTACCACCAACCGCGGATGCACCGCGACTGGCAGCAGGCGCAAGCAGACCACTTCGCTCTGGATTTCCTGCCACCCTACAGCCCCGATCTGAACCCCATCGAGCGTGTCTGGAAGCTGACGCGCCGGCTGGCCGTGCATAATCGTTATTTTCGGCACCCCGAAGAGGTCATGCCGGCGGAGCAAACTCAATTCACCCAGTGGCGAGCACCCAACGAAGTGTTGCGCAAACTATGCCCAATTATTTAAGACGCGCAATATAGAACAACTATCATACTAGCTGGGACCCCCCTTTACCCCCTGTCCGGGATCGTAATTGAACCGCAGCGTGTTGATTGCATAAGGACGTACCGGCACCGTCACCTCATCGCCATGGACGATCGGCAGGGGCACCCCCTCCGGCTTCTCCATCAAGTTGGTCATGCTCGCTGACGAGGCTCCCGGTGGCACCCGGATTTGCACGCTGCCGTTCGCGCCTGCCCACTCATAAAAACGCAGAATCAAGGCGTTGGCGCCTTCCGCCTTTTTGAAGGCGGTAAGAACCACATGCTGATTATTCAGCGAGACAAACGAGTGCTCCAGCGGCAAGGCGCCCGTGTGCAGATCCACCTGCATAGCCAGAAGCTGGTAATTGTAGTCATATCCGTGACGGATCGTCAGCGCCTGTTTCCAGTCGCCCGGATGCGGATATACAGCGAAGCTGAAGTGCTGATGCCCGCGATCCGCATTTGGATCAGGCGAGACAGGAGAACGCAGCAGAGTGAGCCGGAGCACGTTGTCCTTGCAGTCATATCCGTACTTGGAGTTGTTCAGCAGCGAGAATCCATTATGTCCATCGCCGAGATCGGCCCAACGCAAGGCGGGGACTTCGAACTTGGCCTGCTCCCAGCTGTTGTTCCGTGTCGTTGGCCGCTGGATCGTGCCATAAGGAATCTCATAGGTGGCCATGTTGCTGGACGCCGCCAACGGAAAGGCCGACTTGAGCAAGATGTGCGTTTCGTGCCAGTCGATATCGTTGATCACCTGCACCTGGTTGGAGTTGTCGTAAAGCACAATGTCCTGCACGAACCTGGATTGATCCCAGGTCCGCATCACCCGGATCACGGCGCGCAACGGATCGCTCTCAACCAGTTTCACAGAGTCCGCCTGCATCAGCGGCGTGTAGTGGTCGAGCGTGCCCGGATCGATGTTCCATGCGTCATCGGTCAAGGGCGTATCTTTAAACACCTGAAGCTGATTGCCACAGGCGTGCGGCGCGAGCGCCTCAAAGTGATCGGCCTTATCGAAAATGCTTGTAATGCAGCCGCTCCTGGAATCGATCGTGACCCGCAGGTGCGAGTTCTCCAGCGTCAATCCGCTCACCTTCAGATCGCTTGGGAAGGGCCGCCGCCCCGGCACCACATGAAGTACCACATAGCCAAGCGACGGAACGTCATTCACCTGCACAAGAAGGTGATAGATGGCCGTATGCGGGTCGTTGGATAGAATCTTCGATGGCAGCACCCGGCCACTCGGATCCAGCACCGAGACACCGTCGGCGCTCGGCGTCGGCATTTCCGCCGTGATCTTCACCAGTCCGGAACGCTTCCATCCCAACGGATTGAAAACCAAAATGGGCACTGCGCCCGCCGCGCGCGTATCAATGCGCGCCTGAATTGCGCTCAGTGCCTTTGCTGAAATCTCATTCGTTGCCCAGTGCGCCTGATCAAAGTCGCGCTGCGCATCTTTATAGATAATCCCAATCCCCGATCCCGCAGCCAGATCATGGAACTGGTTAAAGAGGACCTTCTTCCACGCATCGTTCAACTCGGTAGCTGGGTAAGATCGACCTTCGAGCCATGCCAGCGAAGAATACTTCTCCGCGTTCAGCATCCATTCTTCGCTCTCCCGCATGTTGCGCTTTTGGTTCGTCTGGGTCGTATAGGTGCCACGATGATGCTCGAAATACAATTCATCTTTCCAGGTTGGAATGCTGATCTCTCCCGGTGGCGGCACGGGCAGCGGCGGATGACCAGCGGCCATAATTCTGTAGTTCCAGACTGGTGAAGCGAGAGCAATTTCCTTCTCCACTGTGCTGAAGTACTGTTGCGCGGTGCCAAACTGCATGCGCGGCACCACTTTCCCCGGCTCCATCCAGTGCAAGCCCTGATTGAGAACAGCGCGTGTTGGCCCCCCACCGTGATCGCCCACCCCATACAGATCCATCATGTCAGTCATTCCCGGAGATTGGGTTCTGGCCATGACCAGATCGTTGGAGAGGCGTATTGGACTAAGATTGTCATTCGAATAGCTGTGCGGAAAATACGCGAGAACTTTGCTGCCATCCGGAGCTTCCCACCAGAAGAGCTTGAACGGAAGTGGATTGGTTTCATTGAACGCCATCTTCTGCGTGACGAAGTAATCGAGACCTGATTTCTTATAAATCTGCGGTAACTGCCAGTTATAGCCGAAAGAGTCCGGATTCCAGCCCACACGTGTCGTGACACCATAAAGCTGCTGCAACGTCCGCTCCCCTATGAGTAACTGCCGCACCTGCGACTCGCCACCGGGCATATTGAGATCGGGTTCGACCCACATGCCCCCCACCACTTCCCACCGGCCTTCCTGAATGCGCTTCTTGATCTCTTCGTTCATTTCGGGATATTTCTCTGCGATCCATGCGTTGTACTGCATGGCCGATTGCGTATAGGTGTAGGTCGGATATTCATTCATTAGCTGAAGCGCCGTCCCGAACGTGCGCCTTACGATGTCAACCGTCTCTGTCCACGGCCACAGCCAGGCCGAATCGATGTGCGAGTTTCCCGTCAGATGAAACGTGGCCCGCTGCAAAATCGGCCGCAACGACTCCAGATCCTGCTGAGCTTGATTCAAGGAGCGGTCGAACCGCTGCTGATCTCTCTGGCGCAACGCCTGGCAATCCACGTCGGCAATCGCCTTTTCCAGCACCGCCCGATCAGCGGCCACATTGGAGGAAACCTCAGGAATCATGAGTGCCGCCGTAACAAACTGCACATAGATGTCATTAGGATTCGGCCCCTTCCCGGAATAATTGACCGTCATCTCTGTAACCGGGAAGCCGGTTGGCGTTGCGTTCTTGCCGATGCGAATTGCAACCAGCACCCTGTCGCCGGGGTTTTCGTGGAAGAGGCTCGGCTCGGAGGGATTAATCTGCTGGATGAGTTCTCCATTCACAAACAACAGGGCTCCCTCGCCACCCCAGGCATGAACGCGGATACTGATGGTAACCGTATCTCCGTTGAGGTTGTATCCTCCAATGCTCCGTGGGATCTCGACCCATTTCCTCAACCAGACAACGGTATGGAGAGGCGTTCGAAAGGTCGCCCCGGCACTATCCCACGAGGCATCATCCAGCGCTGGCGATTGCCCACCTGTGACGTCACCCACGTGATATCGCCAACCATCAATCGGCGCAGGAGTAAATTGTTTTAGCTCCTCGATCGTTGTCTGCGCCGCAGGGGACAGCATCTTCAGGGCTGCGGCGGTCTGCTCAGGAGCAAAGTTATTTGCTTCGTAGGCCCGTGCATTTTGCTGCGCGTGAGCGTATGGAAGACAAAACAATACGCACAGCAATGCGGGCGCGATGCGGAGAAATCCGCCCCGAACGATCTGCGGAACCCTGCTCGAAAGGGATTCGTTCATCATGTGATTTCTCTCCTGGCTAATTGGTTTGGCCTGGCATCACTTCCAGCTCAGCGACGGTTTGCTGCTGTACTTCGATTCCCAAGCCCGGCGTACTGTCGAGGGAAAGACTTCCATTCTCCGCTTCTGGCAAGCCTCTGAACAGTTTCCAGAACAGTTCGTTACCCGTATCCGGCTCTACGTTCGGAAAGTATTCAACCAGAGGGCAAACATGGGCAGGGCGGCTGAAAATAACATGAGTGTTATGTGCCTCATTGGAGTGTGGGATAACCGGCAAGCCTGCGGCTTCCGCGATCGCGCAGATCTTCACCGCTTCGGTGATCCCACCCACGCGATTCGTGTCGAATTGAAGAATATCGACGGCGCGTCGATCCATCAGTTCCTTAAACTCCCACTTGCCGTAAGAGTGTTCACCGCAACTCCAGCGCTGCCATGGACAGCGCAGTTTCAATTCAACATATCCTTCAATTTCATGCGGCATCAGCGGCTCTTCGATCCAAGACAACTTGAACTCTCGCAGCATCTTCGCCATTTCCATCGTGTAGCCGACATCCCACCCCATATAAGCATCCGCCGCAAGTTCAACGTCGTCTCCAACGGCCTCTCTTACTGTGCGGACGAGTTCCACATTGCGCCGCATACCCTCCGGACCATCCTTCGGTCCAAAGCCGAAGCGCTGCTTCATGCGCACGAAGCCGAGCGCCTGCCAGCGTCTCGCTTCCTCTGCAAGCAGATCAAGGTCCTCCAGTGCGTAGAGGCGGCTGACATAACAGGGAACGCGGCTCTGCGTACGCCCACCGATCAGATCACAAACAGGCTTGCCCTCTGCCTTGCCATGCAGATCCCAGCATGCGATATCCAGAGCGGAAATAGCTGCCATTGGTGATCCGGAGCGCCCGAAGCGCACTGTGGTGCGGTACATCCTCTGCCACAGATACTCATGGCGTCGTGGATCCTCGCCGAGAATGAGGTCAGCATAATAATCCTCAATGATCGATTTGGCCGCGCCGTGAAATGCGCCCGCTGTACCGATGCCAACCAGACCGTCATCGCTCTCGATCTCCACCAGCGTGCACATGACCGGACCAAACCAACCTCTCGCCCGCGATTCAAAGTCGTCGAATTGGGAAGTATTGGTCACCAGGTTGCGCCGCAGAGTAACCGGGGAACGTGAAAATCCTATATTGCGTGCCCGTATCTTTGAAATTCTCATTTATCTCCACCACAGTGAACTGATCGTGGATCCGCCATCATGAATCAATTCCGTGCCAGTTATGTAAGCCGCTTCATCCGATACCAGGAATGCTGCGGCTGCCGCAATTTCTTCAACTGTAGCCATTCGATGAGCGGGGATATTGTCTTCGAGCGCATCCATAACAGTGGGGTCGCTCAGGAGTTCCCGGTTAATATCGGTAACGGCACCCTGTGGACATAGCACGTTCGATGTGATGTTATAACTTACTAATTCAAGTGCGGCAACTTTGCTCATCATTAAGAGCCCCGCCTTGGCAACAGAATAGGCAGCCTGTTGCGCGGTCGGTAATAGGGATGCAGTCGAGCCTATATGCAGCATCCTGCCACCTCGTTCCTGTTGGATCATCAGCCGCCCCACCACCTGGGTAAAGTGAAACGCCCCCGTTAGGTCAATGGCCATCATGCGGTTCCAGTCTTCGACCTTGCAGTCCATTAAGGATCCGAAGGTAATGATGCCCGCGTTATTGACGAGGATGTCGATATTACGGAATTCTTCTGCTGCCGCCATCACCGCCCGCTCGACGTCCTCGCGCGACGAGACATCTCCAGGAAAGGCGGCTGCCTGAACTCCAAGCTGGGTACAAAGGGCCACCGTCTCCTCAGCAGGAGATGCATTCTTATCCACAATCGCGAGACTTGCTCCCTCCTGCGCAAGCCGCACAGCAATCGCTCGACCGATACCGCGGCCGCCTCCGGTGATGAGTGCAGTCTTGCCGCGAGAGCGAAACGGCGTTGGCGTAATGGTCGGAGAATAGCGACTCGTATTCGACATATCGCGTTTACTCACATACTGATCGTATAAGTTGGTCAATAGAACCGGACTCGAGCACAGTACAGGGTCTGCGGCCATAGGCACAGCGAAAGATCCCACGCTTCAGTAGCATCTGCTTTTCCGCAGCAATGAGGAATTCCACTGACTGCATTAGGAACTGTAGAAGCGGAAGCAGGCGTTCATGCTCGCGCCGTCCATCCTCAGGAGAGTGCTGTAATGAATTCCATATCTGCACGAAAGGTCGTACAAGTGCAGCAGTCGGCATGCACCCTGAGCATCCGAGTGCGACTGCATCTGGAAGATCTAAGCCCATATAGCCCACAAGGCTGTTCGTGCCTGGCGGCAGAGCTCGGAGCGCCGGTGCCGACGGTGCCGCATCGACCTTTACGATCGCGATAGGCAGATTGGCAAGAACCTCCGCGCTAATGCCTGTCTGCGCCGGCGCGTACTGCAAAGCGGCCGGAATGTGCACCGCGGTAGTGACGGCTTCGATATGCGCGAGAATCGCGTCTACCGGTGGATTGAGAAAGAATGGCGGCAGAATCATAATCGCATCAGCACCGGCCTTCTCTGCCTCGACCGCCTGGCGAACAGCGAGTTCCGTGCAATGATGATTGACCGCAAGGATGACCGGGACTCTGTTCCGCGTGGTTCTCACCAGCACGGACGTGAGTGTACGACGTTCCTCATCCGAGAGCTTGTAATACTCGCTGGCGAGGCCAAACATCGCCAACCCATGTGCCCCATCATCGATGGCCGTCTCCACCTGAACGGCGAAGCTCTCGGGATCCACCATCCCCTGTTCGTCGAACGGCGTGGCCAGCACCGGCAGGATACCCGCGATCTGCGCACTCATGCGACGATACCATCCGGATACATTTCCAGCACCGCTGGATCGTAAAGTGGGATGAACTCTTGCGTCTCTCTCTGAATCCGCCTGTAAGCCCGCCAGCCCTCTTCGAGACTCTCGCCGATCCCGAGTGGGTGCCCCTGCAGGTTCTCGTACTTAAATGCGCAGTCGCTTACTCCAATGATCCCCTTATCAGTATTTACCTTGTAGAGCATGGAGCTACGATGATGCGTGCCCACCCAGCAGGCAGTGATTCCCGGACATATTTCCGCTTCATCCTCCAATAGCGTTACGCGATCACCAGCATCGAAGAGCAGATACTGCAGAACGCTATCTGCAATGCAGTATTGACGTGGGACGTGGAGCCACGGCCGAGGCGCCACGATCTCTTCAATCCAGCCACGTCGCGAAAAACAGATCCGTGCGTTTGTGAAAAGCTGCAGATTCGCTGTCGCATACATCTGCAAGGGAGTAACCAACACGTGCGTGACCTCTTCTGGGTCAATCCCAATTCTCTTGAGAGACGCCAGTGGCCTTTCGCTCTCTTTGCGCTGCAACATGCAGCGCGGTCCCACGAAGCCCTTCCATCGCTCGTTCAGATCGCTCAAATCGTCGGGCGGTCCTGTATTGATGAGGATGGTTCTACCTTCACCGCGAATCACAACCATATAGAAATACAGCCTCTCCCATTCGCTCCATCTGCTCATCCAGTACACTTCGGGGGCAGGAACCTCTGATTCGCCCATCTTTAGAACCTGCACCTTGTACATACCCACTGATTCCCCCTCTTTTGCCGACCTTCGAAAACCTAACGCCTATCCGCTTAGCCGCTCCACTACAGACTGAAGCTGCTATACCACCGATGTAAAGAAGAAATCTCCCGAGCCCAGCTGAAGGACAGCAACTCCCGTTTCACTTCTCAGAAACTTGACTCCTGGCGACTTCTGCGCGGTACGCCCACTCTCCAGTACCGCGTCAGGAGTTTTCGCCGGAACATACACGGTTGCGGTCGTATTTATCGGAATCGTAAGATGCAGAGAAAAGCGGCCCGCGCTACGCTCCCACGAAGTAGCGATCGTTCCATAAGGAGACGCATGCGATGCCTTCACGACCGTGAGATCCCCAGCCAGAATCGGTGCGACAACGATATGCTTGAAGCCCGGCCTATCCACGTCGGTCTTGATTCCCGCAAGACTCTGATAGCACCATGAGATCAAATCTCCAACGAGCATGAGATGATTCATCGAGTTCATCTCGGGATCCGCGGTATCTCCGTTCCACAGTTCCCAAATTGTGGTTGCTCCCTTGCTTACCATGTATCCCCAGCTTGGATATGTCCGTTGCGTCGCGATTTCATAGGCAAGATTTGCATGGCCGAAGCGCGTCAAGGTCTCCATAATCCACTGGGCTCCGACCAGGCCAGTACCGATATGGCCATTTGTCTTTGTTCGGATATTCTCAACCAGCGCTTGAACAACGCCCTGTCGTTTATCTTCGGGCGTCATGTCGAATGCAAGCGGAAGAATGCTCGATGTCTGCGATCCGTTTGAGTAAGTATTGTCTGCCGGGTTGAAGTACTTGTTATGAAAGGCAACTTTCATCCGCGCGGCCAGGTCATCGAAAGCAGACTGGTCGCTTGCGTTGCCGGCAATGACCGCAAAGCGCGACATCAGCCGCAAGAGAAAATAGTAATAAGTAGTTCCCAGAACCTCTGCGGCAGTCTGGCGGCTCGGGTCCGTGCTGTGAATCTGGGTCAGCGACTCTGGTGGAACGCACCAGTCTCCATAAGTGTCACACGGCATCAGGTCACCTTGCAGGTGACCATTCATATGGTCGATCCATTGCTTCATCGCCGGATAGTGCGATTGAATTACACGGCGGTCTCCGTACTGCTCGTACATCCCGGCGGCAGCAATTATAAAGGTTGCCGGCCAAGTTACATTGTCCTGATAGAAATTCCAGTAATTCGGAGCGACATCATCGAGAGACCCTTGCCCGTTGATCCCGTCCTCAATATCCATGAGCCATTTCGCATAGAGGGGACTCACTTCAAAAAGGAAAGTCTCGCCCTTGCTCCCGCCCGCCCGATCGCCTAACCAACCCTGCCGTTCATCACGCTGCGGGCAGTCCGTCGGCATACTGCGGTAATTTCCTCTCGTGCCCCACAGAACATTCTTGTAAATCTGATTCAGCATTCCGTTGGAAGTGCTAAAGTCGGCGTGCTCCCTAAGGTCGTCGTGAATGACCTGCCCAGTGATCGTCGATAGATCAGGAGTGCCGGGATACCCGGTCAGTTCCACATACTGAAAGCCATGGTAAGTAAATCGAGGATGATACTGCTCCTCGCCTGAGCCGCTGAGCACATAGATATCCGCGGCGCGAGCGCTGCGCAGGTTGTCTGTGTAAAGCATCCCGTCCGGCCTTAATCTCTCAGCATGGCGAATCCGCACACGGGCACCTCGGTGTCCAGTAACTTTTAGCCGGCACCAACCCACCATGTTCTGTCCCATATCGAAAACATAGACCCCGGGTCGTGGCTGTTTTAGATTCACCGGTCTCATTTCCCTGGCGACGCGGATCGGAGGATTCATTTGTGCTCGTAGACGTCCTAATGGCGTGCCCACCAGCTCAGCCGACTTCCAGGAATCATCGACATAGCCAGCCTGGTCCCACCCCGATAGCTCCCGGCGAGCATCGTATTCCTCTCCGTCGTATTCGTTATTCGCGCGAATCGGCCCGTCTGCGCTAACCTTCCAAGAGGCATCGCTGACCATTGTCTCGATAGTTCCATCCAGATGCTCCACCTCCATCTGCATCAAGAGCTTTGGGTAACCGTAGCTTCGCGTTGTCGGATTGTAATTTCGCGGCGCGAAAAACCTTCCGTTCCCGAGCAAGACACCGACCGCATTGGCACCTTGTTTCACGATTCCGGAGACATCGCAGGTCCTGTAATAGACCCGCTTGTCGTAATTGCTTACATTTAGTCCGAAAATATCGTCGCTGATTTTTTGGCCGTTCAGGTACAGCTCAAAATCTCCAACACCACTGATATATATGGTCGCCCGGCGCGCCTGACTCCTCAGGAGAAACTCTTTGCGCAGCATCCGCGCGGGAAGGCGCGGTCTGATGGGTTTGACGGGCGGAACTGCTGGTGGTGGCTCTGCGACCCGCACGGGAGACCAATTTCCGGCGGGCACCGCGGCTGCCGTTGCCCCGCGTAGGAGTTCCGTTGATTGCCACTCCGTGTCAGTGTGAAAATGCAGGATGGTGCCATCCGCAAGATCAAGCGTCAGGCCGCCCATGATAGTGGCTTCGGTCCCTGATTGATCCGGTTCCACGCTCACGATCAACTGATTGCTTCCTGCATGAAGCGCCGAAGTCACATCAGAGACAAACAGGCGAGGCGAGTGCCGGTCGAACCGATAGTTGGTATTGTTGATTGTCACGTGGAGAGGATGCGTACCCATGATCATCAGCACCGCATAGCTGAGGGGATTATGCTCAGGAAGCCGCACTATACTCCGGAAGCAATTCCCGTTGCTCTGCCCTGACGCGGAGGTAATCCAGAGGGCGTCTTGAGTCTCTTCCGCCTCATCCTCGCCGCCTTCCAGGCCGATCCACTTCGCATGCCAATCATCGGGAGCGAGAAGGCCCATGGTCCAACTTGCCGGATCGCTCCACGCACTCTGGTTTCCATCCTGATCCCAGACCCGCACTTTCCACCATGCGCGGGCGCGGGAAAGCAACGGCTTTCCGTTGTATTCAATCAGAATCGAATCATCACTGTTAACTTTGCCGGAATCCCACAAATCGCCCTCGTCCTTTTGGAGGAGTTCGGGCGTCGCCGCCACCAAGATTCGATAAGCGCTTTGCCGAAGATTCCGCCGGTCAGGGGAAATGGCCGTGAGAATCCAGCTCAGCCGCGGCATTTCCGTATCGATCCCCAGTGGATTCGTCAGGTATTCACATCGAAGTTCATTCACCTTTAGTGTGGAATGCGGAAGCGTAGGCGATTCGCCAAGAAGGGGGAATTCACGGGCGAGTCCGGCCCCAACCATGAGTTGGATTATTTCCCGCCGGGTCAGT
>JAJZVZ010000095.1 GCA_021846945.1 Acidobacteriota bacterium | reverse complement strand
AGGGTTTTCGTACCAGAAGCCGATCAGCAGATACGAGGTGAGCCCGACCAGTTCCCAGCACATGAACAGCAGCAACAGGCTGTTTGAGATCACCACGCCAAGCATCGCTCCGGCAAAGAGCGACATGAAGCAGAAGAAGCGCGTGAAGTTCTCGTCGTGGGCCATATAGCCGACGGAGTAGATGAAGATCAGCAGGCCCACAAAGCTGACCATCACCGCCATGATCGCGGCCAGCGGATCGAGCACCCAACCCAGTTCCACATGCGCTGTGCCGGCTTGAAACCACGTGAAGTTGACCACTTCGCGAACCGCGACGTGGTCAGCCCATCCGGCCAGAACATGTGCGAACGCGACCAGTGACAGCAGCAGCGAAAAGCTGAGAGAACCGATGGCCAGCGTCGCGGCCAGCTTGCGCTTCGGCTGCTTCAGCAGCGCGATGATACCGGAAGCCACGATGGGTACAGCAGGTATGAGCCAGAGCGACGCCGTGGCAAAGGAAACGGACGCGCTGACAGACTGCGGCTGAAAGGATGAAGTCAATTCCTGCATCGTCCGGTCACCCTTTCATCCTGCTCAGTTGGTCGAGATCCGTGGTGTGTGCGTGGCGGTATATGGCAATCACCAGTCCCAGCCCCACGGCCGCTTCGCCCGCGGCCACAGCAATCGAAAAGATTGCAAACATCATCCCGGTCAATGCCTCGGGATGCGGCGCATAGCGCCAGAAGGCGATCAGGTTCAGGTTGGCGGCGTTCAGCATCAACTCAATCCCGATCAGCACCAGGATCGCGTTGCGCCGTGTGAGCGCCCCGGCCAGCCCGATCGAGAACAAGAGTGCCGCGACCACAAGATAGCCGGTAAGCGGCGTGACTATGCCTGTCACTTCGACCTCACTTTCTCGTGCATGGCCACAATCACCGCTCCGATAATCGCGGCTGTGAGCAGCAGCGCCAGGATTTCAAGCGGCAGAATGTAACGGCTCATCAGCGCATCGCCGATCTGAAGAACCGTCACCGATGGCGTAGACGTTTCATTGGGCAGAGCCGGCGCGCTGGCCAGCACCGCCCATCCCATCACGGCGAAGACCGCGGCGGCGATGAGCAGGCCTGTAACCCATGTGCGGCTGAACATGCCTTTGCCTTGCGAGACCTGCGGGTCGCGCGTGAGCAGGATGGCAAAGATCACCAGGATGGCGACCGCGCCGATGTAAATCAGAATCTGCGCAAAGCCGGCAAACTGCGCGTCAAGCTGCAGGAATAGCAGCGCCAGTCCGGCAAAGGCGACGGTGAGCGCCAATACGCAGTGCACGATATTTCTCAGCAGTACCGCTGCCAATCCTCCGGCCACCGTCAGCGCCGAAATCAGGTAAAAGGCAAAGCTCATCGGCAGCCGCTCCTTGGCAGGCAACTCTTACTCCGCATAGCGGTACCTCCTGGGCGCAATGCGCTTGCGGCGCATCCCCATGCGGCCCATCGCAACATAGGCTCCAATGACAATGATCCAGCAGACTGCCCAGCGCAGCCATGCTTCGTCGACGAACCGCCACAACGCCGCAACCATCAGGTTGATCAGCGTCATCGGCAGCATAAACTTCCAGGCGAAGTTCATGAGTTGATCCTGCCTCAGCCGCGGCATCGTGCCGCGCATCCAGATGAAGAAGCAGATCCAGAGCATGATCTTCGCAAAGAACCAGAACCACGAGGGCACCCAGTTCAGGAAGGCAAACGGCGCGGCCCAGCCGCCCAGGAACAGCGTCGTGCCCAGGCCGGCGATGCCGAGCATGCCGACGTACTCGCCCAGGAAGAAGAGCGCAAACTTGAAGCCGGAATATTCAGTAAAGTAGCCGGCGATGATTTCGGATTCGCCTTCCGGCAGATCGAACGGCGAGCGATTGGTTTCCGCCATCGAGGCGATGAGGAACAATACAAAGCCCGCCAGTCCCCACGGCGTAAATACATACCAGTGCGGGAAGATGCCAGAGAAGTGGTTCTGCGCCTCGACGATTTTTACCAGCGAGAGCGAACCGGAGATCATGACGACCACAACGGTGGTCATCAGCAGCGGTACTTCGTAGCTGATCATCTGAGCCACAGCGCGCATGGCGCCCAGCAGCGAATACTTATTGTGGCTCGACCAGCCGGCCATGAAGACCGCCAGCTCTGTCGATGCGCCCATGGCGAAGAAAAACAGCAGGCTGGCGTCCATATCCACCAGCACCATGTTGCGCCCCACCGGCAGCACCGCGAAGCCCATGAAGACGGCAACCACCAACACCAGCGGCGCGATAAAGTGCACCAGGGCGTCTGCCTTGAATGGAACAATATCTTCCTTGATCAGCGCCTTGACGGCGTCCGCTACAGGCTGAAGAATGCCGCACGGTCCCACGCGGTTCGGGCCATAACGATTCTGCATGCGGCCGAGGCCCTTGCGTTCCAGCAGAACGGAGAGCGCAAAGAGCGTGGGAAAGACGATGAGGATGGCTACCACGCCCAGCAAAATGCCAACAACCGCCTGCCATGCGGGAGGAAAGAATCCCATGATCCAGTGCTGCAGCAGGACGAAGATCTGGTCAGCTTTCCCGATCATTGCTTATCCGTCCCCTCAGCCGGCTTAGGAGTGCTCTCCGCGGGTTTCGCGGCCGGCGCCGCCGGCGCGGCGGCTTTGGCTGCGGCTGCGGCGGCCGCTGCCTTGGCCTTGGCCTCCAGCTTGGCCTTTTCTTCACCGAGACGCGCGTCCACTTCGGACGCCTCGGTGGGATGGATCTGGTGGTAGTACTCGTTCGACTTGGCCAGGTGCTGGCGGTTGCGCAGCAGGCCGCCGAAGCGATCGTCCGTGCTCAGTTCGAACTCAACATCCATCTTGATGGCTTCGAAGGGGCAGACTTCGACACAGATCTGGCAGCTCATGCACACCGATACATCAATATCGAAGCGGGCCGGATAAATCTGCAACTTGCCTACGTAATCCGGCTTCTTATCCTTGCTCTTTTCAATGTAGATGCACTTGGGCGGGCACTCTTTCTCGCAGATTTGGCAAGCCACGCAGCGCAGCCCCGCCTCCCAGTCCGGCCCGTCATATACCAGAAAAGGGAAGACCCGTGCCGACTCGGACGTCGGTATCCGCTCCTCCGGATACTGCACGGTCGTCAGCCGCTCCTTCGAGACGTAGCTGCCGGCAAAGTTCTTTGCCGTCTCCGCCAGTCCCTTCAGTATGCCTTCACCCAGCATGAATCCTCCAAAGTCAGCCGTCAGCTATCAGCTCTTTCGTGCTGCGGCAATCCGCTGCGCTGAGACCGAGTGCACGACCCAGACACGAATAGCTGAAAGCTGTAAGACTGAGAGCTGACAGCTCTCAACGATCCACTTCTCCCAGCACAATATCCACACTGCCCAGGATCAGCACCACATCCGCCACATTCTGTCCCAGGCACATATCTTCGAGCACCGTCAAATTGATCAGGCTCGGCGGCCGCACCCGGTAGCGGTAGGGGTTTGGCCCGCCATCGCTGATCAGGTAAAAGCCCAGCTCTCCCTTCGGCGCCTCGATCCTTCCGTATGCCTCACCCGGCTTCGGCCGGAAGCCACGAATCTTCGCCTTGGGATCCATGATCGGACCGCCGGGAATGTCTTTGAGCGCCTGCTCCAGAATCCAGATCGACTGGCGCAACTCAAGCAGCCGGATCATAAACCGGTCATACACGTCCCCGTGATCGCCCAACGGCACCTTGAAGTCAAAACGGTCGTAGATGCTGTAGTGATCCACCTTGCGCAGGTCGTAGTTGACGCCTGAGGCCCGCAGCAGCGGTCCCGTCGCGCCGGCGTTCACCGCCAGCTCGGGCGGCAGGATACCCACGCCCTGCGTGCGCGCCATCAGAATCTCGTTGGTGCACAGCAATGCTTCGTACTCGTCGGCAAACGCGGGCAGGCCCGCCACTACCTTTCGCACCCCATCCAGCCACTCGGCCGATGCATCCACGCGGCAGCCGCCAAAGCGCATGTAGTTGCACATCATGCGTGAGCCGGTAAGCTGTTCAAACAGGTCGAGAATTTTCTCGCGCTCGCGGAAGGCGTACATCAGAGGCGTTCCGCTGGCGCCCATATCCTGAATCAGAAAGCCGACCGACAGCGCGTGGTTCTGCACGCGCGTCAGCTCGCCCACAATCACACGCAGGTACTCGGCGCGCTCGGGAACCTCGATGCCACCGAGCTTTTCCACCGCCAGCGCATAGGCCCAGTTATTGGTGAGCGAACAGATATAGTCCAGACGATCGGTATAAGGTATCGACGCCAGATAAGTCTGACCCTCGCCGAGCTTTTCGTGATTGCGATGCAGGTAGCCGAAGACCGGCTTGAGCCTGATGATGCGCTCGCCGTCCAGCGCCACATCCATGCGGAAGACGCCGTGGGTTGAAGGATGATGCGGCCCCATGGCCACTTCGAGGAGTTCGTTATCGCCGTCCGGCTCAATCTCCCGGGGCCGGTTCCAGCCCTCGACTTGGGTGTTGATCGCCGATTGGGTGGCGGAGTTGGTCATTGCCCCGCTCCTTCCCCGACCGCAGCCCCAGCTCTCGCGCGGTGTTCCTGCGCCCGCTTCAACACTTCGTCATGAGCTGTCGGCTCGTATTCAAAGTCGTCCGGCTCCACATAATCCTTGCGCATGGGATGGTCCTTAAAACCATCCCACATCAGAATCCTTCTCAGGTCCGGATGCCCGGTGAAGACGATTCCAAACAGGTCGAATATCTCGCGCTCCTGGAACTCGGCTGACCGCCAGAGGGGCGTCAGCGAGGGCACTTCCACCTTGTCGCTGCGGTTCTGCGTGCGCTGGCGCAGCACCACCGGCCCATGCTTCTTTGCAACGGAAAACAGGTGATAAACCACTTCCAGATATCCCGGCTCAACGCGCTTGCGCGTCTCCTCGACGGTTTCTTCGACGGTTTGCTCCACACCATCAACGGACTTGGTTACTTGACGTGTTACTTTAACTTTCTCCGCGATCTCTTTGTCTGGCCAGTCCACACCGGTCACATTCGACAGATGGTCAAGCGCCAGTTCCGCGTCATCGTGGAGGAACTTCGCCACTTCGAGCGCGTGTTCCGGCTTGAGCAGCAGTGAATGCTGGCCGGATGGGCCGGGGTTCTGCATAACCTCCACTCCCGCGCCCGGAACAGCCGCTTCGATTGCCGCTTTAATCTCCTCAACCGTCTTCAATTCCGTTCCCTCAATTGCACCGGCGCATGCGCCCGCGATCCGTGCCGGATCACCTGCCGCCTACCATCCCCAGTTTCTTCGTTCCCGCCCTTACCGGATCACGACCGGCGCGTGCCATACATCCTGGTTGGCGGTTGGCTCCAGATCGTGTTCCGCCGGCTCCGGCACCGGAAACTCGCCCGGCGCATCCGGGTCGAGAAACCGTGGCCGTTCCTGGCCGGTCAGGGCTTCTGCGTCAATCTTTTTCTGCAAGGTGATGAAGGCTTGCAGAAGCGCCTCCGGCCGTGGCGGGCAGCCGGGAATATGCACATCCACCGGAATATACCGGTCGATCCCTTTCAGTACGTTGTAGCCCTGCTTGAATGGCCCTCCGGAGATCGCGCAGGCTCCCATCGCGATCACATACTTTGGCTCGGCCATCTGGTTATAGAGCCGCACCACCTGCGGCGCCATCTTCTTCGTTACCGTGCCGGAGATGATCATCATGTCGGCCTGCCGCGGCGACGGACGGAAGACCTCGGCGCCGAAGCGGGCGATATCGTAACGCGCCATGGTGGTGGCGATCATCTCAATCGCGCAGCACGCCAGCCCGAAGTTCATAGGCCAAACCGAGTTCCGCCGCCCCCAGTTGTAGAGCTCCTGGAGGGTCGTAACGAAGACGCCCTGCTTGCCCATTTCGATCTTCAGTTGTTGGTCTACAGCCATGTCGCAAGCTCCAGTTGTCGGTTATCAGTGATCAGTTTTCAGCAAACTCGTTTCAGCAAACTCGCCAAGCCTCGTTCTCCGCCTCGTCTCTTCCCATCGCACGGAAAAACTGACCACTGACAACTGACCGCTGATCACTATTTTTCACGCCCACGTCAACACACCTTTTACCCAGGCCCAGGCCAAGCCTTCCACCAGCAGCAGCACAAACACCAGCATGGCCACGCATGCGGCTGCTCCGAGGCCGGTGAACGCTACCGCAAAGGGCAGCAGAAACACCGCTTCCACGTCGAAAACAAGAAAGATGATGGCGTAGAGGTAATAACCCGAGCGGAACTGAACCCAGGCGTCGCCCTTCGACTCCAGCCCACACTCGTAGATGGCATTTTTCAGAGTATTCGGCTTGGGCGGCGCAAACACTCGCGCCCACAGCCACGCCAGCCCCAGCGGAGTCAACCCAAAACAAAGTGCCGCTAAAAAAAGAACCGCGAGTGAAAAGTATGGATTTGAAGCCATCTGCAACAACTAAGTCTCTCCCCTTCAACGTATCAGTTCGAGGGCGGTTTTGGCGAAAGAGCCGGGAGCGTCTTTCTCTATTCTGAAGCTTTTTCTTTCCCGTCCATCCCACCATGTAAACCGCTCATCCCGCTGGCGATTCCGTTCGCTGATGAACGCTTGTTTTTCCAGCTTTTCGTTCAGCAGATCTGGCGAAATCCGAGCCCCATCAGCGCCGCTGTTTTGCGCAGCGTAGCGGCCACATGACCCACGCCTACCGCGCAATGGTGCGCCGGTCCCTCGGCGTTCCAGGCATTCACGAATCCCCGCGCACCAAGGGGGAAGCGATAGCGGCTGTTGGTGTTGCCTATCTCCAGAATCTCGCCGGCCACGCACTCGCCCTCGGCTACCAGCAGCTTGAAGCGCGATTCGGCGTCCTCCACCACCGAGAGCAGCGTAACCGGGCCGTACTTCACGCTCATTTCGACCGACAGCCCGCGCCCCACCTTGCCGTGATAGACCGCAAGCGGGCGCACCTTGGTCTTGCCCTCGGCGATGGCGATGTGGCCCGGACCATCGTGGCCCATCAGAACCAGGTCGTCATTAAAGTCGATTGCATAATACTCGGTGAACGAGCCGCCCGCTCCCAGGCAGTCCATGATCTTCATCGCCAGCGCATTCTTCACTTCGTACTCGCCGGCCACGGGAATGTGCCGCGCGGTGAGCAGGGAAGTGCCCAGGATGATCGAGCTCATCGTGTCTTCGTTGGCGGCGTTGCCGGAGCCTTTGTAGTAGTAGGCCAGCGCATCCAGGCCGTGCTGCGCGACAAACCTGTCGAGCGCAACCGACGTGCGCGCCGCACGCCGCAGTTCCTCCGGCGGGCAATCGGATTGCACGTCGAAGGCAGAGTGGAACTCCTCGGCGCGCTGATGGGTCTCGTCTTCGGTAACTTCCGCGCACAGCGCGCTCAACTGGTCCACTTCAAGGATCTCGGTGTGCGTGCCGAAGGCGATCGAGACGAGCGTAACGTCGGTCATGATGTCGAGCATGCCGCTGTAGTAATGGCCCATCAGACCCAGCCGTGCCGAGGCCAGCGCTGAGCGCACCTGCGCTGCCGCCAGCCACTCCTCGATCTCCCGCCAGGTCGCCGCGTCCTCCAGCACGCCGGTGACCTGGTGAAAAGGGATGCGCGCCCGCTGGAGCAGGTTGGCGATTTCCGGCACCGGGCATGCCGAACAAAAGGCAAGCCACTCGCCGGTCATAGCCGTGCGGTCTTTGAGCTGATTGAATGCCGCGTAGTCGATGGCGGCTTCCGGCTGCAGATTCAGCACCACCACCGGCACGCCCGCGCGCTGGACCAGAGGCAGGACCGTATTCGAGAGCGCATAGGTGGTCACGTAGAGAAACAAGACGTCGATATCTTCGCGGCGGCATTGGCGGCCGGCTTCGCGTGACCGCTCCGGAGTGTCGAGCAGGCCCAGATTCACCACCTCGACACCGGGCCGCGTCAGCCGTTCGGCTAGACGCGCCAAGTAGCCATTCAACCGCGCTTCCAACCCCGCAAACTGGCTCCAGTAGGCTTCGAGACCGATCCCGCACAGCCCCACTCGCAGGGTTGGTAAGGCGTTCATCGCCGCATCTGTACCTGTGTTCACCAGCTCACCACCGTTACGGCAAAGGGCTCCATCGTAATCATGCCGCCTGCGGGTTTCACACTGCGCGCCGGGCCGTCTCCGGTCTCCGCGTCGACTGCGAGCGCGCTTGCCTGTGCCGCATCGGGGAGCGCGACTTCGATGCTCCGGTCGCGCATATTGGCGAGGAGCAGTTTGTGGCCCGCGGGCGTGATGAATGCCTGCGCCGCCACGTCGCCCGAGCCGATCGACGTCTGCACAAGCTTGTCACCCGGATGGAAGGAATCTTTGATGAGCTTCAGCGCCCAGTAGCGCGCGTTGGGCTTGTTTTGTGTCCAGTCCATCATGCTCACGCTCGGAAACTGTGTGGGATAGCCCACCAGCTGCGACATGCCGACGATGTCAATTTGCATCTGCGACAGCTCGATGTAAAGGTATGCATAGAGCGATCCGGCCAGATTCCAGTACGCGGTGGGTGGAGGCACGTCGTCGCCTGCTTTGTTGTCGGTGGGCAGAATCACGCCCAGCTCGTCCAGATCGGTCTTGGTCTCCGGCGAAAGCCGCTTGCGTATCGCCTCGACATACCGCACCGTGTTGAGAAAGCCATTGGCCTGATCGAAGAACGTATATTGCCAGTTGTCCAGCTTTTCGTCCCGCGTAGGCGTGGCATAGAAGTGGTAGGAGATGTAGTCGAGCGGAATGCCGGGCATGTGGCTGGCGTGATTCAGAAAATATTCAAAAAAATGCGGATTACTGCTGGGCGCCGCCAGTGCCAGACCCATGAACTTCGTCTCCGGCGAGACCTTGCGAACGGCACTGACCACCGCATCGTAGCGAGCCGTGTACTGCTCCGGCGTCATCGTATGCTCGAAGTCGACCTCGTTAAGAACCTCCCAGATGGGCAGCTTGTAGTGGTAACCGGAGGTGTGGCGCACACCGTTCTCATCAGTGAAACCTCCGTCCACGTACCAGCTCACCAGCCGCGCGTAGTAGTCACCCAACTGCTTGCCGCTGGGATCGCGCAGTTCGGTGCCCTGCGTGTAATGCCAGTCCACCTGATTGGGATCGGCCGGATACGGAACAGGCTTGTCGGTCTTGAAGAGCCACACCGGGATGGTGCTGAAGTTCATCACGGTCGGGTGGCCCTCCGTTGCGGCAAAGAACTCTTTAGTCATTGGATCGATGAGGCTGAAGTCCCACGAGGTTTTTTGCGGCGTGGGCGGCTCCAGTTCCGCCACGGCGAGCCTGGGGTAGGGAAGCCACGGCACATAGCGCACGTAGTCCGCCCCCAGCTCTTTCAGAGCCTTGCAGGCAGCGGCGCCCAGTGGCTGCCCCGGCCGCAACTCCGGATTCACGACCACCTGCAGTGTGGGCGTGGTTCTGGAGACGGCGGTGGTTTTCTCCCAGTGGATGGTGACCCTGGGAGCTTGCTGGGCCTGGAGGGCTGCGGCAAAGCAGATCAAGCCCGCAATCGGCAGGCGGGCGAAGGTGCGCAGATGCCATTTTCGATCAAACCGGAACATCACTCACTCCTACGCATTGCACAAATGCCGTCCGCCATCTTATCACTTTGCGGCGCGTGCGATTGAGGGGAATGAAAATCGCCGGATTGCGCTTTTGTCCGCGGATCTTCAGCCGCGCGGCATCCTCGTCTGCCTAATCGTCGTCATCGTCTTTGGCGGCTTTCTTCGTGTGCGCCTTCAGCATGGCCGGCACGGGCTTGTTGCCCATGGCCTGCTTCCACAGGATCACATTCAGCTTTTCAACCGGAGCGCGGTCGGCGTGGCTGAAGTCCATCTTCATGCTCTCTTTGGCGCCCACGGCATCTCTGGTGTTTGCCTTATAGATCATGCCGTTGTCGCGGTTCGCGTAGTCGGCGGTGAACGGCTGCTGATTGCCGGGACCTGTGAACAGCGATGCGATCAGCGAACTGAATGCGTCGTTGTTGTTCATCGGCGGCAGACCGAGCAGCGCCTCCATGGTGTGGACGACGCTCACGGTCGAGTAGAAGTGGCTATCGACAAAGGGCGCGCCGTTGGGGCCGCGCGGCGAATACTTGCTGATGACAAGCGCCAGGCTCCGGTGCGCATCCACGTGGTCCGCACCGTTTTGCGCGTCATCTTCCAGAATGAAGAAGGCCGTGTCATCCCAGAATGGCGAGTGCGAGATCGCATCCACGGCGCGGCCGATCGCCAGGTCGTTGTCGGCGACCGAGGCCTGCGGCGTAGGCGCACCGGGCCGGGTTCCCGCCGTGTGGTCGTCGGGTAGCCGCAGCAGGATGAAGTCGGGCATGGTGTCCTTGCCGTGAGCCTTATCCGCTATCCAGCCTTTGAGATGGCGCAGGAAGATATTCACGCGAATCTGGTCGGGAACCATCAGGTTGAAATCGGGCGACTCCGGCGCGAAGTGTCCCACCAGTTCGGGCTTGGTTGCGGTGTTGCCGGCCAGGCGCGGAATCGGCCAGGACCACTTGTTGATGCCGCCGCCCCACACCGCGGGAATCGGCTCGCCTGGAGCAATCGCTTTCTGCGCGCACTTGGGGCCGTTGAGCATTGGTCCCAGTTGCGGGTTGGAAGTGCTCTTTGCATCGCAGAAGGTGGATGAGATGAACTCGGCGAAGTGGTAATAAGTTTTCCCGTGCCTGGCCAGATCGCCCCACAGATAGCCGCTCGCCGGTTGATTGACGTCGGGAATCTTCTGCAGCAGGGGATAGCCGTCGGCGACGACGCCCTCGTAGTCGTAGGTGCGCTGATTGCCGCGATACCCCTGCTCCCATGTCTTCTCCAGGTAATCGGTGCCGATGGCCGCCGTGGACCACACGTGCCCGTCGCCCGACACTTCGCCCGAGTCGAAGAAGTTATCGAGCACGCCGAACTGCAGCGCCAGCTTATGCTGGTTTGGCGTAATCCGTTCGCCGTACATGGTCAGGCCGGGGTCGCCATTGCCGACCGGCTTACTGTCCTTCTCCAGGTCACCCAGAATCTGATCGTAAGTCCGGTTCTCCTTGATGATGTAAATCACGTGCTTGATACGGTCATGGCTGCCACCGGCAAAGGCAATCTTCTGCGCCGCCGCCATCATCCGGTTCGATTCGAGCACCACCGAGGTCCATTGGGCGAGGTTCGGCGCGATCTCAGCCTCGTTGATCGTCGCCAGCGAGCCGTAGAGCAGCGTTCCAATGTAGGTGGACTTTGCGGCGCGGCGTGCGCTCTCGCCGGCTGCCGGACGCTGAGGAAAGTTGTTCGGTCCGGTTCCTTTTCCCTTGGCGGTTGCCACATACAGTTTGCCGCCAGCAAAGGCCATCGACATCGGCATCCACTGAGTGGGGATGAAGCCGGTGGGCTCTATCATGCCCGTTTTTATGGCTCGCGCCGTCAAGTGCCGTGTGTTCATCACCGCAACGGCGTCGGTGGCCATGTTTGCCACGTACAGGCGCCTGCCGTTTGCATTTAACGCCAGCGCTACCGGCTCGGCGCCGAAGTAGCTCTGCCCCGGAAGCCGTGTGTCGAAGTATCCCTTTACCGAAAACTGCCCGCCGCCCACATTCAAGGCCGCCACAACATCACGATTCGAGAGCGCCACGTACAAGGTCTTTCCGTCCGGCGAGAGCGCGAAGTCGCAGGGGTGCGTCCCCGGAGCGACGAAGCTGGTGGGCGCTAGCAGTGTGAGCTTGTGCCCCACTGTCTGGCTGGCCAGATCAAGCTCCACCACCTCTGACGCGTTCCACAGCGCGACAAAGGCGCGCATGCCATCTTTTGTGACCGCCAGGGCGATTGGATACGTAGAAGGCACACTATCACTCTCTGAAAGATCGAAGCGCTTCTCGATCCTTCCGCTGGCCGCGTCTAGCAGGAGCACGTCGTCCGAAAGATTGTCGGCCACCAGCAGCTTTTCCGCGCCCGCCGCGCCGGCCACTGCGATGGCCGCCGGATACGGTACCCCCTTGTCGCCGTCCTTATCGCCGACCAGCCTGGTCGTTCTTCCCGGAGCCAGTTGCTGCAGCGGCAGATGGATCAGCCGCTCGGGTGCAATGACTCCGTTGTTGAAGCTGTACACCGCGATGGCGTTGCCGGTGTTACCCTCGATCTTTCCTTCCGGGTCGGTCAGCGAAGCCATGCTCACGTAGACGTGCCTGCCGTCGCGGCTGAAGGCCAGCCCGGAGTAGAGCGTCTGCCCGGCCCGCACTCCCGTGCGGCTGTCCGGGAAATCCTTAAGTGCGCCGGTTTCGGTATCCAGCACCGCCAGCGACTGGTCGTAATTGGATTCGTAGGTTCCATAGCCCGCGTTTACGGTGACCACGTAACGGCCATCAGGGGAGACCGCCATCGACATGGGCAGGCTGTTCAGCCGCTGCGGATGACCCGGAACCGGACCAATCAATTCTTTGCTCGATGGAAGGTTGATGGCTTGAGCGGAAAGGAAAGAAGAACCAAACAGCAGGGCCGCGCCTGCGGCCAATGACAGAGCCTTCGGATTCATGATCCAACCTTAAACCGGCGCGGGCGTTTCGCGCATGAAAGCGCAGTTACACAGGTAGCCGGCCAGCATTTTATGTTGGGAGAATTATACAGATCGCAGCGATTTCGCAATGCAGTTCAACGTGCGCCAGTTCCTGCGATATTCAATTTTCTGTTGGCGCGCGATCAGCATGATCGACTACAAGCACATCATAGGGAACCTTGCGTTTTTCAAGCCGAAGACCCAATTGTTGCTGGACTGCGATTGCAAACTCCGGATCCTGCCCCCTCCTGGTGTAATGGGGATCGTCGGACGGCGACCAGCGCATATCCATCTTGTATTCGCCGGTTAGCGCAGTCATGTTCACGACCGGAAGACCCATTCCTCCATGGAGGTTCAACTCCGTTGCCAGTCGATCCAACGTTGATGCGATTGAATAAAAGCGCCCCCCGCCGAAGAAACTAGACGGTCTCATGAGGCCCGCAGGCGTCGTGATCGCCTGCGGTTTCCGGTGGGCGGGATCGTCGGCGAGTTGTAACTTGACGCCGTGTGGGCCGGGAACCAATGCGTAGACCGGAATGATTCTCTTTTCGTGGTGGACTTTGAGGCCAAAGCGCTCGGTCAGGGCCTGTTGAAGCATCAGGCGTGCGGCTTCTTGCGGCGTATGCGGGCATGGTTGCCTGGAAAGCGAACAAGCTTTCACTCATCCATTCCGGCCCGGCGAACTCGATATCTTTCACCTGATAGGCTTCCAGTGTCAACTCCTTGAGAGATAGCTGGCACAGCACTCTGTCAGCCAGATATTTGCAGGGCTTGTGAGGCACCCCGCGCCACATGTACGGGCCAACCCGGGTCGCGGTTGTGTCCACTTTTCTGATGGATACGACATCAAAGGCTGGCCCGTTCGACGCGTTGCTCTCTTGCGACGGACCGGGTTGCGGAGATGCAATGCAGGTGAGGATCCCGGCAAGAAACAAGCACTTCAGCATAGACCGTGGACTGGGCATCTATACGTCCTTGCCACGTGAGAGCGGCTTGTGCGCATATCACGCGCCTGTATTTTGATCCGGGTAGATTATATGCTTAAAATGCAGCCGCCTTACCCCGCTGCCTGTGTGTCCTTGGCTTCAGCCACGCTCTTGAAGTGGCGCACATCCGCGCCCTGCACCCAGAAGATGACGTCTTCAGCGATGTTGGTGGCGTGGTCGGCCACCCGCTCCAGGCTGCGGCAGATCATCAGCGCATTCAAGGCCTGTGGCGCATGTTGGCTGGCCTCTTCCATTACCTTGGTCAGGGACTTGTAGGCCGCCTTGTTCATTGCGTCCACGGCGTCGTCCATGGTGAGCACGCCGCGAGCCAGTTCGGCGTCGGCTTCAATGAAGGATTGCAGGCTCTTGCGCACCATGTCGGTGGCCAGCGAAGCCATCCTGGGAATATCCACGGGAAGTTCCACCGGGGCCATCTGTTCCATGTTGCGCACGCGGTCGCTGATGCTCTTGGCCGCATCGCCCACCCGTTCCAGGTCGGCGTTGATCTTGATCACGCTGAGGATGAAGCGCAGGTCGATGGCCATGGGCTGCTCCATCGCCAGCAGATCCAGCGCCGCCTGGTCGATGTCCCGCTCCATGCGGTTGATGGCGATCTCGCTGCGGCTCACCAGGTCGCAGATCGACAGGTCGCGTACCCGGTAAGCCTCAATGGCGCGCTGGATGGCCTGCTCGGCCAGCCCGGCCATCACCAGAAGGTTCTCCTTCAAGTCTTCCAGGCTCTGTTGAAAGCGTATGCGTGTCATCCAAACCTGCCCGTGATGTAATCTTCCGTCCGCTTGTCGCTGGGATTGGTGAAGATCTTGTGTGTCGAGTCGAACTCCACCATCCGCCCGTTCAGAAAGAAGCCCGTCATTTCCGCCACGCGGGCAGCCTGCTGCATGTTATGCGTGACGATCACAATAGTGTACTGCGATTTCAACTGGAAGATGAGGTCTTCAATCTTGGCCGTGGAAACCGGGTCCAGCGCCGAAGCCGGTTCGTCCATCAGCAGCACCTCAGGGTCCACGGCCAGGGCGCGGGCGATGCACAGCCGCTGCTGCTGCCCGCCGGAAAGGCTGGCTCCGGACTTCTTCTTCAGATCGTCCTTGACTTCATCCCATAACGCCGAATTTTTCAGAGATCTTTCGACAATCTCATCCAGCGCACGCCGGTTGGTGTAGCCGTTCAGCTTGAGCCCGGCGGCTACGTTGTCATAGATCGACATGGTGGGGAAGGGATTGGGCCGCTGAAACACCATGCCCACGCGGCGCCGGATCTGCACCGGGTTGGCGTCCTTATAAATGTCCAGGTCGCCCATCAGCACCGTGCCCGTCACGCGGCCGATAGGGTTGGTTTCATGCATGCGGTTCAGGCAGCGCACAAAGGTGCTCTTGCCGCAACCGGACGGGCCAATTAACGCCGTGGCATGGTTGGCCGGTATCTTTAGATTGATGTCCTGCAGCGTGTGATTTGACCCATACCACGCGTTCAGGTTGCGCACTTCAATGCCGACGCCCACTTAGCTAGCTCCCTTCAACACGCCGCGGCTGGTTACGTAGCGCACCAGCGAAACCGCCAGCACAATCAGGACGATCAAGACCAGCGACCCTGCCCACGCCAGCCGATGCCAGTCATCGTAAGGCGAAAGCGCATATACATAAATCTGCAGCGGCAATGCCTCGATGGGCTGGCTCAGCTTCGTGCTTGTATAAGGATTGCCGAAGGCGGTGAAGATCAATGGCGCGGTTTCTCCGGCCACGCGGGCAAAGGCCAGCATGCAGCCGGTGATGATTCCCGGCGATGCCGTCTTCACCGTGATTGACAACACAGACCGCCAGTTGGCGACGCCCAGCCCCAGGGCCGCTTCGCGCACCGCCAGCGGCACCATCAGCAGCATCTCTTCGCTGGTCCGGCAAACCGTGGGAATCATCATGATGCCGAGGGCCACGCCGCCTGAAAGGGCGGAGAAGTGACGCTGCGGAAGCACGATCAGCGAGTACATGGCGAGTCCCATGACGATCGACGGTACGCCGTTGAGCACGTCGGCGGTAAACCGCACGGCATTTGCGAGTTTGGTTCCGCGCCCGAACTCGGCCAGATAGATGCCGCCGCCGATTCCAATGGGAACGCCGATGGCGCTGGCCACAGCCAGCAGGACGCCGGAGCCCACAATGGCATTGGCCATGCCGCCGCCCGGCTCGCCTACCGGCGCGGGCACCTGCGTGAAGAAGGCCAGGTTGACCGAGCGGGCGCCCTTGTAAATCAGGTAGGCAAAGATCGCCACCAGTGGCGCCACCACGAGCAAGGTTGCCAGAATTGCCAGCCCGGTGACTGCTCTATCCGTCACTGCCCGCCAGCGCGTTCTCAGTTTGTATTCGCTCGGCACCCCACCGCCTCCGGTCTTTTCCCCAGTTCCCGCGGAACTCTGATCTCCGCCTTTATCGCACCTGTGACGGCGCGCCCCGAGTCACACCCCACACCAGCAGCCGGGCAAAGGCGTTCACAATAATGGTTACGACAAACAGCGCCAGGCCAATCTCAATAAGCGCGCTGCGGTGCACATCGCTCACCGCCTCGGTGAATTCGTTGGCGATCACTGCGGCCATCGAGCCGCCATTCGAGAGCAGAGAGGAATGTATCTCCGGCGTATTTCCAATCACCATGGTGACGGCCATAGTCTCGCCCAGGGCGCGGCCCAGCCCCAGAATGATGGCGCCGACGATGCCGATGCGCGCATTCCGCAGCACGCCGATGCGGATCATCTCCCATCGCGTGGCGCCCAGCGCCAGTGCCGCTTCGCGCTGCGCATGCGGAACGGCGGTCATCACTTCGCGCGTCAGCGAGGAGATGATGGGCAGAATCATGATGGACAGAATCACGCCACCGGCAAGAAATCCCAGGCCGGTGGGATTGTCGCCGTTGAAGAGACCGGTCCAGCCCAGCGTATTGATCAACAGCGGATTCACGTAATCTCTGAGCAGCGGAACCAGCGTATACATCGCCCACAACCCATAGACAATGCTGGGAATGGCTGCCAGCAACTCAGTGAGAAAGGCGAGCGGGCCGCGAAAGGAGCGAGGGCACATTTCGGTGAGGAAAATCGCCATGCCGACGCCCAGAGGTACGGCGAACAGCAGCGCCAGAAACGAAGTGACCAGGGTGCCATACACGAACGGAAGCGCGCTGAAGAGTTCGTTCACCGGGTCCCAGTACATGCGCTCGCCGGTGATCGGATTGACGAACGATTTATAGAAGAAGCCCAGGCCGAACTTTTGCCATGCCAACTGCGAACTTACCGCCAGTCGCCAGGCAATCAACCCGACGATGGCGAAGATGCTCAGGGCGCAGAGCAGCATCAGCCACGAAAATGCACGATCCGTGATTCCGGAATTCCCGCGCGAGAGCAGAAACTGTCGAACCTCTGAGACTACGGCTGAGTCCGTCTCCCCCGGGGACTGCTCGTCTGGAGACTCCGGTTCAGGCTGAAGGCGAGCTCTTGGGATGCGTATCTCAGGCACGTGAACGTTCACCAAGGGTAGGCTACCGGGAAAT
>JAJZVZ010000094.1 GCA_021846945.1 Acidobacteriota bacterium | reverse complement strand
TGGAGATGCTGAAGGAAGACATGGAAGTGCTGGGCCCGGTGCGCTCGCGCGAGGTGGCGCAGGCGCAGCAGGAGATTCTCAACCTGGCGCGGCGCCTCGAAGCGGAGGGCAAAGTCGTGCTGAAGCTGGAAAGTGGTGACGAGATGCTGGTTTGAGCACGAATTGACAAAGCAAGAAACGGCTGCATCGGCAGGGAGTCAGATTGAGCACTAATCAGAATCAGTAATCAGAGAGAAGGAAGAGCTTGGGACAGTTTGGAGCGGGACGCGGAAACCATGCATCGGCGCGGATCGAACTTTTTGAGTATCCAGTCTGCCTCGATGCGCCTGTGCCGATAGCCTGGAATGGTTGGGCGGATGAGGACAAGTCTGTATCTAGCGGGCCGGCGGAGGCCGGCGGAGATGGTCTATGCCGATCAGGAGAGGCGGCCGCGGCGGCATTCGAGCAGCGCCTGGCCGAGGAAACGCGCCGTTTCTTCGAGGCAGGGCGCGAGCGCGGCCGGCAGGAGGGTCAGCAGGCCGAGCGCGAGATGCAGACTGCGGCACGGGCTGCCGCCGAGGAGCAGCGCGTGCGGCAGGCTGCTGATCTGATCGGGACTTTTGCCCGGGAGCGTGATCGCTATATGCACTCGGTCGAACAGGAGGTGGTGAAGTTGGCGCTGGCGGTGGCCGCGCGCATCCTGCGCCGCGAAGCGCAGATGGATCCGCTGCTGCTCACCGGCGCGGTGCGTGTCGCGCTGGGGCAACTCTCCGATTCTACCGAGGTTCGCCTGCGCGTGCCCGCCGGCGATCTGGAACTTTGGAGCAGGACCATGGCGCTACTACCCCATCTGCAGGTGAAGCCGATCGTGGCGGCGGGCGATGGAATGCGGCTGGGCGATTGCATTATTGAAACTGCGCTGGGTTCGGTGGATCTGGGCATCCGATCCCAGCTCGCGGAGATCGAGCGAGGCTTCTTCGATCGTGCCGGCGGAGGCCGGCCAGAGGCTTCTGTTCTGCTGCAGGAGATGCCGGAGACTGCAGCGGAGATCCGTCCATGACGCCTCTGCTCAACCATTACTTTACCCGGCTCGAACGTGGCCAGCCCTGGCGTTGGCGTGGGCAGGTGCTGGAATCCGTAGGCCAGACCATCGAGTCGGCGGGACCGCTGGCTTCGATGGGCGAATGCTGCGAGATCGACGGCCGTTCCGGCCGGCCGTACCTGGCAGAGGTCATTGGATTCCGCGGCACCCACGTGCTGCTGATGCCGGTGGAAACGACCGGCGGTATTCGATTTGGCGACCGGGTATCGGCCCTGGGGGTAGGCCCGGAGATTGCTGTGGGGCCGGCGCTGATGGGCCGCGTGCTGAATGCGCTGGGAAATCCGATCGATGATGGGCGAATTCCGGCTGCCGGCCAGGCGCTGCCGCTGGCGGGCGCGGTGCGCTCTCCGCTGGATCGCGTTCCGATTCGCGCGCCGCTGGGCACGGGCATTCGCGCCATCGACTCCCTGCTTACGGTCGGCCGTGGCCAGCGGGTAGGCATCTTCGGGGGATCGGGCGTTGGCAAAAGCACGTTGATCGGCATGATGACACGCAATACCGAGGCGGATGTCACAGTGGTGGGCCTGGTGGGCGAGCGTGGCCGCGAAGTGGGTGAGTTCCTTGAAGATTCTCTCGGGAGAGAAGGCCTCGCGCGATCCGTAGTGGTCGTTTCAACCTCCAATGAGTCGCCGCTCAAGCGCATGAGGGCGGCGCTGGCGGCTACAACGATTGCGGAGTATTTCGCGGACCAGGGCAGGAACGTTCTGCTGGTGCTGGATTCATTGACCCGCTTTGCCATGGCGGCACGGGAAATTGGTCTGGCCGCTGGCGAACCGCCCACGGCCAAGGGCTACACGCCGTCTGTATTTACTCATCTCTCCCATTTGGTGGAGCGCGCCGGGCAGTTCCGCTCTGGTTCGATTACAGCCTTCTACACCGTACTGATGGAAGGCGACGACCAACAGGATCCGCTGGTAGATGCGGTGCGCTCTTTGCTGGACGGGCACATCGTTCTCTCCCGCTCTCTGGCTGCCGAGGGATGGTATCCTCCAGTCGCGGTGCTGGATTCGATCAGCCGGCTGATGCCCGCGGTCACCACTCCGGAACATCGCGACGACGCAGCCCTCTTGCGGCGCTTGATGGCTGTTTACGCGCGCTCTGAGGATCTGGTTCGCATCGGCGCCTACAAGACGGGTTCAGACCCCGAACTTGATCGCTCCATACGCGCCCGGGAGCCACTGCGCGCTTTTCTGACGCAGACCGCCCATGAACACGTTGGCTTGGGAGATTCCGTGGGCCGCCTTGCCGCGTTGTCGGCGGTGGTTTGAGGCGTGGCGGTCTCGCGGGGTTTACGGCGCCTGCTCCGAGTCTTGGAGATGGAGGAGGAACAGCGGCGTCTCGCGCTCGAATCTGCCGTGGGTAATCTGAGGAACCTTGAGCAGTCGCTGGCGGCTGCAACTGAACGGCGTCGTGCCGGAGGCAGTCTGCTGGCCGAAAGCGTGCGAAGCGGGCAGTTGCCGGATCGCCTCGCCGGGATCGAGGAGACGCGGGCGGCGCAGCGTCATGCCGTGGCGCTCGCGCCGCGGATCGCCGATGCCCAGGACAAAGCGAGCGCGCTGCGCGAAGGGTTTCTGGCCAAGAGGGTCGAGCGCCGCCAGACCGGCACTATGATTCACGAAGCAGAAGCCCACGATGCCGCCGAAGCGGGACGCCGCGGACAGCAGGCGCTCGATGAGTGGTACCTTCACCGGCTGTATCGGGCACAAGGCAGAACAAGACCCTCCAATCCGGAAGCTCCGCGGACCCGCGAAGAGGAAAGTGGAGGGGAGGCAGGGAAGACCTCATAGTCGTTTTCGATGTTGCCCCCGTGGAATTCTTCGGGAGTCGGTGCGGCGCATTTGTGATATTTCTCTAATCCTTCCCAGACTACGTATGGCACGCGATCTGCAATTCCCTCGTGCATGACCGTTGTCCCAACTGGGGAAATTGTGAGCGCGGGAACCACCTTGCCGGATCAGGGTTTGCCAAAGCCCGAGCTGAATGGCGCGAACGCTTCTGGAAAGGTGCAGCGTACCGATGAATTCGATACGAACCAGACGTCTGTCCGGGATTCTTCCGCTGCCGGGGTCAGCGAGAGCTTCCGCGCCCGCTGGCAGGCGCTGTTGGCCGGTCTGAAAGATGGCGAAAAAGGCCCTTACGCTGAAGAGGCGTCTCAAGCAGAGATGCAGCGAACCGCGGATGCGTACACATGGGATGGCATGAGGATCTCTTCGCCGGCAGCGCTGCACGTCGGCGCAGGCGTGCTGCAAAGCAACCAATCGGACGTTCCTGGGCCCAGGGCGACTTTGGGGCGGTCGCAAGGAGCAGGGCGACTCGAAACTGCTCTCACTGCGCGGACCTCAACAAGCAAGTCGCGATCTCACCACGCGGATGCTCTTCCCAAACGTTACGAAGCGCACCCGGCCGAGCCAGCCAAATTGGATGTGGAGGGATCCGGAGTGCTCTTGATGATCAACCAAGCGAACACGGTGAGCTTTGTGACAGCGACACGAACGCAGGCCGATCAAGTGGGCTCTACGGCTCGTCCTGCTGTGGATGCTATCGACGTACAGCGCAGTCGTGCTTTCGTGAAGGGCTTTTCCGGCCCGCGCTCGATTCTGCTGGAGCAGCGGGCGGACTCAGGCAATTCAGTGCCTGCGGTGAAGGGGCTTGCGGTGAAGGGAATTGATGCACCCACTGCCAGCCTTGCCGCGGGCGCGGAGATCGCCGGCGACCTGCCGGCAGGGCACGGCGCGCCGGACGCCGGGAGCTCCGAAGCGAAGAATGTTTCCACATCCGATCCGGTATCTTTGGCGATGATTCCGAACCCTGGGTCGCCGTCCAGCCCGATCCAAGCAGTCTCCGCTGAGACGATTCAGGCCTCCGTTTCCGAGAGTCAGAATCCGGGTCAGGTACGGCCGCAGGAAAGCAGCAATGCCGGGTCCGGTGTAATTCGGGGCGTGGGCAATGTGGGCTCAGCGAGTTGCCCGGCGGCGTTGCCGGCGGCGGCGGTGTCCGGTCTTGCCGGCCGGGCTGAGGCCGAGAAGCAATCCTTGCCGGCTGTGCGGAAGTCAGAACTGCCTGCGCAGATTTTGCGCGAGGATCGCCGTCGCGAAGAGTCTGTTGCGGGCCCGGGCACGGACGCTTCCTCCGTGCTTGCTCGCGATCCAGCCGCAGCGCGTGGAACCATAGAGATCGCAGATGGCGGCAGCGCCGGGACAAGCTCCACGGATGGCATTTCTGCGCGCGCTGCATTTTCCGCGCTCGATGCGGATACCGGTATGACCGCTCGGAATTGGATTCACGCAAGCGGACACCATGCGGAGGCAGGCTTTCAGGATCCGGCCCTTGGCTGGATTGGCGTGCGCGCGGAGATGAGCGGAGGCAATGTTCATGCCTCGCTTGTGCCCGGTTCGGCGGCTGCGGCGCAAGTGCTGGGTGGGCAGATCGAGGGTCTGCACAGCTATCTCGCCGAGCATCATGCGCCGGTTGCCAACATCACACTCGCAGCGCCGGAGGGCCACGGTGCTGGCTGGAGCGCAGGGCAGGGGGCAAACCAGGGGATGCATCACGGATCAGGCCAGCAATCGGGGCAGGACGCTCCGGCTCAGCCGCATGCGGATGCACGGCTGGAACCGGCTGCCTTGACGAATACACCGGCCCTGGCGCCAGCGCGTTCCGACTGGACCGAAACCGTCCTGGCAAGAGGACGCGGAGGCGCATACATCTCGGTGCTGGCTTGAGGGTCGCTGGTCAGAGCGCGTCAGACAGTTTACGGCGCGGCGTAGAGAGAAATCTCCGGGTAGATCCGGGCAGGAAAAATGCAGGAGGAAATATGGCAACAGCAGCGATTCTGAATCATCATCCGGCGGCTTCGTTCTCCACGGCTCAGAAGTTACCGGCGAGAACCGCGGTTCCCATGGACGCTTCAACGAACGGGACCAGCGCGAGCAATAATTCGGACGCTTCGTCGGCCAGCATCTCGGCGAATGATTTTCTTACGCTGCTCGTAACCGAGATGCAGAACCAGGACCCGACGGCCACCACCGATCCCAACGAGTACATCAGCCAGCTTGTGCAGGTCAACAGCCTGGAGCAGCTCATCGGCATCAACCAGACACTCTCGGGAGCGCTGGGAAGCTCAACCTCAGCTGCCGCAACCAACGGCGCGGCCACACGCCCGTCCCCTGCGCCTTCCAGCTCAGCCACTGCCGGCGGGTCCCCAGCGCCGGATTCAATTGCCGCCGAAAACACAGGCGCTTCAAAGTCACTAATCCAGTCAACGCCCGGCAATCTCGGTATTCCAGCAGCCAGCCCCTCAGCGGATCGCATTGCCCACGCACTGGATGGGCAATCGCTCAGGCCGCCGCTCGCGGGCGGGATTTTGGAATCGCACTAGTCTTTGATCGCGTGATTTGTACATCGCCAGGTCGCGGCTTGCCGGGTTTCATCGGCCGCGGCCTGGGCTAACCATAATCTGCAGCAAGAGGAGATTCACAATGGCAAGTTTCTTCATTCCGCTTACAGGTCTCGAAGCCGACTCCACCGCCCTAAACACCATCGCGAACAATCTGTCGAATATGAACACGACGGCGTTCAAGGCCCAGACCACCAACTTTGCCGATCTCTTCTACCAGCAGATCGGCTCCACGGGCGCGGGCGATCCTATTCAGACGGGCGCCGGCGTTCAGGTTGCTTCCAACAACACCTCATTTACCCAGGGCTCGATCAACGCGACAGGGAAGTCAACCGACGTGGCATTGAACGGAAGCGGATTCTTTGTGGTGGACAGTGGCAACGGAACGCAGGAATACACGCGGGCAGGGGACTTTTCCCTCGATTCGAACGGCGACCTGGTCACCTCCAACGGCATGAGCGTGATGGGTTATCCTGCCACCAACGGCGTGGTGAACACCAACGCGCCTCTGACCGCCATTAACATACCTCTGGGCCAGGTGGAGCGTCCGAAGGCGACGTCCACTATGGATATGACCGCCAATCTCGATGCCTCGTCGGCTTCCGGTGCCACCTTTCCCGCACAGATTACGATTTATGACTCCCTGGGCGTGAGCCATATCGCTACGGTGAGTTATACGCAGACAGGCACGAATACATGGAATTACTCGGTGTCGCTGCCGGATTCGGATTTTACCTCCAAGAGCTGCACGCCGGTAGCTGGAACCTTGACCTTCGATTCCAGCGGAAATCTGACCACGGTGACCCCCTCGGGCGGAACGGCGACGCCCGTAGGTACGGGCAGCGGCGATATCTCTTCCATCCCTCTTAGCTTTACCGGGTTGGCCAATGGCGCGGCTGACCTGAACATGAATTGGAACCTGCTCGGCCCCGGCGGTACGCCCACCATCAGCCAGGTGGATACAGCCTCCGCCGTTTCAGCGACCGCCCAGAATGGCTATGCCAGCGGCCAGTATCAGAGCTTCAGCATCGGCTCCGATGGCACCGTCACGGCGACTTACTCCAACGGCCAGCAGGAGAATGTGGGACAGTTGGCTCTGGCCAATGTTCCCAATCTCGATGGATTGCAACTGCTGGGTAACGGCGACTACGCAACCACACTAGCCAGCGGCGCGGCCGCCGTTGGAGTTCCCGCGACGTCAGGTTTGGGCACGATCGAGGATGCAGCCCTGGAACAGTCGAACGTAAATATCTCTGCCGAATTTTCGAACCTGATCATCGCCCAACGCGCCTTCGAGGCCAACTCCAAGGCGATCACCACCTTCGATACCGTCACGCAGGACACAATCAACATGGTTCACTGAGCCACTGCGAGGGCGGTCCTCGCGGCCGCCCTCAGGCTTTCTGCCGCGGTCGAACTTCGATAAACAATCCTCTGCCCGCGGCCAATTCGTCTCCTTCCGCGTTCAGAATCCGCGCCTCCGTCCAGTGCTTGCGGCCTTCACTGTGCGTTACGCGTCCCTCCATGCGAATCGGCGCGCCGCTGGGGACCGGGCGCAGATAATCCACCTCTATGCGGCGTGTCATCGCTGTCCATCCGCGGGCGCGGACGGCCTTGCTCATGATTTCGTCGAGCAAAGTAGCAATGATGCCGCCGTGCAAGTAGCCCGGCGGGCCTTCGAAGGCAGCCAAAATCGATGCGAGGCAGACCACCGAATGGTCCTCCGCGAGAAAAAAGTCGAGGTGCAATCCGCCGGGATTGGCCTGGCCGCAGCCAAAGCAGCGGTTCTGAGCAGTATGAGCCATAGGAGTTAGATTCTCAGCCGCATTCATTCCGCTTCTCCCGCAACCGCGCACGCCCCGTTCAGCACGGCAGCATAAGTCTTCCGGTCGACGTTGCCGCCGGAGAGCACCATGCCCACCCGCCTGCCGCGCAAGCTGCTCTTTTCCTGAAGAGCTCCAGCCAGCGCGGCGGCTCCGGCGCCCTCAGCTACGTTATGGGTATCTTCGAAGTAAATCCGCATCGCGTTCATGATTTCCTCTTCGCTCACTTCAAGGATGCGTGCCGCGTTCTCGCAGATCGTCTCCAGCGCCTCCGGGTGAGGAACGCGGCAGGCAAGGCCATCAGCGATTGCCGTGCGCGCCGTCGCCTCCACAGCCCTGCGCTGTCTGAAGCTGAGCGCGTATGCTGGAGCCTTCGCAGCCACAACGCCGACAATTTCGGCTGATAAGCCGAGCGCCTTTCGCGCTGCCGCCACGCCGCAGATGGACGACCCAAGTCCAATGGGCACATAGGCAACGTCAACCACCGGCGTGCCCTGGAAGAACTCCAGGGCATAGGTTGCCGTGCCCCACACCAGCCGCTCGTGGAAGGAATCAATCATCGTCAGTTCGCGCTCCAGGGCCACGGTTCGCGCAAACTCCAGCGACTCCTGAAAGTCCTCGCCGAATTCGATCAACTTGGCGCCCTGGGCTCTCATGGCGCGATTCTTGTCCGCGCTGTTACCCCGGGGAACTACAATGACCGCCTTCAGCCCGAGGAGCCGCGCTGCCGTGGCAACGCCTTGTCCATGATTGCCGCGTGTCGCGGCAACCACGCCACGGATTTGCGGCTGTGTTTGCCTTAGCCATTCCAGGTAAACGAGCGCGCCGCGGAGTTTGAAGGCGCCCACCGGCGTGTAGTTTTCGTGCTTGATCCAAGCCTCGGCGCCCAGCCGCTCATTCAGCAGCGGCCAACTGTATTGCGGAGTCGGCGGCATATACCGGTAAATCAGCGCCTGAGCAGCCTGAATCTCAGCTAGAGAGGGAAGCGACATGCATCCAGCATACTGTCTCTTCGGCCCGGCCCGGTGGCTACGCGCCGGAAGGGAACGTCATAAGATGGAGCAGTTTCCACATCGGCGTTCCTGGAACGATCGAAGCCCCTGGCTTGATCTCCTATGCGGATGGCATCAGATGTTTGGCAACAGGTCGAAGTACTCCTCATCCTCGTTACTGCCGCCTTCGCCTTCGCCGACGAATTTTTCCGACTCGACAAATTCGATCCTCTCGATCCACTTCACCATCTTGTAGCCGAGTTGATTCTCCACACGCAATCGCAGGGGAGCGCCGTAGGTAGCGGGCAACGGCTGCCCGTTCATTTCATAGGCAAGCATGCACTCGGGCTTCATGGCGTTATAAAGGCTCTGGGTGTCGTAGTAGAGGCCGCCCAGCGGCGCGGGGCCGAAGGAGCGAAAGACAATAGTGCCCACGCCTGGCTTCGGGCGCACATGCTCGATCAGTTTTCGCAAAGGAACACCGCGCCACTGCGCGATTCCGCTCCAGCCCTGGATGCAGTGGTGCATGGTGATCGTCTCCTCCTCGCCCAGGGCTCGCAACTGATCGAGCGAGAGTTCGACGGGATTTTCAACCATGCCGCCGACTCTGAGCCGGTAATCCTTGAAATCGCCGGCATGAACCTGCTTCCAATCCTCCCGCACAGGAAGCTTGCCGTTCGGCCAGAAGTAGGGCGAGATTTGGTTCTTGGTATAGCGCTGGCGGGGCGAAAGGCGATCAAGGGTAATCAGCTTGACAGGTTCAGTGAGTGTCTTGGAAACATGCTGCAGGCCGCGGGGGAAATACCAGGAGATGTAATGAGCCACGACCCACGAGAGAATCACCAGCGCGATACCGATGAATCCGAGGACCATGCCGGCGGGGCTGGTGTTGTCAGTGCCCAGGACGATATGGTTCATGTTGCGCCGGAAGCCGGTGAGGGTGACGAGCGTGACGTGGGCGGCAATGAAGTACACAAAACCTGCCATCACGATGAAATGGATGGAGCGTGCCCCCTGGCGGCCGCGAAAAATGCGCACATAGCGCGGAAATCGGTTGACGAGCGCCGGCGACATGGCCATTCCGGTAAGGATGGCGAGAGGCGCCATGATGAAGATGGTGGAGAAGTAAACCAGTTGCTGTAGCGCGTTGTAGCCGTAGAAACCGTTGGGCTCCGGCGGCAGATGAAAATTCGCATAGTAGACGAATGTGTTCCACGCCTGTACGAAGACGCCCCACGAGGTGGGTACCAGGCGCTCCCACTGGTTGCTGGTGAGGAGTCCGCAAACGAAGAAGACACCGGTAAGCACGAATCCATAGACATTCAGAAAATGCCAGCAGCGGCCAATGCCGATTGTGTGACTGTATCCGGGAGTTCCCACAATCGGCGAAATGTACCGGTTGTCATCCTTTGCCGTCCACAGACGATCTTTGGGTACCCTCAGCGGAGTGAAGCGGATCCACTCACTGCCCGGCGTACAGCCATCGTTGAAATAAAGCCGCGGATGGTCCATGAGGATGGATAGACCGCTGCGGATGAGCATGAAGGTAAAGAAGAGATTGAAAAAGTGGGCCCAGCGAATCCAGGCAGGGAAGCCATGAGGTCCTGCCGTGGATCCGGGAACGGCGGCGGGATTTGGCGCGATGTAAGGCAGGCCCCATACCTGGACCTGAATCCATGCGATCGCCAGTGGAACAAACACAAGGACGGCGATGGTGGCGAGAGCCGAAGGCCGAATCCAGATTCTGAAGCGGCGGTCAGCAGGATAATAAACGGCACGTTCCGCGTCTGACATTGGAACCATGGGGAAACTCGGAAAGGGGAATTCGCGGCGCAGCGCCGATTATAGGAGCGCCACTGGCGGCGCGGCAATGGTATTTCCTTCATTGATCGACCAAAAGTATCAGCTGGCAATGCAGGTGGCCGGCTCGTATTCTGTGACATTGTCGAGAGTGTAATAATGTCGGATTCTTGGCAGTTATGGAGTATGTTGCACCGCGCAAGTTGCAGATTAACTGACACTTATATGGCTCCATAGCCTTCCTTCCGTTGCGCTGTCAATTTCGCCGGTGTTGTTGCGCAGGAATTGAGCCCCTGCGCAACACCCAGCGAAGTCGGTTGCTATCGGGCGTCTGGGAAGTTGACCTTTTCAAACATCTGCTGGATCGTCTGGTCTGCAAACGCCTTTGCTGTGAGGAATCTCCCGTGCACGTCCACACCAACTTGATCGTCGTGCAGTATGACTAGGGACACCTGGTCCTGTTTGCTCAACTCGAGCACGCGCCGCATGGCAGATCCACCCGGCAGGTAGTACAGCTGCAGTTTGCAGGATGCAGGACCAAATCTCACCGAATACCGAAGAACCTCGATGTGGAGACTCCACTCCGGAGTGTGGGTCAGATCGTATTCCGGCATTACGAATCCCACGATCTTTTCATCCATGGTGCGGGTGTAGTTTTGCTCCAGGGTTGCTGCGTTGTTTTGTATTTCCTCCACTACAGCCCGCCAACAGTCCTGCCCGTTCTTGCTGATAGAGCGGCTCTCTGACACTGCACATGCGCTCTTCTCAGCCTCTTGGCGCTGAGCGTCAGCAGCGGCAGCCTTATCGCGCTTGATTCAACTAGGGGTTTCCACTTCCTCTGTGACCAGTTCCGCCTCAATCCCAAGATTCTTCAAGATTATGATTATGGCTTTCCCGATGTCTGGCGAAATTGGCCTAAAGCCACCAAATTTGTCGTCGATGAACTTCGGATAAAATTGAAGATCGCTAGATGGGCCCGTTAGAATCCCATGCCAGTCTGGCGACCGGAGGGAAAGGCCACCTTTTGTGACGCCAATCATCCAAAGCCATTTCCCGGCCAAATCGCCGGAGGTAGCGCGAATGCGCGTGACTGCCATAGACGATCCTCACATTTCCGAGCCAGGCAAACCTACACCGTGCTCTCTTATTCCGCTTTCGGCGTTTCGCCTGTTCTTCCCCAAGAATACCACCCAGTCGAACGGCCATCTCGCGGACCATTGCCGCCGATACGAGCCTTGGTCCCACACGCTGAGCCTACATCGGGTCTAGGCCGTTCAGTCTAGAATCTCACGACATACTTAAATGCGCTCAGAACTGGTTAGGCCCCTTAAAATAGGGTCTTGCACTGTGAGGCAGGGGCCGCCCGCCCATATTTCGGATCCACATTTCATCGCCCAGGAGCCAGTGATAGAGGTTCAAGTACTTAAAATCGGGATGTATTTTGACACCGACTCCACCTACCCGGTCTAATTCCCGTGCCAGAATCGGTTTGATGATCTCGAAGATGTCAGGGGCAAGTGTCGTCTGGCCGGCGACGAGCGCGGTGGTGCAACTCACTATCAGGTCAGCAGCCTGTAAGGAGCGGATCAGATGCGAGTCCGTCGATATCGGATTGATGGCGATCTGCTCAGGTACTACGTACCGTGTTCCGTTACGGAGAGTGTATAGGCAGTCGGAGAGAAACTTGCGCTCTTGCAAGATGCCCCCTCCTGGTCGATCCACAACGATGATTGCAGTTGAGGCTGCGGACACGGCCAGATTGTTCACCCTTTCAAGCAACATCTTGGTTACGAAAATCTCATGAGTGGTGCAGTCGGACGGGGTGCGCGAGTCACAATCGCTAATGATTACGAGGGCTTTCGCCTGGTGGTCAGCACATATCTGGACAATGGAGGAAAAGAAGACCTGCCGCCGTTCGGCTACAAGGTTCTGATGCATCCACATATCGCGCCGCGGCGACCACTTGAATTCTTCGTTAGGCGGAAATCCGGTCTCTGCACAGAGGGCATTCAACGCACGCTCCATGCTGGCGAGACTGTCCCCATGGACAAACAGGCCGCCGGACGCGACAAGCGATCCCATACGCACTCGCGACGGTTGATTCTGCTTAGCGTCATCTGCGAAGAACACGTGCATTGCGCGAACTCTCCGACTGTAATGAGACCACAGTTGAGGAATTTGCGAAAGTTAACCTATTCATTCAGATATAGTTGAGTACACCATCGCAGATTCCTCCCGGGATAACGGGCTGGTGTCCCGGCAAAGGGCAGTCCGGCGGCCGATTTCCGGGAAACTGGCGCAGAGCCGACATTTGGTTATTAATCCGGACTATGCCGACGGCATCCAAGCAGCGGGGATAAGGAACTCGTCGTGGCCTTCTCTCCAATTCCCTACAACATTCACATTCGGCAGTCCACGCCAGGTAATCGAACCAGCATGCTCGGTAACGATGATCTGAAACTGCACGGAGATGGTGCCGAGGAATGCGGAGATCGCACTGAAAATACGATGCACGCCTTCGATATCCGGCGACCGGTCAGACTTACCATTCGTTTCCGGGGTCTGCTCCATCGAAGGCCACGCCTCCGGAAAATACACCTGGCTCGGCTGGTCAATCACAAGAAAGTTAGGAACGGGATTATCGCCCATGCCAATGAAATGCTCATGTAACGCAAGCATTCCAGCCACGTGGTAGCCAACCCAATTCTGGCCGCTACCAACTTCCCAGAGAAAATCCGTTCGGCCCGACAGGGGGCTGAATTGGAGCGTAAGTTCGCGGATGTTAAGCCGCACATTCTCAGCCGCATGCTCCAACCCCAATTCCCGAGCATATCTGGAGATCTTCTCGGAGACCATTTCGACAGCGGCCTTCAGCCTGTCGCGTTGTTTGCCCGGATCGAGCTCCAGCTTCAACAGAACGATCCTTGATGCCAACTCTCGCACCTGGCTCCTAAGCTCATCCACGTTACGACTGGCTGCCACGTTTTCCAGGGCCTGCTCGACGCGACCCACGAAGAGATAGATCTGCCGGACCCGCTGACGCTGAGCGGCCAACGCAGTCGACTGCTCCTCAAGGTACTTTCGCTTCTGCCGTGCTTTCGAAAGTGCACCCTCTTTCTCGCGCAGCTCGACGCGTAGCGACGCGAGTTCCTGGTCTAGTCTTGCTGGCGCTTGGTGAACAGAGGCCGTCAGAACCTTCATCTCTTGTGCAAGTGTTTGCAGATCGGCGAGGCGGGTGTTTCCGTCGGTGTGCACGGCTGCGCAAACGGGGCAGACGTGGGTGTCCTGGAGTTTCTCTTCGAACCAGCCAACACCCTGAAGCCGATCCTCTTGACTGACTAGGTCGGTGCCATACTGGCCGAGCGCCGTCGACAGCTGCTGAACCTTATCAAGGCGACGCCGAATCGAACCCGTCTCCTGTGCGAGTCGGTCCTCATCGCTGATGACGCGATTGAATTCGGCGGCCGCGGCCTCACCGGTCCCCTCCTGAACGTCTGGAATATCCATCGCGCGCACGAGCGCCGGAACCTTGCCAAGTTCCAATATGTATTTTTCCAGCGACCATCCGGTTGCAGGCGCCTCTGAATCGTGGAGCAACCCGAGTCCTCGGGCTTGCAAATAGTAGCTCTCAACCTCGGCTTCCCAGGCACGAGCGGAATTGAGGCGCGCGTCGAGTTCGCGGCGCAGGCGCTCATGCTCACGTTCGAGATCCTTGAGTTCCCGTTGGACGGCGAGTGTGCTCGCTGAAACCGCTCCGAGCACTAGGGGAAAAATGACCTTCAGCTTCTCGCGGTTTTCCGTGGTATCTGCCTTGTAGAAAAACGTGTACGGATTTGCGACGATATGTTGCGGTTGGAAGCTAAATGACGACATATCGCGAAAACTTGGGCGGCCAGCGAATCCGACATCCTCGCCCCCAACAAAATCAAGCGAGGGGAGGTCGCATATTTGGTTGAAGCGGTGCTTTAAGTCGTCGACTCGCGCATTCTTCTCGACGATGATCGGCGGTACGGTCAGCTCAAGGCCCTCGAGCCAAAACATGTCAGTGGTCGTCTGCTGGTCACCAGGATTACGCCGAGCGACGATCATCTCTGTATTGGCGAGTTTGATATGAAGCCCGAACCAACCCGTCACATCGCGGATCAGCCCGACCGGGATCGAGCATTTTTCGCTTCCGAGGCAATAGTCGATGATCCAGGTGATCGTCGACTTGCCGGTGCCGCTCTCTCCGCTGATAATGTTGAGCTTACCGGGCTCAAACAGAACGGTCCGCGGAATAAAGCTCGTGTCCTTCGGCCAGAGAATGACCTTGAGAATGGCTAGTCTCATCAGAACCGGACCCCCAGATTCACAGCTATCTGTACCACACTCATCTCTGCAAACCCCTGCCCGACACGCTTTGCTGCACTCATAATCGTCTTGACCTGCTCGGTTTGGTGCGCCACTGGCGGAGTTTTCCTGCCAGGAACGAGCTGACGCATGATGTCGCTGTCCATAATGAGCAAATTGGTCTGGAAGCCGATGGAGAGGGCTTGGAAAGTACGATCAGCCATCGCCTGCATCCTGCTCTGCAAGCCGACCCTTATCTCGCGGTCCTCCCCAACTGCTTTATAGAGCGCGCCCGGCTGAGTTTTGGACGCGAGCACAGAGGCGGTGCGCTGGTGAAAAGTGAGCGGGAGTACGAGAAAGACGAGAGCGAGCGGCACGCCCTCTGCCCGACCTTTTGAGTTGTATGCCTCATTGACGGCACACCAGATCGTCTCGGCCGCGAGCCCGGTGTTCTGAATGACGTGTTGTTCGAAAAGTATGTCGATCATTCTTCTCCCAATAACTCGCGCATCAAATCCTCGTACTGCGGATGCCAGCCGACAGTCAAAAGATCGGCCAAGCGATGATAGGTTCCCGAAGTCAGGTAAACCTGTTCTGTCTCGCTGCCCGCAAGCCTCTCCTTATAATCCTCCGTCGTTTCTGTGAAGATATCGAAGCCGATATCGGCCTCGGCATCCTTGCTCCTTATCCGCTTGATCCGTGAACGAATTTTCCTCCACCGGGAAATGAGCGCCGCTTCGAACGCCTTCCAGTCACCGTCTGTGACATCGCCTTCAATAGACAAGCGTGCCTTCTCGATGTTGCAGCGTATGAATTCACGAATCGAGGTGTCGACTACTAGGTCATCGTCGGTGACTAAATAGAGCTGCCGAACAAACGGCCGGCCTCTTTCGCTTCCGATCTTTTCGTCGGTGATCGGGATGAGAAGCTCGGCTCGCTCCCGAGCCGCCTCTCGCTTTCGACGGCCAATGATCGCGTGAAGTTCATTCACGAAATGATCGCGCAACACCCAGGCGGGCTGGCCCTGCTCCCACAACGACATGACAGCGTTATGTAGCCAACCTAGAAGCTCGTGTGCAATCGAGTCTGAACCCGGCAAACACCACTCCGGCAATTGAAGACGTGCGATTGTGCTCTTCTGCAGATCGGCAGCAGCGGCTCCGTCCGTGGCATCCGAGAGATCAATTCGGCGGATCACTTCGCGCAGAGTGCTTCGCGAAGCGGGTCTGAGAACTCGTTCTACGGCCTTGGCCACGTGTTGCTGGGGATCGACGCCCGCAGTATGCAACTCCCCGACACACGCGTCGACCTCGGCGTCCGATTTGGCGCGAGCAACGCGTCGGGCAATGCATTCTGGCACCGTATTGTTAGTGACCATTAGGAATGACGTCGATTTTATCGGCTTCTGTCCTGAATCGATGGTCTCAACCCATATTGCCAGGGTGTTCCAAAGGCCTTTTGATCGATCACCGAATGGCTGGGCCAGATCAAGAATCGAATGCTTATCTTGCTCAAGGACCGTTGTCGAGTCGGAGTTGCGCACTTCAATATCGTCTGCAGTTTCGATGCCGATAGAGGCTCCAGCTTCCTTCTGCGCAAGCCAGTTGAGTGCCCGCTCAAACTGATAGGAATAGCCGGCAGCCGGACCTGGAGCTGAGTGGCGGTTAGGGCACATGGCGTCAGACGAGAATTATAACTCTCTTCCGCAGGAAGACGTATTTCCCGAGAATGGCGGGGATTGTATCCGCTTCCCGAGCCGTAGGTGCCCAAAAACGGGCTCTGCTTCAGGATTCTCCAGCCGGGCGGCCCCGCTCCAAGAAAGCTGGCGTAGCCGACTTGGCGGGACATATCACCTCAGAGCGAGTGGAAGACCCAGGCCAGATGGAACTCTACGAATCAAATAGTAGGTTTCCCAAACGTAGAACAGTGATCCCACTTCATTGCGTAAGAGCACCAGCGCATACACATGGCTGCCTGTGGATGTAGACAAGCATTGTGGGCAACGATCCCACGCCGCAGGCTCAAACCCATCGAATAGGCTCTCCCATTCCATACTGGCTCTCGCAATGGTCTAAAGGGGAACCGCAATCGGGCTCTCAGGCGTATCTGGAGGCGCCATCAACAGCCCGCACGACTGACAAATGGCCGCATCATTCTCCAATTCGGGCATGTAGACAAGCTGAAGACGTAACGAGCCGCATCTCCCACACCGCTCCGGCATTTTACGTTCTTGCCTCAACAGAGCCGCACCGAACGCCTCGAGCACCAAATGTGTCGCATCAATAGCCATTTCGCCATCAACCTTGTTGACGTTCTGGGAGTGAGTCAACCAGTTCACCAGCTCCCATGTCTTTTCGGCAACCGATTTGAGGTATCCCCGAATTCGCTCGTTATGCTTCCCCGCCGCAATGTAATTCGCAACCAAATTTGACCAAGCTGGGAAATTACTTGCTTGCGGTTCTTCTTCGCCGCATGGGACCATCTCAGGCCGGCACACAGATCGTATGAACGTAAGCAGCGTTTCCCGGCAGCGCATTCCGACAGCCTGGACTTCTTCAGATTCGCTTGCTGCATTGAGGGCTTCTGCTGCCTGTTCCCATTTCCTCAATGCTGCCCCGAGTCTGTCTTGTAGCCGAATATCCTTTGCCCCGTTCCGCTCTGAGTTCATGCGTAACGCAAGGCCGAGATGGAAGGAGAGAAGGTAGTCAAGACT
>JAJZVZ010000093.1 GCA_021846945.1 Acidobacteriota bacterium | reverse complement strand
GCATGGTGAAGGCTTGCCGCTGCCCGGGGCGCCGTCCGGGCCGAGATTTTCTTCCATGCCGGCCACGATTCCGGCGATCAGGATCAGCAGGGGCGTCCAGGCCGGGAAGGTGTAGTACTCCTGGTTGGTCGAAAGGGAGAAGAAGATCAGCGTGAAGGCCGAAAACAGGCCGAGAAGCCAGGCGGTGCGCACCCGGAACTTGAGCCGGAAGATGAAGCTGGCCACGTCCTCTCGGGCAGCGTGATCGAGGTAGAAATCCACCGTCTGGCCGGCATCGCGGCGCAGGTGCTGCAACCAGTTGTGGCGAGTCTTCCAGGCCGCCACCACGGCTGCCGGCAGAAACAGGCTCCAGGGAAAGAGCCACACCAGATGCATCAGCCAGTAGGCCGCAAATGGCAGCCGGTTGTAGTCATGCGGGTAGCGCTCGCCCAGGAAGCGTAGAAAGTGCTCATTGATGAAATAGAAGTACCAGAATCCGTGGACGTTACTGATCGTGGGATGATTGCCCACCGGATGGCCCTGATCAGGATTGGCGAGGCCTGCCAGAATATGCCACGGTGCGGCGATGAGCAGGAACAGGAGCACGCCGGAAAACGGCTTCAGGTCGCGCCAGCGCCGCCATTGGCCGGTCAGGAGCAGGTATGGGATGGCGGCTCCGGCAAAGAAGACGGGCGCAATCAGGCCCTTGGCCAGCAACGCCAGAGCCAGCGCCGCCCACATACCGTAAAAGCGTGCGGGACGATTCAGCTCCAGGCCCGTGAGCAGGCAATAGAGTGCCAATAAAAAGAGGAAGCTGAGCACCGCCTCGGGTATGTCGAAGCGTGTGAAGAGAAATGTGCCCATGGCGGTGAGAACGGCGAGTCCGGCATAAAGGCCGGCACGGGCGCCCCAGGCGCGGCGTCCCCACAGCCACGCCAGCCAGGTAAGACCCAGAATCGCCAGGGCGTTGGGCAGGTGGCTGGCAAAGACGTTCTCGCCAAAGATGCGAAAAGACACCGCCATCAGCCAGTACGGCAGGGGTGGCTTTTCGAGGTAGCGGATGCCGTCAATCCGCAGCGTTACCCAGTCACCGCTCTCAAGAATGTGCTGGGCGGCCTGCGCATGGGACGCATCGACGTCGTCCAGCAGGGGCGGCCTGAACAGCGCGGCAAAAAAGACAGCAGCAAAAATCGCCGCAAAGAGCACCCACGTTGTCGGTGCCGAAGGCCCGGGCTGCGGGCGAAAGCGTGTATGCGTGACGTTACTCATTAGTTCACTCTGGCGGAATCCAGGTTCCGGAGCCCCGTTTCTTCGAAGACCATGATGCAAGTGTGCCTGGGCCCGGCTCCCTGGCGCCGGTTTTGCGCCTCAGATGACCAGCGAGCCGTCTTTCCCGGGAAGACAGGATGCGGTTGACCATGTCCTCGCCTTCCGGTCGACGGACAATCTCCAATAAGAGCAGGATACCAGCCGGGTTTACGATTGACGTCAATAAACGGGACACCGCCCTCCGGTTACACAAATCCTTTCCTTCCCGGGTCCTTCATGGTGCAAAATGGGGTCAGAAAGGCTGCAATCCAATGAAGTCCGGTTCTCTTCCCCCCGGCGGGTGTCTTACTGTCGTTGCCCAGCCGGATTGGCGGCGGAAGGTGGATGCTTGGCGCGAACTGCTTGGCCAATGCTGCCGCAAACCCAGCCGCAAATGCGTCCATGCCTTGCGTGTAGCTACGCTGCGGCTCCAGGTGGAACTTGAGTATGGGTTGCGGGAACGTCCGCAGGAAGATGCTGCTGCGCGCGCGGCAAGACGCTGGAGAAAGCAGGCAAAGAAGCTGCGCCGTGCCCTGCAGCCGGTGCGCGAAGCGGACGTCTTCCTGGGGAAGCTGGCCAGCCTGCGCGGCTCAACTCGCGAAGCAAGCCAAAGCCAGGTAGCGCTCAGCCGCCGTTGCCTTAAGCAGATCGGCGAACTCGAACAGAAGCTCAAAAAGCGGCGCCAGACCGCCGCCAGGAACCTTGTGGCAAAGATCAGGGACCGGCTGCCTCGCCTGGAGCGGCTGAGCGCCGATATAGAGGCCGCGAAAGCGCCGCAAATGCTGTTTTCCGAGGATGCCGCCGAAGACGCGGTTTCGAAACTCGTCTCCAGCCTGGCCGAGAAGTATCCCGAGCTGAATGGCGAAAATCTGCACGAGTATCGCAAGGACATCAAGCGCGCGAATTACCTCGCTGAACTGTTCGCATCGGCGGGTTCGCATGTAGCAGAGCAGGCCGCCGTGCTGAAGAAGATGCAGGTTGCCGTGGGCGAATGGCACGACCTGGAGATGCTGGGTGCAGTAGCAGCCAGAACGATGGGAAAGCATGATACGCAGGACGGACTGGTTGATCTTGTGAAGACGCTGACCGCGTCGTCGCTCGAAAAGGCGCTGGGGCAGTGCCGCCAGTCGATGGTGCAGCTGCTGAAGCACGACACCGTGAATCAGCCTTCGCTGGAAGCATTGCCGCCCAAGCTGAGCGTGCGCGGTGAAGCGTTGCCGCCAGCGGACGAGAAACGGCGCTACGCCTGAGATCGGGTACGCGATTCCACCGGCAGTGGGTATCCGGAGCGCTCTGGATCACGATCCGCATTCCTGCGCCATCACTACTGCGAATTCCCCTTCGGCCGGCAGTGGTCCCCGCTCCGCGACATGACGGTCATCCATGCCGCAGGCTTCCCGGTCGTGTATCTTGGCCGAAGAGAGAAATCCTCTGTTCGGGGAGTGCCGCGAATTATCATGCATACTTTCGCCGCCATTGATATAGGCTCCAACTCCTGCCGGCTGAAGATCGCCAGGGTTGTGTCGCACCAATTGAAGACGCTTGCGGAGGATCGCGAGGTCACGCGGCTCGGCGCCAGCGTCTTTGAGTCCGGCCTTGTGTCGCCGGATGCGATGGCGACTACGCTCAGGGCGCTCAAGCGCTTCCAGCGCACGGTGCAGACGCACGGGGCCGACCAGATCCGCGTGGTTGCTACATCGGCCATGCGCGATGCGCGCAACGGCGCGGCCTTTCAGGCGTGGGTGAAGGCGGAAACCGGTTGGAATATGGAGATCATCTCCGGCCTGGAAGAGGGACGGCTGATTCACCTGGGTGTGACCAGCGCCGAGCCGGGAGCCGGCGGCCGCGTGCTGCTGCTCGATCTGGGCGGCGGAAGCTGCGAGATTACGCTCTCGGAGCACAAGCGCATCAGGGAAACCGTCAGCCTGCCGCTGGGTGCGGTCAGGCTGACAGAGCAGTTCCTGGAGGATGATCCCGCGCCGCCCGAGGAGCTGGCGCGGATGCGGCAGTTCATTGCCCGTGAGTTAAGGCGAGCGCATCGCAAGATCAAGCCTGAGCATGTATCGCTGGTGATCGCCACTTCTGGCACCGCTGCGGCACTCTCCGCGGCGTGTTTGAACAGCGCAAAGCTGGCCAAAGCCGCGGGTAAATCTGCGGCAAAGGCCGCTGTGAGGCGATCCACGGAAAAGGCGGGTCCGCAGAACCTTTCGACGGCCATGGCTGGGCTGGCAACCGCGCGGGACGTACGCAAGCTGGCCGGCCGCCTTGCCAAAATGTCACTTCCGGAGCGTGAATCGGTGCCCGGAATCGGCCCGAGACGCGCGGAGATTGTCGTCGCCGGAGCGCAGGTCTTTGCCGAGCTTCTGGAAACCTTTGGACTGTCCGGCTTCCGCTATTCACCGCTGGGATTGCGCGATGGCATCCTGTTCCAGATGCTGGCGGCGCAGGACGAGCGAGCCGTCGTTCACCGCGAGTTTGAACACGAGCGATGGGAAAGCGTTCTGGGCACGGCGCGGCGCTATGGCGTGGATCTCCGCCAGTCAGAGCCGGTACGTGCCCATACCCTGCAGCTCTTCCACGAGTTGAAAGCACTGCATCAACTGCCCCCGGAGTATGAGGGCTGGCTGGCCGCGGCGGCCGTGCTGCGCGATACCGGCAAGTTCATCAACCACCAGGGCCATCACCGGCACACGCAGTACATCATCTCCAGCTCAGAGCTTTACGGGTACACGCAACTGGAGCGGACTATGGTTTCAGCCATTGCCCGCTATCTGGGCAAGAGCCGTCCGCAGCCAGGCGACCGCGCACTGCGCAATATCCCCGCCGACGAGCATAAGAACGTGCACCGGGCAATCGTGCTTTTGCGGCTGGCCGAAGCTCTGAACCAGGACCGCGCCAGCGACGTTCTGCGAGTCACGGTCAAGGTCTATCCCAAGCGGGTTTATCTGGAACTGGAACCGGGGCGAACGGGCGCGGAGTTGGAATTGTGGTCTCTGCGCAAGGAAGCCGGCTACTTCCGCGAGGTCTTCGGGCGCGAACTCTTTCCGACGCTGGCATAGATGGCCCGGGCCGTCCGCGGATCAATGAGCCACTGCAACAGCGGGGGATGGCGATCCATATCGACACGCGCAATGGACGCCTTGCGCATGCGCACGGCAACGCCTCCATTGTTTGAGATCAGCCTGCCCAGGAACTGGAAAAGGTTGGGATTATGGCCGACCGCCAGCACGCCCTCGGTTTCAGAGTACTTTGCCAGCAGGCGCTGGAAGGCCGCGTAGTCGGCGTCCAGACCCAGCGCCGGGCTAATCTCCACCTTGCCGTCGTAACCAATTTCAGTGCCGACGAGTTGCGCGGTCTGCAAGGCGCGCTTAAGAGGGCTGGAGACGATTACCTCGACCGGCGCCTTCAACGCGTTCAGCACGCGCGCCATCAGCATGCACTGTTCCTTGCCTTCCTTGATCAGGCCACGCTTTGCATCGAGAGTGGGGTTTTCGCGAGGCATTCCGGCATTGGCATGGCGCATCAGATAAAGGATCATAGTGCCGATTCGGCGCGTTCAGTTACAGGATAGCCGGCTCCTTGAGGTTCGATATTAGCATGTTTGTCCGTAGTCAGGCGGCATGCCGCAGCCCTGCAAGCTATCTCCCGGCGTTCCGCCCCTGGCTGACATCGTTCACAAAAGCGATGAAGTTCTTCTGCCCTGGACGCTCAAGTCGAACGGTATGCATGATCGCGTTAGAACCTGTCACAAACGAACGTGCCCGGACGCCTCTCGACGCGCGGGCATATTTCTCTTGCAATCAATTTCGCGAGATTGCTGGCACCGCCCGAGTCTTCGAAGTTACAGGCGGTGAATCTTCTCTCTGCCTTGAGTTACCCGTTCAGTTACAAAAATTTAGCTACAAAGCTGTGTTGAGTTGTAATCATTATGTACTCAAATGCACGGGCTTGCTAAATCGGATAACGCTCCAGCTCCGCCGCCTGGTGGGCCACGCTCCGGCTCAACTGCACCGTATCGACCGGAGTGAAGCGCGCCAGCCGCCGCAGAATCGCCAATTGAGTGCTCAACAGATCGCCCTCACCGCAGGCCGCCAGCACGCGCCGCGCTGCCTGCTCGGCCACGCCCATATTTTCGTCCGCCAGCAGGCTGGTCATGGCGGCAGCTACGCCGGTTGTGCCGCGTCCGGTCTGGGCCAGCTTCTTTGCGCGCAGCAGCGCCGACTCCAATGCATAGGCCTGCATGATGATGTCAGCCAGATCCGCCATGACCTCCTGCTGCTCCTGCAGTTCAGTCATGAACCGCTGGCTGGCTACGCCAGCCGCGAAGAGTGCGATCTTTTTCACTGAGGCCAACACGGCAGTTTCGCGGCCCAGCAGCGCATCGCCATCACTTCCAAAATTGAATGACGGCGGCTGCGTCACCTCGTCCATCACCTTTTTGATCGCTGGTACGAGCGGCAGTTTTCCGGTCATTGCCCGCTTCATGAGCCAGCCGGTGATGATGAGCCGATTGATCTCGTTGGTGCCCTCGAAGATGCGGTTGATGCGCGCGTCACGATAGGTGCGCTCGGCCGGATACTCTTCCACGTATCCGTAACCGCCCATGGTGGCCACCAGTTCGTCGGCAACGAAGCTCAACATCTCCGAGCCGTAGACCTTCAGGATGGAACACTCGACGGCGTATTCCTCGATGCGGCGCTGGATCTCCCGCGCATTGTGCGCGCGATCTTCGCCAAGCGCGGCCAGGCTGGCATCGATCATGCCGACGGTGCGATAAGCCATGCTTTCAGTGGCGTAGAGCCGCGCAGAGGCGGTGGAAATTTTGCGCTGGATCAGGCCGAATTCCGCGATCGCCTTGCCGAATGCCTGGCGCTCTTTGGCGTAGCGAATCATGTGCGCCAGCGCGCCACGCGCGCCGCCCACACAGGCCACACCGAGCTTGAAGCGTCCCATGTTCAATACGTTGAAGGCGATATGGTGGCCCTTGCCAGCCTCGCCCAGCAGATTCTCCGCGGGTATCCGGCAATCCTCGAGCACCAGCGGACAGGTCGACGAGCCGCGAATGCCCAGTTTGTGTTCTTCCGCGCCCGGGTTCAGGCCCGGTGTCTCCCGCTCCACCAGAAAGGCTGAAAACTTCTCGCCGTCGATCTTGGCAAAGACCGTATACAGCCCCGCGATGCCGCCGTTGGTGAGCCAATGCTTTTCGCCGTTGAGGACGTAATGAGCGCCGTCAGCGGAAAGGGCTGCACGGCTGCGAATATTCATGGCGTCGGAGCCGGAGCTGGCCTCGGAGAGCCCATAAGCGCCGATCAGCTCGCACGAAGCAAGCCGCGGCAGGTAGCGCTGCTTCTGCTCCTCGGTTCCATACCAGACCAGTGGCAATGTGGCGATACCGGTATGGGCGCCAAATGCTGTCGAAAAACTCGCCAGCACCGACAAATGGTCGGTAATCACGGTGGCACTGGTCAGGTCCATCCCCATGCCTCCGTATTCCTCGGGAATGTCAACGGCAGTAAATCCCAGCGCCGCGGCCTTGCGCAGCAGTTCCGGCACAACGCCCGGCTCCTTGGCCTCGATCGCCTCCGCAGCGGTCAAGATCTCTTCGCGGGCAAACTGGTCGGCAGTGGCGGCGATCTGGCGCTGCTCTTCGCTGAGATCCTCGGGGGTAAAAACTTCAGATGTTGTGCGGGTTTCAAGAAGGAAGCTGCCGCCGGCAGCGGGAATGACTGCGGACGCGGTGAGAGTGGACATAATCCTCCGCCTCTGCTCACCTTACGCCTGGGGCATGGGCCGCCGCAACTTGAGGGAGGACGGGGGCTGTGGTTGGTTGAGTGGTGTATCTCAAAAAAGAGACTCTCAGAATCATGTTTATGGATACGCTTGAGGATGGCGAAGAATAAGAGAATACAGAAGGCTCCTTCCGCCTTGAATTTGGCGCTGGTCGGCATCTGTTGCAGAGGGTGAGGAGATGTCCAGAATGGGCCATTTAGGTTTTCTGGGTGAGGGGAAACCAGGGCTTTCAGCGAGTTGCAGGTTGTTCTCCGTCTCCGCTGTTCCTGATTATTTCGCGTACAATTTTGGTATTCCCACCGTGGAGGGTCTGCCCTGATCGCCGAGATTGTGACCAGCTTGAGTCCAGTAGCCGGCTTGCTCCGCGAGCTGCAGCCGCGTGCAGTGGAGCTTGCGAGCCTGGTTTCGCAAAACGGACTGCACCACTACCTGAGAAGCCTGCAGGAAACTGATCGGACCTTCAAGGGGCTTTACCACTGGAATCTCTTCGACGCGGCGCTGCTGATTCCCTATTTCGCAGTGATGATTCTGCTCTCGGTCTACGGCGTGCATCGGTACACGATGTGTTACCAGTACTATAAGTACCGCAAGAACTACAACCCCGATCCGCCCCGTCATTTCGCGGAGCTTCCGCGCGTGACGGTGCAACTACCGATGTTTAATGAGCAGTTTGTCATCGACCGGCTTATTGAAGCGGTTTGCGCCATGGCGTATCCGCGCGACCGGCTGGAGATTCAGGTACTGGACGACTCGACCGACGAAACCGAAGAAGTGGCCCAGGATATCGTGGCGCGCTACGCGGCGCTCGGTCACCCGATTGAGTACATTCACCGGACCAACCGGCATGGATTCAAGGCTGGCGCGCTGGATGCAGGGCTGAAGGTGGCCAAGGGCGAATTTGTGGCGATTTTTGACGCCGATTTCGTGCCGCCGGCAGATTGGTTGATGAAGGTCATCCACCACTTCGCCGAACCGGACGTGGGCATGGTGCAGACGCGATGGACCCACCTGAATCGCGACTACAGCATGCTGACTCAGGTTGAGGCGATCCTGCTGGACGGCCATTTTGTGCTGGAGCATGGCGCACGCGTCCGCTCGGGAGAATTCTTCAATTTCAACGGTACGGCCGGCATGTGGCGGCGCCAGGCCATCGTTGACGGCGGCGGGTGGCAGCACGACACCCTGACCGAGGACACCGACCTGAGCTACCGCTCGCAGATGGCCGGCTGGCGGTTCAAGTATCTGCCTGAGGTGGAGTGTCCGGCCGAACTGCCTATCGAAATGACCGCCTTCAAGACGCAACAGGCGCGCTGGGCCAAAGGGCTGATTCAAACGAGCCTTAAAGTCCTGCCCATGGTCTTCCGGTCCAATACCCCGCGGCGCAACAAGATCGAGGCCGTCTACCACTTGACTGCCAACTTTAGCTATCCGCTGATGGTCATCATGTCGGCGTTGCTGATTCCCGCCATGATCTGCCGCTTCTATCAGGGCTGGTTCCAGATGCTGCTCATCGACTTTCCGCTGTTTACAGCCTCCACCTTTTCCATCGCGGTGTTTTACGTGGAGAGCGAGCGCATTCTCTTTCCCAAGGGCTGGATGAAATCGTTTTTCTACCTGCCTTTGCTGATGGCGATTGGAATCGGGCTTACGGTGACGAATACCAAGGCCGTCATGGAAGCCCTTTTCGGTATCAAGAGCGCCTTTGTGCGTACGCCCAAGTACCGTGTGGCGCAGAAGGGCGAAAAGTCGCAGGCTGCCAAATACCGTAAGCGGCTGAAGCTGGCGCCGTGGATCGAATTGCTTCTCGGCTGCTACTTTATGGCTGCGATTCTGTATACCTTCTCGAACCATAATTACTTTACGGCGCCATTCCTCATTCTCTTCGTCGTCGGCTTCTGGTACACCGGCCTGATGAGTCTGCTGCAGGGCCGCTTTGAGCGCTGGCGTGGAGGCGCGGTCTCCAGCAATGAAGAGGCCAGCCCGAAGCCCTTCCCGGTGGGCGTGTGAAGGTGATGCCGCGGTTCACCACTCGGGTGGAGCACTCTTTCCGCCGAAGCATTCGTCCAGGTTGCGGGCGGCTCTTGTAATTTCCCTCTTCTATACGTACTCTTGCGCATGACCGCTGGAAGGGCTATCTTTCATTTCAGCTTAGGTTGGAGTCTGCCATGCGCCCGTTCGATTCCCCGGAAGAGGACGCAGCGGCTGCGGCTGAGCACGGCCGGGCCCAGTTCGTTCACTCCGCGCTGGAGAATCTCTTCGATATTTCTCCTGACGCGATATTGATCACGGATGCTGAAGGTGTGATCCGTGGCGCGAACCCGCGCGCTGCCGCGCTTTTTGGGCATTCACAGGTCGAGCTGTTCGGCCAGCCCGTTGAGAATCTGATTCCCCGCCGCTTCCGGGACCACCATCCCAGCCACCGCGAGAACTATAGCGCTCATCCCAGAGAGCGCCAGATGGGTGCCGCGCTGAACTTGTTCGCGCTACGCAAGGACGGAACCGAGTTTCCCGTAGACATCATGCTCAAGCCGCTGGAGACGCCCATTGGCCCCATCGTGCTGAGCTTTGTGCGCGACATGACCGAGCAGCGCAATGCGCAGGAGGCGCTGCGCCTGAGCGACCAGCAGTTGCGGTCGATCATTGAAAGCATCCGGGATTACGGGATCTATCTGCTTGATCGCGAAGGCTGCATCATGACATGGAACCCCGGCGCAGAACTCATCAAGGGTTACGCTGCCGACGCGGTTCTCGGTCTCCATTTCTCGCGCTTCTTTACAGAAGAGGATGTGGACCGCGGCAGACCGCGCGAGCTTTTACGGCTGGCTGCGGAGCGCGGGCGCGTCGAGGAAGAAGGCTGGCGGGTCCGCAAAGACGGCTCGCGCTTCTGGGCGAACGTCGTCGTCACCGCGATCCGCAACACCGCGGGCGAGGTGACCGGCTATGCCAAGGTAACCCGCGACTTTACGGACCGCAAGCGCGCCGAGGAAGCAGTGCTCTTGCAATTAAGCAGCGCGCTGCTGGCCAATATGGATGTGCGCAAGCTTCTGGACGCGATCTCGGCCAGCCTTCGCGAGATTTTGCCGCACGATTGCGCGACGCTTGGCTTGTTTGACTTCAGAACGGGCGAGTTGATGGTTCAGTTTCTGGAAGCTGCGGAGGATTACGCTCGGCGCGGCGATTTGCGGCTACCGCGGGATGCCTCTCCGGCAGGGAAGGCGTTTCGTACTCGTGAGCCGCTGGTGCTCGAGCAGATGCCCGGCATGAACTTTGCCGCGGAATCCGTCCAACACCTGACGAGTCTGGGGATGAAATCGGCGTGCTGGGTTCCGCTTGTCTACCGTGGCGACGCCATTGGAACCTTGATGGTGGCCAGCCGGCGTGAGGCTGCATTCAGCCAGCGCGAGGCAGCCATGCTTACCCAGGCCGCCGGCCAGGTGGCGATGGCTGTGAATCATGCCATGGCGTTTCAGCAGATCGCCGAGTTGCGCGACCGTCTCAGCCAGGAAAAACAGTACCTTGAAGAAGAGATCAATCTCGACAATCGTTTTGAGGACATTGTGGGCGAAAGTGCCGGCTTGCGTCAGGTCCTCAAGCAGATTGAGACGGTGGCGCCCACCGATGCGACCGTGCTCATCCAGGGTGAGACAGGGACCGGCAAGGAGCTTCTGGCGCGGGCCATTCATCGCCTCAGTCCCCGTAGTGAAAGAACGTTCGTCAAGCTCAATTGCGCGGCGATTCCGGCGGGGCTGCTCGAAAGTGAATTGTTTGGTCACGAAAAAGGCGCTTTTACCGGAGCCATCGCGCGTAAAGTCGGCCGCCTTGAGCTGGCCCACGAAGGCACCCTCTTTCTGGACGAGATCGGCGAATTGCCGCTTGAGCTGCAGCCAAAGCTGCTGCGGGCATTGCAGGAGCGCGAGATCGAACGGATTGGCGGCAACCGGCCCATTTCGGTGCATGTGCGCCTGATTGCCGCCACCAACCGTGATCTGGCAAACATGGTCTCTGAAAAGCAGTTCCGCAGTGACCTTTATTACAGGCTCAAGGTCTTTCCTATCTTCTCTCCGCCGCTGCGCGAGCGCGCCGGAGATATCCCCGTGCTGGTCCGTCATTTCGTGGACAGGCATAGCCGCCGCATGGGCAAAGCCATTCAGAGCATCCCGAAAGAAACCATGGAAGCGCTCACGCGCTGGCCGTGGCCCGGCAACATCCGCGAGCTCGAAAATTTTCTGGAGCGGGCGGTTATCCTGACTCGCGGCACGACGCTCTATGTCCCGCTGGCAGAGTTGGAGACCACTGCGGAGAAAGTCGCCACGGCGATCGAGGGCTCCACGCTCCACGCCGCCGAGCGGGAACACATCCTTCGCGTGCTGCGGGAATGCGCGGGCCAGATCGGTGGCGAAGACGGCGCGGCAGCCCGTCTCGGACTCAAGCGGACCACCCTCAACTCCAAATTGAAAAAGCTCGGCATCGGAAGAAGTGACTATATCTAGTCTCGGTGGCGGCATTTCGTCATCGTCACTTCGTCACCACATCGTTCGGCGTCGTTGTCTCCTTGCGCGTGTTCGCATCTAACTTCTTTCCCGTCAATAAAGATCAACAGTTCGTCTTCGCGCATGCAAGTTTGGCGCGATGCGTGCATTAAGGAAGGCATGGCGCAGGGCGGGCCAGCATACGTTAAGAATCACCACGCAGGAAGATAAGCAAAAGATCGTAATTACCCTGGAGGGGCGAGTCGCGGGGCCATGGGTGGCGGAACTGAGCCGCGTCTGGGTGGAAATGGCCCCGCGCATCTCTTCACGGAAGTTATGGCTCGACTTGCGCAATGTGACTTATGCGGACGGCGGAGGCAGGGAGGTGCTGGGAGATATCTACTTTCAGACCCGTGCAGGACTTATCACCAGTACGCCGTGGTCCGAGTATCTTGCCGGGGAAATCCGGAGCAGCAAAGCAAATGGTATTGACGAGGGGGACGAAAATGGAAGTAACTCGTAATGCAGGGAACAGTTGCAGGAACCTGATCCAACGGGCAGGAGTGTTCTCGACCCAGACGTCGCCCGAGACGTTGAGCGATCTCGTATCGATAGGACACTCACTGGCCTACCCTCCCGGCGCCGTTCTCTTTTCTGAAAAGGATTCGTCAGAGAGTATTCTTTTTGTCGTTCAGGGGGAAGTCAAGCTCTCGATGAGCTCGAGCGATGGAAGACGGCTCAGTCTGTGCATTGCGCGTGAGGGCGAGATCCTTGGGCTCTCTTCCGCTCTCTCAGGGAATCCTTATGAAATGACGGCCGAAACGCTTCATCCGTCGAAGATTGCTCACATTGGCCGGCGTGAGTTCCTCGCCTATCTTGCGCAGCATCCCGATGTTCATCAGATGCTCATAGGGCAGCTTGTCCGCCAATACAGCATGGCCTGCGAGCAGTTGCGCACCGTCTGTCTATCTTCCTCTGCGCCGGAGAGACTGGCCCGGCTGCTTCTCGATTGGAGCGAGACTGGCCAGATAACGGAAGCCGGAACCCGCTTCCGTTTTGCGCTTACCCATGAAGAGATCGGCGAATTCATCGGCACATCCCGCGAAACAGTGACAAGAACGCTGAGCACCTTCAAGAATCGCCGCCTGGTAACATTTCACGGATCCACGCTGACCATCCCTAACAAAACCGCATTGGCAAGCTTCGCACACTGTTAATCGGCGGCATGTTCATTTTCATCGAGCACTTGCCATCCCATCCGCCGCGTTGAAACTGCATTGCCGTCGTGAGTCGGAGTCGACCAGCAGTTGGATTGCCATAGAAGCCAGAAGATCATCGAGCGGGTCAAGAAGATGCGGTTTTCATCTACTGTCAATCAAGCGGCATTCACTGCTCCGCCTTCTGCGATCAAAGACGCGCAGCGACTGGGTAGGCTGAGTTCTGTGACCGTTCCCTTTACTGTCGTCGACGGTCACATTCTCATCCATGTCTCAATGAACGGGCGCACTGCTGTTCCATTTTTGCTTGATACAGGCGGAAGGAACCGCATGACTCCGAAAGCAGCAACGCATTTTCTGGGGGGGAAAGGGAGCGGCAATATTCCACTCAATGGAATAGGGCGGAAACTGGAAAATGCCCATTTTGCGACAGTGAGTGAGCTGCGCCTGGGCGCGGTTCAGATGCTGAACGAGTTGTTTGTTATCAGCCCACTTCCATAGGCGCTCGAAGACAAGGAAAAGAAGCGCCGATTGCAGGACTGGCCGGCGCTTTTCTCGCATCGGAACCGGATTTGTAACGTCAAGCGTCCAACTGATCCTTTGATCAGAGAGGATGAAGAGTATCTCGAGTCTCGTGATGATGGCAGATGCCGGACGAGTGACAGCTGCAGTCCGCGCCGGCACCGATATTTCCAGAGCGCGCCGGTAAACATGGGTCCGGGATTGCGTGCAGATGGGTGATGACGGCTGTTTTTGCAGCGGTGATCTCGATTGAGAGTCTGGTCTGTATTCGTGCCTGGGGCACTCGGCATGCACCAAGATTTTCAGCGGCGTCGATCTGCAATGCGAGAGGACTGACTGCCGCTGCGCACCTCAGCGGCTGTTCGATATATCGGCTCCTGGGACGACTCAATGCACTCAGCAGGATCGGCGGCGAATTGCGGGATTTCGGGAGAACAACCGCCCAATGCAAATAGGGGTTAGCTGGGTTTGATTCGGCAGCAATCCTCGGGTAGGTACGCGACCTGCTGAGCCAGATCATGACCCTGAATCGTTTGATCTTTCCCTCGTCCGAACATGCCATGCCGCATTGGATCCGGAACACCGCGCTGACCGACATTCTGCATACGGATTTTTCCGCTCTGAACGATGACGCGCTGTACCGGGTCCCACCGAATCAAGCGGCCGGACGCTCTAATTTCCGTAGCCACACATGCCGCCGGCGCACCCCATATCCGGCGCACAGCAGCCGCCGGTTTCGCACGCGGCTCCAGCGCTGTAGCTTCCGCCATCCCTGGAGATGATGCCGGCTCCGCCGCTGATCAGCCGTTTTACGTGGCCGCCGCACTTCGGGCACGACTCAACCTCCGGATCAGACATCTTCTGCCGCTGCTCAAAGCGGCCGCCGCAGGCTTCACACTTGTATTCGTAGGCCGGCATCGAGAAACTCCTTCGGATAGATGAATTCGTTGCTCTCATTATACGTAGACCGGCCGCGGTTTGTGATTGCCCCCGCAATTTCCGGAGTCCGATCTGCTCGACGCGGCGCGCGCGCATGAGAGTTTCCTCGTCCTTTGGCTAGGTTAGGATGTGGCGCATCTTAAAAGAAAGGGACAGTGTTTTGAATCGCGAAGAGATTCTAACCCGATTGCGGGAAAACGAAGCCGCTTTGCGCGCACAGGGTGTGGCTCATGCGGCCTTGTATGGATCCCGCGCGAGGGGGGCGAACAAAGACTCGAAGGCGACACGGATATCCTGATTGAATTCGCTCCCTTTACCAGGATCACCGTTTTCGACTACGTGGGACTAAAGGACTACATCGGTGGCTTGATCGAGGGGCCCGTCGATGTCGTCAATCGCGACGCGCTAAAGCCCAGACTCTTCGACTTGCTGTCGCATCCGACGCTATTTATGCGTTCTGACGCGACGACGGCTTTACGCGATATCGAGCGCCCTATCCATCTTGCCATCAGTTGATTGCTTGTTGCGGAACTCGACTTTGAGGCCTTCCAGACGGACGAGCGCACGATCTTCGCCGTCTTCCTGACGAGTTGAAGGAGTGCCAGGCCTCAATTCCGCGGAAGAACATTGCGGGCGCTGGGAATGTGTACCGTCACGATTATGAGGACATGGCACCGAGGGTTGTCTGGGATACTGTGCAACTGGCCGGGCCGCTCCTGTAATCAGTGACTGGGCAAGAACTTGGCCGCCTCGGCTCCTCGCCAGCGAGCCTGAAAGATAGAGAGTCAGTGAAGTAAAACGAATAGGAATTGCCAATTATCACGGCACAGCGCTCTGCGGTCGGAGGTGGGGATGCAAAAAGGCCGCCCGCTGCAGCGGACGGCCTTTTGTAGAGTGAAGCAAGGCTGGGGATCAGTCTCCGGCCACCGGCTCGGCTTCCTGCTCCCGGTTGCGGTTGATCGGCATCGCGGCGTTATTTGAAGCCGGCTTAATAGCGTCCAGCCGAACCATGCCCTCAATCGGCTTCTCGCCCAGCACGTGCTCACGATAGAGCTTGGCCATGTGGGCATTCTCCGCATCCTGCTTCAGCTTGGCTTCAACAGCCTTGCTGTCGCGCGCCCGCAACTTCTCTTCGCGAGCGTTCTTGGCGATGCCCAGTTGGTCGAGCGTGTGATTGGCTTCGGCGTTCACATGCTCCATGTTGAGATTCAGGTCGTGGCCCACTTGGGTCATGCCCACTTTCTTGCCGCCAGCAAAGATCTCATGCCGCCCGTGCTCCTCGTACCACTTCGTGAGCGTGGCGGTCATGTGCATCTTCTCGATGATGTTGCGCCAGCCGATGCCGGTGTTGTACGCGCAGAAGCTGATCTCGCCTTCCTGCGTGGCATAGGGGATGATGCACTGCTCGGTCCGGCGGAAATCGTAGTTGAACAGATCCTGGAACCACATGCCGGCGATGAACAGGAAGTTCCAGCGATCCGCGCGCCGCTTCTGGATGTCTTCCATGGTCCGGTCGCCCTTCACGCTGCCGTAGTTGCGCCCGGTGGCGTTGAAGGTCTTGTCCATCTTCTTGAGCATGTCAGTGATCTTGAAGTGGGTGGGCGACTGGAAGGGATCGTAGTTGCGCAGGAGCGCCAATCCGAAGCCGATTACCGAAAGCCACTTGCCCCGGGCTGCGTCGTTGATCTTGGCAAGATCCTTGGCCACCTGGTCCATGTGCAGGAACGCCGTAACGGGCGCGGCTTCCTTGGTCTCCTTGTCGATCATCATGGCCATGCCAATGCCGCAGTTCGGGTGGCATCCGCAGGAGAGCTGACCCCACTCCGCGTTGGGCCCGTGGATCATGTCGGCCCAGTCGCTGAAGGTGCTCATGAAGCTGATGGGGAACCAGTCGCGCTCGGGCTCGCCGAAGCCGCATTGCTTCTTAATGTCATGAGCCATGTGGCTCAGGGTGTAGCGCTGGGCCATGCGGCGCTCGTCGGTGATCTCTTCGTCGCGGCCGGTGAAGCTGACCGGCTGGAAGCTCAGGAAGCTGATCTTCCTGGGGTTATCCAGGGCGAACTGGATGATGCGGCCCACCTGCTCGTTGTTGATGCCGTTGACGATGGTCGTCACCGGGACGATCTCGACGCCGGCTTCGTGCAGGTTGTTGATGGCCTGGAGCTTGACGTCAAAGAGGTTGCCCACCTTACGGTGCGAGTTGGCGGCGTTGCCGATGCCGTCGAACTGGAGGTAGACATAGCGCAGACCCGCCTCGGCAGCGGCGCGGCAGAGTTCCTTGCTCTTGGCGAATTCGATTCCGTTGGAAGCGGCCTGGACCGAGTTGTAGCCCACCTTGCGGGAGTAGGCAATGGCGTCGAGGAAGTACGGCGAAAGCGTCGGTTCGCCGCCGGAGAACTGCACGCTCATCTGCCGCTTGGGCTTGACGGTGATGGCATTGTCGAGCATCTGCTTGATTTCAGCCCAGGTGAGCTCGTGGACGAAGCCGACCTGGTTGGCGTCCATGAAGCAGGGGTCGCACATCATGTTGCAGCGGTTGGTCAGGTCAATGGTCAGCACCGAGCCGCGGCCGTGGGTCACGGTCGAGGTGCCATGGCGGTGCAGTTTCTGGTCGCCGGCGCCGTGGGCGCGGATATCGCGGCCGGGGAAGCTCTCTTCAAGGTGTTTGAAGAAGGCCGGATCGATGGACATCACGTCCTCGAAGTGGCCGTGCTTGGGGCAGTCCTTGACCATCAGGATCTTGCCGTCGCGCTCGATGATCTGGGCCTTGATTTCGCCAACTTTCTCATTCAGAAGGATTTCGTGGGGAAGCTTGCCGTCGAGGACTTGCTTGCGGATCTCGGGGACGCACTTGGGGCAGAGCGAATCAGTGGTGCGTGGCCAGCCGAGCGGTGGTTTCTCTTTCTCCCAGCTTTTGAGCAGGGGCTTGTCGCTCCACTTGGG
>JAJZVZ010000092.1 GCA_021846945.1 Acidobacteriota bacterium | reverse complement strand
AGTACATGGAGCGCTACAAGGTTCCGGTGCTGGCTGAGATCGATACGCGCGCGCTGGTCCGGCATCTGCGGACAAAGGGTGTGATGCGCGGCGTGATTTCGACCACGGTTTCAGATCCCGAAGTTCTTGTGGAGAGAGCCCGTAAGCTCCGGAGGATGGAGGGAACGGACTTGGCGCGCGTAGTTTCGACCAAGTCGTTCTATACCTTTGACTCCGCCGACAGCCGGAATCAATCGGGCGACCCGCTCTTGCCATCGGAGACGCTTGCCCAAGGCGCGGAAGCACGTAAGTGCCTTCATGTAGTGGCTTATGATTTTGGGATTAAGCAGAACATTCTAAGGATGTTGACGCGCGAAGGCTGCTGCGTGACGGTGGTTCCGGCGGAGACGTCGGCGGAAGACGCGCTGGCACTGAAGCCGGATGGCGTGTTCCTGTCCAACGGCCCGGGCGATCCGGAGCCGGTCGACTACGCGGTAAAGGCGATCCAGAACATGATGGGCCGGATACCGATCTTTGGAATCTGCCTGGGGCACCAGCTTACCGGCCTGGCACTGGGCGGGCGCACGTATAAGCTCAAGTTCGGCCATCATGGCGGCAACCACCCGGTGCGCAACAATGCTACGGGTAAGGTGGAAATCACGGCGCACAACCACAACTTTGCCGTCGATCCCGATTCGATCAACACGAGCGACGTAGAGTTGACCCACGTGGACCTGAACGACCAGACATTGGAAGGGCTGCGCCATAAGACGCTGCCGCTGTTCAGCGTGCAATACCATCCGGAGGCGGCTCCCGGGCCGCACGACTCGCACTACCTCTTCAGCGACTTCCGCAAGATGATGGAGGAGTGGAAGGGATGAATTGGAATCTTCGGGAGGCACCATTTTTTTTAACGACGACAGCGGGGCGATGGCTCCGCTGTTTTTTGGAGCATGGATTTTGCCATAAGCCGGCGCGAGAGCGGGCTTGGCAAGACGGTTTTGAAAGGGCACGACTAAGGTCGTGCCCTTTCAAAACGGTGCTGCAATGAGCAGCACGGTGGAAATTGTGCCCCTTCAAGAGAGCGGTGTACACGACAGTACAGCCGAAGTCATGTCCTTGCAATGCAGAAAGATTTGAACTTTCGACGGAAATCACAATACTTTCGATAAATAGGGAACAGACAAGAAGAAGATGCCACGCAGAAATGACATTCAGAAAATTCTTGTGATCGGCTCCGGGCCGATTGTGATTGGTCAATCCGCCGAATTTGACTATTCGGGGACACAGGCCTGCAAGGCGCTCAAGCAGGAGGGTTATGAGGTGGTGCTGGTGAACTCGAATCCGGCCACCATCATGACCGATCCCGAGCTGGCAGACCGCACCTATATCGAGCCGCTCACTCGCGACTACGTTGAGGAGATCATCCGCATTGAAGCTGAACGGCTCGCCGCGGAGGGCAGCAAGGGAAAGTTCGCTCTGTTGCCTACGGTGGGTGGGCAGACAGCGCTGAATCTGGCCGTCGATCTGTCCGATGCGGGGATTCTGGAGCGGTACGACATCGAACTGATCGGCGCCAAGCTGGAAGCCATCAAGAAGGCCGAAGACCGTCTGCTGTTCAAGGATGCGATGATCCGCATCGGGCTGGACGTGGCGCGGTCGGCGCTGGTGAACAACCTGCGGGACGGCATGGATTTTGCCGGCAAGATTGGTTTCCCGGTGCTGATCCGGCCGAGCTTTACGCTGGGCGGCACTGGCGGCGGCGTGGCCTACAACCGCGAAGAGCTGATGGAGATTCTGTCGCGCGGGCTGGACCTTTCGCCGGTGCACGAGTGCCTGATCGAAGAGAGCGTGCTGGGCTGGAAGGAGTTTGAGCTGGAGGTGATGCGCGACCTGGCGGACAACGTCATCATCATCTGCTCGATTGAGAACTTCGACCCCATGGGCGTGCATACGGGTGACTCGATCACAGTAGCCCCCTCGCAGACGCTTACTGATCGCGAGTACCAGAAGATGCGCGATGCAGCTATCGCCGTGATGCGCGAGATCGGCGTCGAGACGGGCGGATCGAACGTGCAGTTTGCCGTGAATCCCGTAGACGGACGCATGATCGTGATTGAGATGAACCCGCGCGTTTCGCGCTCATCAGCGCTGGCATCGAAGGCGACCGGATTCCCGATCGCTAAGATTGCAGCCAAGCTGGCGGTCGGCTACACACTCGACGAGATTCCCAATGACATTACGCGCAAGACGCCGGCCTGCTTTGAGCCGACCATCGACTACGTAGTCGTCAAGATTCCCAAGTGGCAGTTCGAGAAGTTTCCCGGCGCCGACGACATACTCGGCCCGCAGATGAAGTCGGTGGGCGAGGTGATGGCCATGGGCCGTACCTTCAAGGAAGCGCTGATGAAGGCATGGCGGGCGCTGGAAACCGGCAGGAAGACTGGCGCCGAAGTACTGGAGCCGCGCCGCCTCACGCAAATGCTGGTGACGCCGCGGCCTGAGCGGTTGGGTTATATCCGCTTTGCCTTTGAACGTGGCATGAGCGTGCGCGAAGTGGCCCGGCTTACCGGTATGGATCCGTGGTTCCTGCATCAGTTGCGTGAAGTGACCATCGCGCAGTCTGGTATTTCGCAAACGACTCCGGACCAAATCAGCGCCGAGCATCTGCGCCGCCTGAAGCGATTCGGGCTGAGCGATGAGCGCATTGCCACGGAATGGAAGCTCGAAGGCCACGCGGGGATCGCGCGGGTGAGGGAACTGCGCGAGGCGAAGGGAATCAAGCCTGTCTTCAAGCTGGTGGATACCTGCGCGGCGGAGTTTGAGTCGATGACGCCCTATCTCTACTCCACCTACGACGAAGAGGACGAGGCGCCACCGACAACGAAGCGGAAGATCATCATTCTGGGCTCCGGGCCGAACCGCATCGGGCAGGGCATCGAGTTTGACTACTGCTGCTGTCACGCAGCCTTTGCGTTGAAGGACGACGGCTACGAGACCATTATGGTCAACTGCAATCCCGAGACCGTCTCCACCGATTACGACACCAGCGACCGGCTCTACTTCGAGCCATTGACGCTCGAAGACGTGCTTGCCGTGTACAACCACGAAGCGCAATCAGGCGCGGAGATGGGAATGATTGTGCAGTTCGGCGGGCAGACGCCGCTGAACCTGGCGCAGCGGTTGCGCGCGGCCGGGGTGCCTATCATCGGCACTTCGCCGGAGTCGATCGACCTGGCCGAGGACCGCAAGCGCTTTGGGAAGCTGCTCGAAGAGCTGGGAATCCCGCAACCCAGCGGCGGCACGGCAACAAGCGTGGAAGAGGCGCTGGCCGTGGCCGAGCGGATCGGCTACCCGGTGCTTGTCCGGCCCAGCTACGTGCTCGGCGGCCGGGCCATGGTGATTGCGTATGACGCCGATGCGGTGACGCGCTACATGCGCGAGGCCGTCGAATACTCTCAGGAGCGGCCGGTGCTGGTCGACCACTTCCTTGAGGATGCGGTCGAGGTGGACATCGATGCGCTCTGCGATTCCGAAGACGTGATCATTGCCGGCATCATGCAGCACATTGAAGAAGCCGGCATCCACTCCGGCGACTCCTCCTGCGTGCTGCCCGCCGTGGATATTCGCAAAGAGACCATGGATACGCTGCGCACTTATACGCGCAAGCTGGCGCTGGCGCTCAAGGTGGTGGGACTGGTCAACCTGCAGTTCGCCATCCAGCGCGACGGGCAGGGACGTGACTGCGTTTACGTGATTGAAGTGAACCCGCGCGCCTCGCGTACCGTGCCGTATGTCTCGAAGGCAACAGGCATCCCGCTCGCGAAGGTGGCTGCGAGGCTGATGACCGGGCGCAAACTGCGCGAACTGCTTCCGGAGCAGCTTGCCTCAGGCAACGATCTGGAAACAGGCGCGCACTACTACGTGAAGTCTCCGGTCTTCCCGTGGTCGAAGTTCGCAGGCGTTGACACGGTGCTGGGGCCGGAGATGAAGTCGACCGGCGAGGTGATGGGCGTGGCGGCCAACTTTGGCGAGGCTTTCGCCAAGGCGCAGCTCTCGGCGGGACAGTTGCTGCCTACCAAGGGCACGGTCTTTTTCAGCGTCACCGACCACGATAAGACCGCGGTTGTCGATCTGGCGCGGCGGTATGTACATTTGGGCTTCAAGATTGTGGCTACCGAGGGCACGGCCAATGCGCTGGAGCGCGCCGGCCTGAGCGTAGAGCGCGTCTTCAAGGTGAAAGAGGGACGGCCGAATGTGGTAGACCTGATCAAAGGCGAACGCATCCAGTTGGTGGTGAACACGCCGCGCGGGCAGGACACCTTCTTCGACGAGAAGGCCATTCGGCGGGCTGCGGTAACGGCGCGTATTCCCACGATCACCACCATTGCCGCCGCGCAGGCTGCGGCTGAAGGCATCGCCGCCATGCAGCGCCACCGCACCACGGTGTATGCGCTACAACAACTGCATGCTGAGAAGGGCGCCTGAGAACCGGGCGCCTTTTCTGCGGAGGCCGATAAGGCAGTTGCCGCCGTCGGGAAGATGGGAACCCTCAATTCCATAGCCGCGGAGCAGGGAAGCGATTCTTTCGAGCGCCTCAGGTTCTACAATGAATCCCATGCTCATCGAAGGTATTTTTGCTGCTACAACCACGCCGTTTTACCCGGACGAGCGCGTGTATTTTCGCAAGATTGAAGCGAATATGGCCCGCTACTCGCGCAGTTTACTGGCGGGAATGGTAGTGCTGGGTTCAACCGGCGAGGGAAACATGCTTGACGACGCCGAGACACGCGAGGTGTTGCGGGTAGCGGCGAATGCCACCGCACCCGAAAAGGTGCTGATTGCCGGCGTCGGCCGCGAGAGCGTGAAGGCAACGGTGGAACTGGCCGCGGCTGCCGCGGAGTTCCGCTACGACGCGGTGCTGGTCAGGACGCCGAGCTACTACGTGAGCCAGATGGGCGACGCAGGAGTGCTGCATTATTTCCGCAGCGTAGCGGACCGCTCGCCGCTGCCCGTTCTGCTCTACAACATCCCGCGGTTTGTGCCCTACCAGATTCCGGTGGAAGTAATCGGCGAGCTGGCGCAGCACCCGAACATCATCGGGATCAAGGATTCGAGCGGCAGCATGGAGCGGATTCGCGGCACCATAGCCGCCACCAGCAATGCTCCCCGGCGCACGGTGACGGTGACGCCGGTCTTTGAGGCGGTGACCGGCCGCATGCTGGCTCCGAAGGCTGAGGCGGCGGCAAGCTTTGTGCCCGCGGGCGATCTGGCGGGCGGCGTGGCCGTGGCCGGAGCGCCTCCGGTGACGCCCATCAAAACGCGCACCAGAGAAGTAGGTTTCCAGGTACTCACGGGTTCGGTTGGAGGCGTCTTTGATGCGCTTGAGGCAGGCGCTTCAGGCGCCGTCCTGGCCTTTGCGGCATGCGCTCCGCAGGCCTGCCAGGAGGTTTACCTTGCCTGGAAGGATCACGATCTGAAACTTGCCAGGGAGAAACAGGAGCGCATTGCCACGACAGGTCAGCGCACCGTTGGCGGACTGGGAATCCGAGGCGTAAAATACGCCTGCGACTTCAACGGTTATTATGGCGGCCGCCCCCGCTCTCCCTTGCTTTCGATTACTGCGGAAGAAAAAGCGGAGATCGAGAAGCTGCTGGCTGAAATCCGGAATTAGAAAGGGACCCGCCGTGCGTGTAATGCTTACTCGCCGTTTCTGCCACATTGCCATGCTTTGCGCGGCAGCAATGCTGCTGGCCGCCGCGTCACTTGCCAACGCTCAGAATGCAGCTCCGCAGCGCCCGAAGATTACGGGCATTTCGCATGTGGGCTACTTTGTGTCGGACCTTCCCAGGGCCATGATTTTCTGGCACGATCTGCTTGGCTTTGACGAGTCGTATGACCTTAAGAAGCCGGGGACAAACCAGGTTCGCATCGCCTTCATCAAGATCAACGACCATCAGCATGTCGAGCTATTCACTGATCCTCCGCCCGCGCCGCCGAATATGATGAGCCACATCTGCTTCAGCGTGGACAACATCGAGCAGATGCGAGCCTATCTCCGCTCCAAGGGCTACAACGTGAAGCCGGGGAATGGTAGCAAAACACGGACGGGCGACTATGCCTTTGAGATCAGGGATCCCGACGGTACGCTGGTGGAGTTTGTGCAGAGCCTGCCCACGGGACGGGAGGCACAGGCGGCGGGCAAGTTCATGCCGGCGACGCGCATCTCGCATCACATTTATCACGTCGGATTCCTGGTGGGAAATGCGGCCAAGTCGATGGCCTTCTATGAAAACGTGCTCGGATTCAAGGAAACCTGGCGCGGAGGCGGCAATCCGAAGGTGCTGAGCTGGATCAATCTGCGCGTGCCCGATGGGACCGATTACATCGAGCTGATGCTTTACAGCAAGCTTCCCAAAAGCTACGGCTCGTCGAATCACACCTCGCTGGAGGTTCCTGACGTGCGCAAGGCCATGAGCATTCTGGAGTCGCGTCCCGCCTACAAGACTTATCTGACGTGGGCCAAGCCGCTGGAGATGCACGTCGGAGTGAACCGGAAGCGTCAGGTGAACCTCTTCGATCCGGACGGAACGCGCGTGGAACTGATGGAGCCGCAGACGGTGACGGGCAAGCCGACGCCGCCCTCGACAGCTCCGCCTCCGCCACCGGCGCATGATTAGAGCGGTTTCCCTTATACCATTGCCGTCAGAGTTCGCGGCGGCCTTCGAGCGCGCGCGCCATTGTTACTTCGTCGGCGTATTCGATGTCGCTGCCGGCCGGAACTCCGGTGGCGATGCGGCTGACGCGCACTGGAAATGCCCGCAGCGCGTTGGCAAGCCAGTTGGCGGTGGCTTCGCCTTCGAGCGTGGGGCTGGTGGCCAGGATCACTTCATCTACCTCGCCTCGCTCGGCACGTGCCAGCAGTGTATTCGCGCGCAACTGGTCGGGCCCCACGCCGTGGAGCGGTGAAAGCGTGCCGTGCAGCACATGGTAGACGCCATGGTAGCCGCGGCTGCGCTCTACGGTGTCGATGTTGGTGGGCTCTTCGACCACACAGACCAGGCGCTGATTGCGCGCAGGATTGGCGCAGTAAGCGCACGGGTCGATGTCGGTAACGTTGTTGCAGATGGCGCAGAGCCGCAGGCTGGCCTTCAGTCCGCGCACGGCTTCGGCGAGCGCCGCCGCATCCTCGTCGCTGGAGCGCAGGATGTGAAAGGCGAAGCGCTGGGCGCTCTTGGTCCCGACGCCGGGCAGCTTCTTCAGTTCTTCGATGAGCCGTGCCATCGGCTCCGCGTAGCGTGCCACTTGATTGCCTCCGTGAGCCTCTGGCCTTCGGCGACGTTAGGTCAGCCCCGGAATCTTCAGTCCGCCAAGCATACCCTGCACGCTCGATTGCAGCGCCTCGTCCGCTTTGCGGCCCGCTTCATTGACGGCGGCAACGACCAGGTCTTCGAGCATCTCCACGTCAGGCTGGCTACCACTGAGACCGGCGACCGCCGAAGGATCGATGTGCAGTTTGAGGAGTTGCTTCTTGCCGTTCATGGTGGCGGTCACAGCGCCGCCGCCGCTGGATGCTTCCACGACGGTTTCGCTCAGCTTGCGTTGAACTTCCTCCTGCATCTGGCTGGCCTGGGAAATCATCTCCGAGATTTTGAGGGGATTGACCATGAGCGGTTCTCCTTATGACAAAGCATGCCATTACTTTTGACGGAGATCGACGATACTGCGGACCTCAGCCTTGAAGATTTCTTTTGCGCGTTGGACGAGGGGATGAGCCAGCGCTTCCTGTTGGATACTGCCGGCCGGAGGCGCGGCGATGACCTGCGCGGAGGATGCCGTGCCAGCTCCCGGAACCACGAGGAAACGAGTCGGCGCGCCGAGGCGTTGCAGCTCCTGGCGAATGATCTTCTCGGCCGCTGCGTTCACCGTGAGGCCGAGCATTTTCTTGCTCAAATTGGCAACCTCGATGCGCAGGCTTGAGCCATCGAGGGTCCACCCACCGGAGCCCAGCAATTGCGAAGCGGAACTATGCCCGGCGCTGGCCAGAGCGGAAACAACCGCGTTGCGCAGCGAATCCGCATCGGGAGCGGCTGAAAGGCCGGGAGCAGCTTCAGGCGCCTTTGCCAGCGAGCCTTCCGTGAGCGGTGTTGCTGAGGCGAAGCCGACCGCGGGAAACGGCGTGGCTTCACGCACCGGGCTGCCAGATGCTTCAGGGGACGCCACCGGAACCGGCGATGGAGATGAGCGTTCCTGTTGTACAGCCGGGCTTGGCGCAGCGCTTTGCCCGGGACCAGCGGACGAACCGCGGTTTTCCGCAGCGGAGGCAAACGGCGAGATCGATGGGGAGGCTGGCGGCGCCACGGGAGCGGCGGTGCTGGTGTGGCGCGGAGCGCTCGCAGGGGCGCGCGGGGCTGCCGGAGCAGCGGTGCTGCGCGCGCCGCTTCCGGCGGCTACGCTGCTCAGCAGTTCCTCAATCGGCAGCAGGCGCTGGGCGTGGATGAGCTTGAGAAGGCCAAGTTCGAGATGGAAGCGCTGCTCCTGCCGGTAATTCAGGTCATCGAAGGTCCGCAGCACGATTTGAAGATTTCGCGTCATCTCCTCTTCGGTGTACAGCATGGCGGTTCGTGCTGCGCGGGCGCGCTCGTCGGCGGAGATTTGCAGCAACTCCGTGTGCTCGCCACCCAGCTTGGCCATGAGGGCGTTGCGCAGGTAGCGGACAAGCTGCCGGGCCAGCGATGACGGATTGTGGCCGGCGTTGACAAGCACATTCAACTGCTCCATGAGCGCGGCGCTCTGCCCGGCGGCCACGGCTTCCATGATGTGCTCAAAGACCGTGTTGGGCACTGAGCCCATCAGATCGCGAATCTGCCCTGCGGAGAGGACCGGCCTGCCGTTCTCAACGGGGGCGGAGGCAATGGCCTGGTCCATGATGGAAAGCGCATCACGCATCGAGCCGTCGCCGGCTTCGGCGAGCAGCGCCAGCGCGCCCTCTTCGGCCTCCACCTGCTCCTGCGCGGCGATGGTCTTTAACTGGGCGAGAATGTCGTCGAATTTGACGGCGTGAAAACTGAAGTGCTGGCAGCGCGAGCGGATGGTCTGGGGAATGTCCTCGGGCTGCGTCGTGGCCATCATGAAGATAATGTGCGCCGGAGGCTCTTCCAGCGTCTTGAGCAGCGCGTTGAAGGCGGCGTCGGTGATCTGGTGAGCTTCGTCGAGGATGTAGATTTTGTAGCGATCCCGTGCCGGCGAGTAACGCGCTGCTTCACGCAGTTCGCGAATCTCGTCGATGCCGCGGTTGGTGGCGGCGTCAATTTCGATCACGTCCACGGCGCCGCCCTGGCGGATCTCAGTGCACGAGTCGCATGTGCCGCAGGGCTCGGGCGTGGGGCGCGCGGGCGAACCAACTTCCGTGCGGCAATTGACGGCCATCGCCAGGATGCGCGCGATGGTGGTTTTGCCGATGCCGCGGTGCCCGGAGAAGATGTAGCCGTGGGCGATGCGGTTCTGGTTGAGCGCATTCAACAGCGTATGGGTTACGTGATCCTGTCCGGCCACGTCGGCAAAGCGCTGAGGACGATATTTGCGGGCCAGAACCTGGTAACCCATTGGTATGAAACACTCCTTGCGGCAGGCGCGATGGAACAGCCTGCCTAGGAGATTGTATCGTCCGGGGGCGAGATGCCGGTGAGCGCCGCCGCTCAATCAGAAGGCAGCGGCAATCGGCGGCGCGAGCGTCGCACTCTCCGTCAGCGGAGCGGTCGCTTTCCGGCCACTTGCTTTTTACCGCGCGTGGACAACTTCTTTTGCTTGCTGGAGTTGGAACGGTTCGCGCCGGCAGTGGCATGCTTTTTCGCGGCGGCCTTGCGACGGCGAATCTCCTCCGGCGAATACATCGCTCCGCGGCACTTCTTTGCGCCGCAGTTGCAGATCGCCGGGTCACCATCTCCATCGTAGAGGCAGTAATCGTAAGTGATTTCTTCGCCGGCGGCGATGTTGCGAATTGCCGTGATCCATACCCGGCCGTCTTCTTCCCGGGTTTCGCAGTTGGCGTCGCAACTATGATTGATGAACATGGCCATGCCGTGGCCGTCGATGACGACGGAGCCATCTCCGAGTCCAAAGAGATAGGTGATCGGCAAGTGCTCGTAGATGGCGTCGGCCTTGTCCTTGCTGATGCGAGGACCCGTGTACTCGATGACGCGCGAGCCCTTGCGAATGGGAGCGGTCGCATAACAACCGGCGGCGTGGATAGCGGAAGATCGGATGATAAGTCCCATAGAAATATGCGATGCTTTTTATATTGAAGCACGCCCGGCAGGGGATCGCGTTGCGGTAGCAGCGGGATCGCTCCGCGAGAAATGCCTGCGGTGAAGAGTTTCTGCCGCGTGAGCGAAGAAGCTGGAGATGCCGTACGGATCGAATCCTGCCATTGAAGGGGCGGAATGAGATGAAGCAAAGCTTTCAAATTGCGCTTGTTTTGGCAGGCTGCCTGATCGCGGCTCCGCGATTCCATGCGCAGACGCCCGCACAGAACGACACCTCCGGCGCGGGCCAGAATAAGGCTGACGAAAATTCCCAGAAGAGCCAGGCGAAACAGGGCGACGGCCAGAAACAGTCTGGCTCGCAGCCGCAATCGAATGCCAATCCATTCCCGACCGATACCAGCGCGGTTCCGGTCATGCCTTCCAATCCATCGGCGCTTGCAGGCGGTATACCGGGCATGGACGGCAACGCGCCAATTCCGCTTCCTGCCGGCGATCCGGACCCTGCACGCAGCCCCGATGATGGCGGCTTGGCAGGCAGCAGCACTTCACAGGGCTACAGTTCCAGTTCGACCGGCGATCTGCCGCCACTGCCCGATACGGAGCCAAAACGGCGAAAGAAAGGCCAGGATGACGTCCTGGCGCCCCCGCCTCGCGAAACCGCAAAAGACGACGTTAACGTGGGCACGTTTTATCTTCAGACCGGAAATTGGGCGGGGGCGTTGTCGCGCTTTCAATCCGCGCTTGTCCTTGATCCGCAAAACCCGGAGGTCTTTTGGGGACTTGCGGAATGTGAGCGGCACCTGGGTGATTATGTAGCCGCCCGGAACTACTATCTGAAGGTGATCGAGTACGATCCGGGCACCCACCGCTCCAAAGATGCGCGCAATGCTCTGCAACGCCCCGAGATTGCGAATGCGCAGGGTCCGGCGCAGGGCCAGACACCGGCAAAGTAATGACAGATGCTGCCAGGGAGGACCGGCCCGCGGGAAGATCTTCCTGTACGCGAGTCGAGCAGTAGCCGGTCGGGCGAGAGAGCCTCCTTGCCAGCCGGTTCTATTTCATACAATGACGACCGAGCAGCGCGACTCCTTTTCTGCCGCCTGGCAAAGCCGAAAATCGTGCGCCGGTTCCCTCAAACGAGCCCCGTTTTCCATCGAATCCGCAAAGTCTGGACTTGAAGGGGAAATGTTTTAGAAACCGAAACCGCAGACTTCGAGATAGGCTGCGATGATCTGACTACCCCACAGGGCGCTGACGATTCCCCCAATGCAAAGGAATGCGCCCAGTGGCAGCTTCGTAAAAGCCCAATGCTCGGTCCTGTTTCGGAGCGAAGGACGCATCACCACAACCAGCGCAATCACCGCGCCGAGCACAATACCGAGAAAATAGGCGAGCAGCGTCCGCGACCAGCCGAGCCATATCGCCAGCAGAATCATGAGCTTGATATCGCCAAGGCCGATGCCTTCGCGGCCGCGCAGATTGGAATAAACCCATCGGATGAGAAATATGAGGAAGGGGAAGGCGACGATACCGAGGGCCCACGCCACCACCGTGTCAAAGAGATGAGTGCGTCGGTTTCCCCAACTGTTGCCCTCCAGGCTCCAATGCAGGGGAAACGAAACCCAGAACCATTCGACCGAAAAGCGCGCGAGAGTCAGGGGTAGACCCAGAGCGGCTCCTCCCAGGGTCAGCCAGTCCGGCAACCAAAGGTGCTCGACGTCGACGACCGCGATACAGATCAGCAACCAGGACAGGATCATCTTGAGGACACAGAAAGCCGTTGCGTCGAAGATGGTGGGGGCAGTCGCCTGGGGCGAAAGGTATTCATTCATTGCCTGCCAGGCGGAGACGCCCCAGGCCACTCCAACTGCCAGTTCCACCACGGGATAGCGCCAGCCAATCCAGGCGCGACAATGGTGGCAGCGTCCCCGCAGCGCGAGCCAGCTCAGAACCGGCACATTTTCCCACCAGGCCAGAGTGTGGCCACAGTGACGGCAGTGGGACCGCGGTCGGATGATGTTTTCACCTGCAGGCCATCGGCTTGCGCAGACGTTCAGAAAGCTGCCGAAGACTAGCCCGATCAGCCCGGCGATTGCTGTAACAAGAATTTGCAGCATTGGAGAACTAAAGTATACGGTTTTTTCGGCACAAACACCATTACGCCCAAATAGATATGATGCTTGCAGACCTTGAATTTGACGCCTGACCGCAGCCGCGGGATTAGACTGAGGGAAATGGACCTTGTAAAAGGGGCAGACAGCCCGGAACCTCGCGGGACGCTGCATGACCACGCAGTAAAGACTGATCCGGCGCAGGCTGCGGCGCTTTTTGAGCAGTCGGCGGGAATCATGGCGCGGCTGCGCGCGCCGGGCGGATGCCCCTGGGACCGCGAGCAGACCTTCGATTCCATCCGCAAATACACATTGGAAGAGGCTTACGAAGTCTTCGACGCCATCGAGCGGCGCGACTGGCCGCATCTGGCCGAGGAACTGGGCGACCTGCTGTTGCAGGTGCTGTTTTACGCGGAGATGGCGGCCAATGAGGGGTACTTCACCATTACCGACGTGCTCGACCACCTGAACCGCAAGCTGATCCGGCGGCATCCGCATGTCTTTGGCGATGAAGCTGCGCGGGCGGCTGGGAACCGGGCCGAAGTCGATTCCGCCGTCGAGGGGTCATCGGCGGCGGTTCTGCGCAACTGGGAGGAGATCAAAGCGGCAGAGAAGCGCAACGCGGCTGCTGTGAACGGCGAACTGGAGCCGGAGGAATCGGGGAACCAGACGGGCTCACGCCTGGACGGCGTATTGCGGACGCTGCCGGCGTTGGCTGAAGCGGCCAAGCTGGGATCAAAGGCGGCCAAGGCTGGATTTGACTGGCCAAATTGGCGTGATCTGCTGCCGAAGCTGGCGGAAGAGACAGCGGAACTGGAGGCCGAGGCGGCTTCAGGAGATCCGGCGCGCAAACCGGCGATTGAGGCCGAAGTCGGCGACCTGCTTTTTACCGCGGTCAATCTGGGGCGGCACCTGGGCGTGGATGCCGAGATGGCGCTGCGCGGCTGCAATCTGCGCTTCCGGAGGCGCTTCAGGGAGATGGAGTTGGCCTCGGCGCGCCCGCTGGAGGATCTGTCGCTGGAGGAGCTGGAGGCGCTTTGGGTGCGGGCCAAACAAAAGCTGGCGGCTGAGGGAGAATCGGGCGCAACGGCGGAGTCCGGACAGGGGGAACCGGCATGATCCGGATTCGCTCCTGCGGCGGCTTCGACGAGCTGGATGCCTGTGTTCGACTTGAGATTGAAACCTGGGGATATGACGCGAGCGATATCATTCCCCGCAAGGCGTTTGTGGTGGCGCAAGCGATTGGCGGGCAGGTGATCGGCGCCTTCGATCCACCGATCACCGGTGAAGAGGACGGCGGCGGGCCGGAACCGCTGGTGGGTTTTGCCATGTCTCTACCGGGAGCGAAAACCGGGCAGGGCGAACCGCGGGCTTATCTGCATTCCCACATGCTGGCGGTTCGAGAGGGGTATCGCAATCGTGGTCTGGGCGCGCGACTGAAGTGGGAGCAACGCCGGGAGGCGCTTTCGCGTGGAATACGCCATATAGAATGGACCTTCGATCCGCTGGAAATCAAGAACGCATACCTCAATATCCACAGGCTGGGAGCGATTGTTTGCCGTTATGAGGAGAACTTCTATGGTGTATCCTCATCTCGACTGCAGGGTGGTCTTCCCACCGACCGGTTATTTGCGGAATGGCGGCTTGATTCCCCGAGAGTGCAGGCAAGACTAGAGGAACGCCCGGCAGCTGAATTTGTCCCTTGTGAACGCATCCAGGCCCGCATTCGGGTTCCCGCCTCCATCAATGGATGGAAGGCATCCGACCGAGACCGGGAGCGAGCCCTCGCTGTTCAACTGGAAAATCGACGCAAGTTTCAGGATGCATTTGCCCGGGGCCTGGTGGTCATTGGCTTTACTCGGGATCCGGAAGGAAATGGAGTCTTCGAGCTGGGAGATCTTTCCGCTGCCGAGGAACCACAAACTCCGAAGGGACGCAAAACCTTATGAAAATCGATGCGATACTTCTGCGCGAATTGCATATGCCATTGGTTCGGCCCTTTGAGACCAGCTTTGGCGTCACCCGTAATCGCAGAATTCTGTTGGCCGAGATTCAATCAGAGGGGTTGACCGGCTGGGGCGAATGCACAGCCGGCGAACGGCCGTTCTTTTCGAGCGAGTCGACCGATAGCGCCTGGCAGACAATTACTCAGGAACTGGGGCCAATGCTGGCCTCGGCGGCGCCGCAGCACGGCGGAGATTGTCCGCGCATCTTCCGCCAGGTGCGCGGCAACCACATGGCCAAGGCGACGCTGGAGAACGCCATCTGGGACCTGGAGGCGCAGCGCGAAGGGATTTCGCTCTCCCACCTGCTGGGCGGAGTTCACGAAAAGATTCCGTGCGGAGTTTCTCTGGGGATTCAGCCCTCGATCCCAGAGCTGATGGCGATCATCGAAAAAGAACTGGCGGCGGGATATCAGCGCATCAAGCTCAAGTGCAAACCGGGTTGGGATGTGGATGTCTTTGAAAGAGTCCGCAATCGCTGGCCTGAAATCATGCTCAGTTGCGACGCCAATTCGGCCTATCGTCTGCGGGACGTTGATCACCTGATCTCGTTCGATGCCTTTGATCTGTTGATGATCGAGCAGCCCTTATGGCATGACGATTTTTACTACCACTCGCTTCTGCAGAAGCGCTTGAAGACGCCGATCTGCCTGGATGAATCCATCCGCAACCGGCGCGATACTCTGGCCGCCATCGAGATGGAGTCGTGCAGGATCATCAACATCAAGCTGGGGCGCGTAGGAGGATTCTCCGAGGCCATCGCGGTGCACAATGCGGCGCTGGAGCGCGGCATCCCCGTGTGGTGCGGCGGCATGCTGGAGTCGGGCATCGGGCGCGCGCACAATATCGCGCTCGCGACGCTCGAAAACTTTACGCTTCCCGGTGATGTTTCCGCCTCCGCGCGATACTGGGCGGAGGAAATTATCGAGCCCGGGGTTACAGTGTCAGCGGCGGGAGAGATTGCCATTCCCGATACGCCTGGACGCGGCTACGAGGTCCGAACCGACCTGATTGAGCGGCTCACCGTGCGCAAGGAGACAATCCGGGCTTTCGAGCTGGTGAGTTAGGAGCGAAGCTTAATCGTCTCCTCTCCTCATTCGACCGCCTCGGCGCGGTCGTCTGCTTTTACTTCCGGCGTGTTCCTGCGCTGCGGTATCTCAGCAGCACAATCCTACCTTCGTTGATGATTCTGCCTCCTTGGGTTGCCGCATCCAGGACTTCTCCAATTTGCACACAAAGCCAGCTGGAATGCAGACGCTCGTCTGCAGGAGCCCATCGGTAATGGAGGGCTGGAGCCCTGAGGCTCCAGCCTGCAATCACTTTCGGTCAGATTTGTGCTGACCCCCGTGGCACGGGTCAGGCAGTGGTGCTCCACAACTACTTGTGACGTCCTCCGCCATGTCCGGAGCTTCCAGCGGTCGCAATGCAGATGTCGATGTAGGTCAGATCGTTGGTTTTGTCTACCCACGGCAGATACATCAGCAACCCGGTTTCCGCGAACGGCGCAATCTCTCCCACGGTTGGCGGATTGGGTGGCGCCGCCAGAGCTTTGTAGCTTTCCGCAGAGGGATTCTTCCAGTTGCTGAAACTAATCGGATGGTTCGCAGCGTTCGTTGGATCATACGTGTAGAACGTCAGGCGCCACCATCCCGCTTTGTTGACGGTCGAGGGCACATTTTCTGAGCGGAGATCCCAGTTGTAGCCGTAGACATAGGATCCCTTGATATTGAGCTCGGCCGTGTACAGCATATCGCTGGTGTAGACAGCTCCTGACCACTGATGACTGGTTGGGTTCCACGTCAGCGTGCCGGCGTAGGGAGACTGATTGCTGCCTGTCGCCGTAGTCGGGCAGGTCCCGGCTGCAGTTTCAAGTTTGGCGATATTCAGCCTTGCGATGTTCGAAACGTCCACAACATAAGGCCAGTAATCATTCCCGGACGAATCTTTGACCACGTAGGGGACAGGGCTCGTCGAATCTTGCGGGTCCGTGGTGTGGACACCCCAGAGTTCGTTGGTTCCCTGACCAGATACGTGCCACATATCAAACCGCACTCCCGGGTTGTTCGCAAGGTCAGTTCCGCCAACGTAGCCAGGCAACGTAGAGTATGTGTTGGTTTCAACCCGCAGCACCTGAACCGGCCAGGTTTTGCTCTCCAGGTTGTCGCCCCAGTCAACGTAAGTGACCTGGAGCGGCGTGGAAATCGAGGGGGCGGAAGACGGAGAGGAATAACTTGCCTGCCATTTATTGCTTGCGTTCTTCTGCCAGTAAATCCGCTCGACAGGCACGGTTCCGCATTTGGTCACGCAGTCTTGACGAGAAAGAGGGACGCCATCCGAGTTAACGCAAGATGTGTTGGTGTATTCCGTGGTTCCGATGGTCTCGGGAATCAGACAACCGTAGCTCACTCCATTGGGATATATGGCGCCCAGGCTGTATGTTCCTATGTCACCGGTTTGCAGAGGGGTTTCAGAGAAGGCCGCAGGGTAGGAAAGATTCGTGGTGGATTCCAAACCGCCTGGCTTGCCTCCCTTGCCCTTGCCCTGGGAAGTGGCTGAGATTGTGCATGCAAGCGCCAGAAGGAAGACAGGGATAGCCTGTACTCTCATTTTCATGGAGAACTCCTTTAACGTGCAAAGTAATCTCCCCCTGGAGATTTGGGTTGGAATGCTGCAGGAATTTATGTCAACTATTCTTTGTCGATCTGTGACCGGTAACACTGAACACTGTGATCAATCTTCGTAGATTCCTTGGTGGTTTCCTTTTGTCGCGCGAGAAAGGCTTCCACTTCCGCCCGGGACGGCATGGAGGCTTGAGCGCCTTTGCGGGTGACGGCGATGGCCGCGGCGGCATTGGCGAAGCGAGCCGCCATCGCG
>JAJZVZ010000322.1 GCA_021846945.1 Acidobacteriota bacterium | reverse complement strand
GAGGAATCTGTTCGGCGCTCGCGTCCACTTGGACGCGCTGGGGAGTATTTCTGCCCATTGATTTGCCACTGCTACCGACAGCCCTCCTGGCCTTTCTTCTCGCTAGGGCACAGCGCGCTCGTGCCGCTATTTCCGTGGTCGAGACAAATGGGATTGTACAGACATTTCCAGCGGTTATCGAGCGATCGGCGCTGTCAGGTTTGCGTGCTGCGCTCACAAACGGAAACAGGGGCTGCTTTTCGGCATTTCAAACAGCGGCGAGAGATTTGGGGCAAACGGTCATGAGCATATCGCTGAAGTCGATCATCGAATCCGCACAGGTTACTCATCCGGCTGGCCTGCCTGCGGACTGCTGGTTTCTCAATATCAACTCTCCAGCGGACCTGGCGAGGGCCCAGATGCTTCTTGAGCGCAGTCTGTCTGCACCGGGTCAGCAACGTGCAGCGTCATGAGGGTTGGGAGAAGTATCAACGGAATCGGCATAGCTATTATCGGAATCGCAAGTTGAATGTGACAGGAGTTGAACAAGTTGGGACGTTTGTACCAAAGACGTTCTATGATTCGTTCTCCTAACATTGTCAAGACTCGTTTGACTCGCTGCTTCGCCGTGGAATTTTGTTTGCGAAGCTCTTCCTGATCGGAGTTCGGTGTGGCACAGACAATTTACGACGTAGCTATCCTCGGCGGAGGCCCCGCTGGTTACACGGCAGCCATCCGCGCTGGTCAATACGGCCTGAAGGTCGCACTGGTTGAAGAATCGGAGAAACTTGGCGGTACCTGCCTGCACGTCGGCTGTATCCCGACCAAGTCGCTGCTTTTTAATGCTGAGATCTACGACTACCTAAAGCATGCAAAAGAATATGGCATTGAAGGTCTGGGCGATGGCCAGGTGAACTGGAAGTCGGTGCTGGACCGCAAAGACCAGATCGTCGCGAAGCACACCAAAGGCCTTGACTTCCTCATGCGGAAGAACAAGATCACGGTGGTGCAGGGCTTTGGCAAGCTGACTGGTCCGGCGACGAACGGTGTGCTGGCGATCGGCGTTGGGGGCAGGGAGGGAGCGACTACCGTGCAGGCGAAGAACATCCTGTTGGCCACCGGCTCGAATGCCAAGCTATTGCAGGGGCTGGCGGTGGATGACCGCATCTTGACCAATACCGAGATCCTGTCGCTGCAGCAGATTCCCAAATCGCTGGTCATCATCGGCGCGGGTGCTGTGGGGGTGGAGTTCGGCTCGATCTTTCGCAGTTTTGGCTCGGAGATCAGCATTATCGAGTTTCTGCCGCGGGTGGTGCCGAACGAAGATCAGGACATCAGCAAGGAACTGGAGCGGAGTTTTAAGAAGCGCGGTATCGGCATCAATGTGAGCGCCAAGGTTGAGAAGGTGGAGAAGACGAAGACCGGCGTCAAGGTGACGTTTACCGCACCTGACGGCAAGAAGGCGGAAAAAGAAGCCGAGAAGGTGCTGGTGGCTGTCGGCCGAGCGCCGCGCATTGAGGGTATCGGGCTCGAGACGACGAAGATCAAGCCCGAGCACGGCTTCATCCAAGTGGACGAGTGGATGCAGACGGAGGAGCCGGGCATCTACGCCATCGGCGACATTGTTGCGGGCCTGCCGCAGCTGGCCCATACTGGCGCGATGTCCGGCATGGTCGTGGCAGCGAAGATCGCAGGGAGGTACGCTCGTCCGATTCGGCGTGAGCGCGTGCCCGCCTGCACTTACAGCGAACCGCAGATCGGTAGCGTGGGCCTCACCGAGGCCATGGCAAAGGAACGGGGTTATACGGTCAAGGTCGGCAAATTTCCATTTTCAGCGAACTCGAAGGCATCGATCGTCAATTCGCATGAAGGCTTCGTCAAGGTGGTCGCCGACGCGAAGTACGGCGAAGTGCTTGGGGTGCACATCATCGGGCCGCAGGCGACGGAATTGATCGCAGAGGCCGTAACGGCGCTGGAACTGGAAGCGACGGTTGAGGAGATGATGTTCACAATCCACGCGCATCCCACGCTGTCGGAGGCGATGCTCGACGGCTTCGGCAGCGTCATGGGCATGGCGATTAACGTGTAAGCATTAACAGAGCCGCGGAGGCCCCGCTCACCCGTCAGTCGTTTGATCCGGCAACCTCGGCGTCAGCAGCTCCTTCAAGAGGCCCGCACTGGCAACAGGCACGGAAGGGGGCGACTCAATCGCTATCTGCCACTTGCTCCACGTGATGTTCGGCTTCGATCATCGCATCGCAGACGGCGCCGGCGGGGCAAGCCCATGTCTGAGGTAAGGAAGTACTTCGAGAAGTGGAGGGGGACATCGGTTGAGAACCTGCCGTCGAGACAAGGACACTTCGTGCAAAAACGGAGGCCGCCCAAGCGATTACCGGTATTTTCGTTCTATTCGGTATAACAACCATTCCATTGCTTCGCTTGCCGCTCTCTAACAGAATGTTCATGAAGAGGTTCCTACATCCCTTTGGTTGATGTAGGCTTTCTCCTTTTCAGTTCTCCGGTACAGGAACTGGCCTGAAGCAGATGACGGAAGTTGAACACCTCGGGGCATTTGTAGCGAACGCCTCATATGAGACGATCTCCCAACACTCCCGTCAGGCACTGAAGTCCCACGTTCTCGATTCCTTGGGTTGTGCGATTGGCGCTCTGGATGGATCCCCGATCAAGTTGCTTCGCAAACACGTCGATGAATTCGGTGGTGCGCCGCTGGCCACGTTGATCGGCGGCGGGCGCACGGCTCCTGACCGGGCGGCACTTTACAACGGCGCCCTAGTTCGTTATCTGGACTTCAATGACAGCTTCCTGGCCAAGGGCGAGACCTGCCATCCCAGCGATAATCTGGGCGCCATACTGGCCGCAAGCGAATATGCGGAGCGAGATGGCAAGCAATTCCTGACCGCAATGGCTGTAGCGTATCAAGTGCAGTGCCGTCTTTCTGAGGCAGCGCCGGTCCGCGGCAAAGGCTTCGATCATGCCACGCAGGGCGCATATGCTGCTGCCGCCGGGGTGGCAAAAGCATTGGGACTCGACAGCCAGCAAACGGCCCACGCTATCGCCATCAGTGGTACAGCATTTAAATCACGCCGGGTC
>JAJZVZ010000091.1 GCA_021846945.1 Acidobacteriota bacterium | reverse complement strand
GATGGCCTCGGCGGCTTCAGCGGGATCGGGGGCCTGCGTAATCGGCCGGCCGACGACCAGGTAGCTGGCTCCGGAGCGCAGCGCATCGGCGGGCGTGGCGACGCGCTTCTGGTCGCCTTTGGCGGCTCCGGCAGGGCGAATGCCAGGAATGACCAGCACGGCCTCGCGACCGGCAAGGGCGCGCAGCCGGGCGACCTCCTGAGGCGAGCAGACAAAGCCGCGAATCCCCGCAGTCAGGGCCATACCGGCCAGCAGTTCGACCTGTTTGGCCGGGGAGCGATCGAGGCCGACGGCATGCACCTGGTCCTGATCCATGCTGGTGAGCACCGTGACGGCCAGCAGTTCCGGCGGATAGGCCAGGCCATCGAGGGCGGCGCGGGCGGCGGCGAGCATGGCCGGGCCGCCGGCAGCATGTACGGTGATCATGCGCACTCCCAGAGCGGCGGCGGAGCGGACCGCCCCGGCGACGGTGTTGGGAATGTCGTTGAACTTCAAGTCGAGAAAGATGGAGTGGCCCCGTGCGGCAAGCGGCTCAAGAAAGGCGGGACCGGCGGCGACGAACAGCTCCAGCCCCACCTTGAACCATGTGCAGGAGCGTTCCAACTGGCCCACCAGGGTGTTGGCCGCGGCGGCGTCGGGCACGTCGAGAGCCACAATCAGGCGGCGGCGCGCGTCCTCCAGCGCGTCGGTGGCCGTGGGACGCGCCGGGTCAAAGGTTGGATTTAGCCGTTCCGGGATAGGCATAATGGAATCCTAAAGCATTTGTGCTGTTTAAGCTCCGGTTGGCGTGATCCTGCGCGCGCAGGGAGCGGCTGGTGGCTGGATTTCGTCTAAGTTGAATAGGGGCAAGGAGATTTTGGATTGAGGATGGGGCTGATACCGCTGCGCGGACCGGGTTTGGCGGTTGCTGAAGGGGGAATTTTGCAGGGGAAAGTTCGACGTGCAGCGGCTGGAAATGCCGGGGAAGAAGGGCTCTTTTTAGGAAACAAATCTGCAAGGGATTTTGCCGCGCTCTGGTTCGGCATCGCGCTGCTTTTTGGGGCAGGTTCGGCGTGGGCGTCTCAGGCGCCTCCACATGCTGCCAGCCACGCCTCTCACCAGACCGTTAGCCAGGCCCCCGTCAGCCATATCAGCACCAATCCTATGAACTACGACCCGCAGGTGCGCGAGGCGTATCAGCTTTTCTACAACCTGGACTATGCGGGAGCGGTGGCGAGTTTTGAGCGCTATCACGAGGAACACCCGACCGATCCGCAGGCGACGGACTATCTGCTGAATGCGGTGATCTTTCAGGAGCTGTTCCGCCAGGATCTACTGGACACGACCTTCTACGCGAACGACGGTTTTCTGAGTGGCAGACACGCTACCGTGGAAAATCCCCAGACGCGCGCGCGCATTATGGAGTTGGCGAACTCGGCCGTTCGCGAAGCTACCTGGCGGCTGAGCCAGAATCCGAACGATGTCAATGCACTCTTTTCCCGGGCGTGGGCCCGCAGCCTTGAATGTACGTATGTGGCCATGGTGGAGCGGAGTTTTCGCTCTGGCTTCGGGCTTGCCAGCAAAGCCAGGGCGGACGCATCGCGCGCGCTGCAACTGGACCCGAACTATGTGGACGCAAAGCTGATTACGGGAGTGTATGAATACGTTGTGGGCGCGCTGCCCTGGCCTTTCAAGTTCCTGATTGGTTTCGCCGGTATCACCGGCTCGAAGCCCCGGGGACTGGAGATGCTCAGGGATGCAGGAAATCGCGGCGTGGTGACAAGCGTGGAGGCACGGACGGCCATTGCCCTGTTCCTGCGCCGGGAAGGGAAGTATAAGCAGGCGATCCAGGTGGTGCGGACGCTCGAAGACGAGTACCCGCACAACTTCCTCTTTCGGCTGGAAGAGGCCAACCTGCGGAAAGATGATGGCGAAGGGTTGGCTGCGGTGACGGCCTACCGCGAAGTCATCGCTCTCAACGCCCGGCCCGGATACTTTGCCTCGGTAAAGCTGGAGCTGGCCGATTTTGGCCTGGGCGATGCTTTGCGCGGGCAGCGCCACTATAAAGAGGCCGCCGAGGCCTATGAGCGCGCCGGGTGGACGCCGAGCGTAGGCCCCGAACTGAAGATCCGGTCGCTGCTGGCAGCCGGCCAATGCCGCGATATGAACGGCGAGCGGGAATTGGCGCTCCGAGATTACCGGGAGGCAATCGCGACCGGCCCCGGCACGACCCGCGCCGACGCGGCAAGAAGATATTTGCAGAACCCGTACAAGGGGGAATGAACTCTTGCACGGCGCCAACGCAGTGCGCCGGAGATGGAACCATTTCGGACTTCTTTCCGTATGCTCAGACTGGGTGGCTTTCCCCCGAGGAGGACCGGTTATGGCTGTTTTCTGTTATCGCTGCGGTACAGGGTTACCGGCGAGCGCGCGGTTCTGCTCAAATTGCGGCACGGTACTTCCCGTGACTCAGCCCGGATCGGGCAGGCCGATGATCAGGCCGCGGGTTGGCCGCCAGATTGCGGGTGTCTGCCTGGCGCTGGCGCGGCACAACGGATGGGATGTCGGTGTCGTTCGGATTCTGGCCGTGCTCGGGCTCGTCCTTACGAGCGGATTGATCGGCGTGGCTTACGTGGCGGCCTGGATCGGCATTCCCGAAGAGCCCGCCGGCGCTCCGGGAGAGTATCCTCCAGGTATATGAACGGTACCTGCGAATCGGATGGAGCCCGGCTTGGGTTTCACGACACTGGGGCAGGAGTCCCGGTGGTCTTTCTGCACCCCACGCCACTGGATCATGCGTATTGGCGCCCCGTCGCGGAAGCTCTGACGGGCGTGCGCGCCATCATTCCCGATCTGCGCGGACATGGCGTTTCAGAGCTGGGACAGGCGCTGCCGTCAGGCGGTTTTACGCTCGCACCCGATGCGCCGGTGCTGACGATGGCGCAACTGGCCCGCGATGTGTTGGCGCTGTTGAACAGCCTTGAGGTTCCCGCGGCTTTCTTTGCGGGTTGCTCGGTCGGCGGCTATGTGCTGCTGGAATTATGGCGGCAGGCACCACAGCGGATGCGCGGGCTGGCTCTTGTCTGCTCCAAGCCCCAGCCTGACGCGGAGGCTAATCTGGCCAAACGTGTGGAAAGTATCGCGAAGGTGCGGCAGGGAGGTCTGGCGGCGCTTTACGATGGCCGTGCGCAAACCCTCATCGGTGAAACGGCGCGCCGTCTTCGCCCTGAGATCGTGGCCCAGCTGCGGATGCGCATGACGCTGACGCCGGAAGCCGAAATTGCCGTGCAGGCGGGGCTGGCCGCGCGGCCTGACTCCGTACCCACCGTGAGCACGATTACGGCGCCGGTGCTGGCCATTGCGGGCGGCGAGGATGTCGGCGTCACGCCCGTGGATATGGAAGCCTTCCGAGCCGCGCCGGGCGGGTGCGAGTACCACCTGCTGGCCGATGCCGGGCACTTCGCCGCCTATGAGCAGCCGCGCAAGGTTGCCGATCTGCTGGCTGCGTGGCTGCGAAAACACTCCGCTTAAGGGCGCGCGCCAGGGTTGCGCAGCGTGCTGCGAAGAGGATCGCTGGGTAGAGACGTGCTCACCGCAGTCATGTCTCCGCACCGCATGCGCTGAAGGCTGACAGAGAGCAGCCTTTGATGTTTTACTGTTGCGGGAGCAATCCAATGGAAAATCTCACAATCAGGAATCAAAGCAGACGGAATTTCTTGTGCACGGCGCCCGTGGCAGCAGCCGCGGGAATCGCGCTTGCCGATGTATTTGCGCGCCCGGCGGCAGCCCAGGGCGCCCAGGGCAAGTTCCAGTTGTTTACGGCAAAGACACTCGCCGATGATCTGAAGGCTCTGGAGGCCGCTCCGGGCAACAACAACCTGGTGACTGATCCGGGCGTCGTGGTCATCTTGACAGTCGAGAAGGACAAGAGCGCGAAGGAATTTGAGTGGCACGAGCATCGCGATCATATCTTCCAGATTCATGAGGGATCGACCGTGTACGAGCTGGGTGGGACACCGAAGAACGGCCGCAATATCCGCCCCGGAGAGTGGCTGGCGCCGGAATCGGACGGCGCCCAAAAGGTGACGCTCCACAAAGGCGATATGCTCCTGGTTCCGCGCGGCACGCCACATCGGCGGACAACCCACGGGAGCGTTACCCTTACTCTGATCTCAGCGCAGGACGCCGTTTAGGCCAATAACGCAGATCAGACCTTCAATCAGAGTGCAGAATTCCAGAGGGACGGAATGTTTGCCGCTCTGTGCCCAGCTACCTTGCAATTGGGGCTGTCGCGGAAGATCCGGCAGCCCTATTTCGAAATCCCCACAATCAGGTCGCTGGGGCCGGGCAGGCTGATCCGGCGCACATCGCTGAATCCTGCCTCCTTCATCCAGCGGGTGTATTCGGGTTCGCTGTAGCTTGCGCCGCCGTCGGTGCCAACCAGCATATTCAGCGAAAAGAGCGCCGTGTGGAGCGGGCCGGTCTTGTCGTCGTTAAGAATGAAATCCTGCACGGACAGGCGGCCGCCCGGCACCAGCGCCTGGAGGGCGCGGCGGAAGAGGGCGATGTTCTGCTCTTCGGAAAAGCTATGGCAGATCGCGTTCAGCATCACGACGTCGTAGCCGGAGCCGAACGAATCATGGAGCATGTTGCCGGTGCGGAGATGGACCTGCGCGGAGACGCCGGCCTTGTTTACATATTCGGCGGTGAGCGGGATGACCTCGGGGAGATCGAGGAGATCGCACTGCACATCGGAGGACGCCTTTGCAAAGGCGATGGAATAGATGCCCGAGCCGCCGCCCAGATCGAGAACGCGGCGCACGCCGCCAGTGCCCAGCGCCTCGACGACCAGCGGAGCGCGGTCTTTGGCGTTGCGCTGCATGGCGGCGATGAAGTTGCGGGTCCACTCGGCGCTGCGTGCGGTTTCGAAGGGAAGGTGCGTGCCGCGGCGCACCGCTTCTGTGAGCGTGCTCCAGCGATGCCAGATGTCGGCGGCGTGGAGCAGGCCATTGCGATGGTTATCTTGTGATTCCTGCACAAAGTAGCGAGCTGTTTCGGGCGTGTTGCGATATTCCTCGCCGGCCTTCGTAAGCAGCCGGAGCGCGACGAGAGCATCCAGCAGCATGGCCACGGCGCGGGCATTGGCGTTGATCGTGGCGCCCACCTGCTCGGCGCTGGCTCCGTTGCCTACGGCGGTGAAGATATCGAGTTCAAGCGCGGTGAGAAGGCAGCGGCTGGGCATGTAGCCGCGGATCATGTCATTGAGCGGATCGGGCAGTGCGCCCGCCCGGTCGCGGGCAGCCATGGCGGCACGGAAGCGCTCGCCGTGCTCGACCGACATGGCCTTCATGGCGGCGGCATCGTTCCAGATGAGACGGTCAACGGACTTCGAGGTCCTGTTGGATTCGGAATGGGCTGTCTGGCCGTTGTTGAGGTGCCGATCGACGATTGCCGGAATGTCGGAGGGCTGCACATGCCGGTACCAGACGCCTTCCGGGTAGGCGACCATGATGGGGCCTTCGTCGCACAGGCCCATGCAACCGCAGGTGGTGAGCTGCACCTCATTTCTGAGACCCCGCGCCAGAATTTCGCTGTCTAGGCGGTTGAGGACGGCGAGCGATCCGTGCGACGGACAGGAGGCGACGCCCTCGGGCTTCTGCTGTGTGCAGACAAAAAGATGAAAACGAAACGGCTCCATTCGAATCTCCAATCGAAGATCAATGGTAGCTCTTCACCGCCGCGTGAGTCTGTGCGGATCAATCCACGTCAGGCACGTCGTAGGCGGCCTCATAGCGCGCGTCGGCGGCGATCAGATCCTGGATGGCTTCGACCGTCTGAATACCGCCTCTGGCGCCGGAGCCCATGCAGTTCATGGCGGCGGCAGCGCAGGAGAAATCGAGTTGGCGATCAAGCGGCCAATCCTGTAGCAGTGCATAGATGAATCCGGCGCGGAAGATGTCGCCGGCGCCGGTGGAGTCGATGACAGGTACCCGATACGCAGCTCGATGCACGAAGCCGGCTCCGTCCCACGCGATCACCCCATCCTGGCCGAGGGTCGCAGCCGTCAGGCGGCACCCATAGCGGATTTGCATGCGGCGCAGCGCATGCTCCAGGGTGTTTTCGCGGGTCAGCCGGCACGGAAAATCGCGGCTCACGATCAGGTAGTCAATATTTTCGATCAGCACTTCTACGCCGGGGTACGGCTCATCGAGATCGGCAACCACTGGAATGCCCGCGGCGCGCGCCCAACTGGCAGCGAGCGTAGCCGCAGCGGTGTCGTGGCCGTCCACAAGGAGCACGCGCGCATTTGTGACCCACTCGCGCTTGAGATCCTCGGGTTGAAGCACCATGCGCTCGTCGCGGCGGCCAAGCACGGTGCGTTCGCCGCCGTCATCGACCAGGATGAGCGACTGCGGGCTGATTACTCCGGGGACGGTGACGAGTTGCGATTCGACGCCTACTCGGGCAAAGGCATCGCGATGGAGCCGCGCCGCGTCGTCGTCGCCGAGCTTGCCCACGTAGCGAGTCTGCAGTCCCCAGATTTGGCAGGCAACCATGGCGGTCGCCACCTGGCCTCCCGGCATCACGTGTGCGGTGCTGTACTCCATTTTGGAGCCGCGCGCGGGGTAGCTGGGTAGGGAAATAAGCGTGTCGGTAGCGTTCAGGCCTACGCCGACAACATCGACTTTCGGGAACTGCGTCATTCGGCCATTGTAAAGGGAGGGGCGGCTTCGATGCGTCCGGGACGCGTTCAGGACCTACGAGAACCGGCTGGCCTTCCAGAGCCAGAGGCCGCCAAGGGAGGCGGTGGCGACAAGGACGGCGGCAAGCGCCCAGACCCACCCAAGGCTCATGCTGAGGGGCGGCACGCGCGCATTCGACCACAGGTAGATGAAGATACCGGCGGCGCCGGCGATGATGAGGTAATCCCACCAGGCGCGGCGTGGACCGCCCTCGTCGGGCTCATGGCCGCCGTAGCGGAGCACGACCTGACCGTAATCCAAGCCGTAGCGCACGCACTCGCGCTGGAGCGCCTGGCTGGTGGAGGCCTGTTCTCGTTCCGAAGCGACGGCGGTGCTCACGGCCACCGCTCCCAGGATCATCACCACTGAACCTGCCACGACGAGCAGGCGGTGCTGCCAGTTGGCGTGGGCCAACTCGCCAAAGACCAGCGCGCCCCAGGCCAGTCCCCAAAGCTGGTTGGTGTTCGAGAGCGGAATGGCGCGGCCGATGCCCAGATACTTGGTTGCGTACTGCTGGAAGAGATCGCCGATGACCCAGACAAAGCCGCCCAGGAAGAGCCAGAAGAGCATGTGCCTGGCGTCGGACGAGTGGAAGACTGTGGCCTTCATGCCGCCGTCGAGGGCCAGTACCAGCGCGAAGACCGTGCCCAGCTCGCCGATGGTGAATACGGTGACGAAGGAGAGCGGGTTCATGCCGCTGATGTAGGCCTTGCGGTAGGGGATGTACATCGTACCCCAGAGCAGGCTGGCACCCGCGGCGGCCAGCACTCCGCCAACCGCGCGGCCTGCCTGCGCGCCGCCGCCGTGGATGGTGCTGAAGCCGAGCATGACGGCGGCAACCACGATGGCCAGCGCGCCCAGTACCACCTTGGCAACGTTCTTCACGCTGGCGCCGCGCAGCTCGCCAAAGAGCAGCCAGCCCCAGAAGATACCGACCAGCGAGTTGGTGTTCCAGAGCGGAAAGGCGATAGTGAGCCCCACGTCGCGGATGGCGAAGACGGTGAGAGTATTGGCGACGGCCCACAACATGCCGGCCAGCACGGCGATGGGAATCAGGTGGCTGTTTTCGGCCAGATCGGCGAAGACCGAGCGCGTGCCTTTCATCAGCGTAGGAATGGTCCAGCGGGCGGTGAAGACGCCGGCGACCATGCAGAGCGAAATAGCGTAGGGAGAAAGGCCGGTGGTGACCAGCTTGGTGGGAGCCTCAGCAGCGCCCAGCCAGACGCCGGCGGCGAGTCCGCAGGCCACGCCGAGGCCGTGCGCCGGTTTGAAGCTTATGCCTGCATTTGTCTTTGTTGTTGCGCTCATCGGATTGATTCCTTCGTGCTGAATCTTTCGTGCTGCGTGGAAAACTCCTAAGCCCCGGCGGCGCTAATGCAGCGCGATGAGCAATGCCAGCCCGATGCAGAAGACGATCAGGGGAATGAGGAAATGGCTATCGGTAAGGATCGCGGCGGGTCGGGATGGCTGTGTCATTGGCGTATCTTGGCGGCGTATCTTGGCGTACTGACGATTCTCGCACAGCGGGGCTGGAGCGATGAAGATCACTGCCAAGGTATGTGCGGATAGCTGGCCGGCCCGGAACCATTTCCGGAGAAATTGTATGCGGATGTGGACGTCTCAGACGTTTGCAGCGAGTGGAGCAGCGGCTCCAACATTCTGAGGGAAGTGGAGGACGTCAACGACAGCTCTTTAAGATTGCACGCTTCCGGTCGAGCAGCAGACCCGCCCTGAAATTATTGCGAAATACAGGCTACCGGTTGGGGAATGATGTCGCGCAAATGTTCATCCGCAGTCAGTACAAGCTGTTCGTCGACCTTTCCGCGCTTGCCGTGGCAACGCCGATATAGTTCCAGTCCCAGTCTTGTGGGAGCGAGATCGAATCTTTCCAGAGGTTTGTACGAACAAAAATCGGGGAGTTTCCGAATCAATCCCAAATTGAATAAATGGGCGACGCTCGAAGCATTTCTGGCGAGCTCGGATACACTGGTGAGCCCAGCCAACTCCTCAGGTGTGACGACGACGGAAGACGATGGAGAAACCTCAGCTTCCCCTGCGGAGCGCAGGACCTGCTCGCATGCAAAATGGAAGATTCTGGCCACGTCGGGCGCGATATGGATAAGCAGGTTGACAAAGACCTGATTGGAGTCGTCTGACTCATCAACGAGACAGGAGGAGACGAGAAGGCTCGTCCAAAGCTGGGTGACTGACTCATCGGCGGTCCATGAACCCTCGCTCAGGATGTTTGCCACCAGCCTGGGATCAGCCCGCCTCCGTTCGCAATCCGGTTCCGAGGCAAGCATCTTCTCTGCGTCAAGCGCGATTTTAAAGAGGGTATGGAGGCGCTGGTCGGCGAGTTTTCCCCCGAGCAGAAGGATCGACTCCTGAGCTCCGGACTGGCAGAGGCGGCACAGGAAGAGGATCACCCGAAGGGTGCGGAACATATCTGCAATTTGATCGGCTTCGGTGAGGGTGACGATATTTCGTATCAGCGCTCCCCAGAGGTTTGTATCCATGCCTGGCGGCAGGGCAAAGGCCAGACCAATGCCGTCCTTCCCTTGCCGGGCAACGCGCGCGCGAATGGAAACCTTGAGTTCCGAACTGATCTTCGGATTGCGTTCCTCGTACAGGATGAGTGTGATCTGTTCGTTAATCGGCGGATGACCTTCAGTGAGAAGGTAAATGCCGCTTGTGCTAATGTCTTTAATCCTGGCGGACTTGAAGGTTGAGTCGAGCCCATAGAGGGCAGTCAAGCCGGTCGCGCTTAACCGTTCAACCCGCGGTTGCACGGGGATAACCAGCATCTGGAGCTTGCATTTCCATTCGCTTAGCCTGTTCATCGCTTGAAGATCTCCTATCTCAAACGAATAGACAGCAGCGCGGATTCGCGGCACGCGGACGGGAACCTTGGACGGTCCAGCGCAACCGTGAAAGCTTTCCGCTGACCGATTTAATAGTTCTATGATTCTACCCAGATTTTTGTATTTGTGCGCACAAATCTCTGGCCATATTTTTCTGTGGCATGCGATCCACGCTTTATGGTCCGCGGTGAATCTGGGGCCGCGAATTCAGATGCATCCGAAGTTCGGAGCGCCCGGCCGGAAGGTAGTTCGTTGGCGTCCTGGGCGGATGGCCCATGTCTCATTGCTTCGCAGGTCAGTTCAAGACTCTGGGACATAGGCCACCCTCCGGGGGCTCAAGGGTTGTTAGCCGCGCTCTTCCGAGTGGGTAAACTGGCCCAAATTGGAGAGCATCGCGGATATTTTGAGCCATGCCTCCCAAAACGTAGGCCGCTCCCGAGAAAAAGTCGACGTATCTACTTCACGATAAAAATCACCGTTGGGATTACGGGTTCCGCAGGAAACCGTGAAACGCACCGCTGGCGTCAACGTAATTCCCAACAATCGCCCCTGCGGGGTTGTTGCCAAACGGGAAGGTACCCTGAAGGGTACCCGTACCCGCACCTGGAGCGTCGAAGGTGGTAAACTCTCCGTCTTTGGAGCGCACGAAGCCGTGAGCCACATTGCTCCCGTCTACGTAATATCCCGTGATCTTGCCTGCTGGGTTGTTGCTCAGAACAAAGGTGCCCTGTCCTTTGCTTGTTCCTGCGCCCGAAACGTCAAACCGCGTGATCCTGCCGTCCTCACCGCGCAGGAAGCCATGAAATGCGCAGTTGACGTCTCCGTACTGTCCAACTACCACCCCCTCCGGGTTCAGGCTCAGAGGCTGAGTGCCTGTCAACAGGGGCGCAGAGCCCGGCGGGACCGGAGCACCCTCGCAGACACTTGAGTCTACGCCTGCGCCCGGAGCGTCGAACTCGGTCACGGTGCCACGGGCGAGGCGCAGGTAGCCGTGCATCACGTTGTCAGCGTCTACGTACCATCCGATGATTGCCCCCGCGGCGTCGAGGCCATAAAACGTTGGCATATACGTACCCTGGCCGGCATCTGTGCCCGCGCCCGGAGCGTAGAACTCCGTCGTGCCACCGTGAACATCGCGCAGGAAGACGTGATTCACATTGTCTGCGTCATCAGACCATCCCGTGATGGTCCCTGCGGCATTGATGTCGACCACCCGCGTTCCCGTGCCGGGATTTGTGCCCGCGTAGGGATCATCAATCCTTATAGACTTACCGTCCGGAGTGCGCAGCAAGCCGTGAAAAACAAAAGCCGCGTCCAGGTACGCTCCCACGCTTACTCCCTCCGCATTCAGCGCGGTGGGGAAAGTTCCATTGCTGGCGTCTATGTCTGCACCCGACGCGTCGATCCTGGTGAAGGCACCTTGATGAGTGCGCATGAACCCGTGAATTGCATTATCCCCGTCCACGTACCATCCGATGATCGCTCCCTGTGGGGTAATGGCCCACGGGTTGGTGCCTTGGCCTGCGTCTGTACCCGCGCCTGGAGCGTCGAATGTGATGATGGCAGGTTTCTGAGCATGTACGGGAACAATCAGCCCTAACATGCATACGGCCAGGCAACGCGTCATCCACGCCGCAGAACTTCTTAGGACTCGGAAACATGCCGTGAGACCGAAATTAAAGCTCATTCGCTTCTTCATGCTCTCTTCCTCCTCCTCGTCCGGGCCGATGCCAGGGCATTGGCTGAAACGCAAACTGTCGGTATCGTCAGAAGCCACCAGAGTTTTATTTCAGTCCTCCTTTCGTTGTTCGCGCTTGCGGCTGTCTTGCGAGGCCGTTCCATCGTGCAAGAGAAACCGGTCACGACGCAGTATCAGCCGCGGAGAACCACCAGACAATAGAAGGCCGCTTATTTCCTGCTTAAATCGCGCCTACGGTGCGATCTTTGAAATGCCGGGACAAGGCACATTGTATGCGTGCCTCGTCTCCGCTGCTATTGTTCGTTCTGGCTTACTATCCGGCTCATCAATCTCGCGGAACAAGTGACTATGGTGCCAGCGTCGTTAAAGAAACTCTGGAACTCCTTACCTCCATCCAGTATCGAGACCAATAGGTGCGACTGGCTACCGTCAAGTGGGCCACCTGAAACGTGGTAGGTAACGGTGCTCGTGCAGTCGCTGCTTACCGTGACCTCGCCTGGCCCTGCTGTTCCGATCACCGTCGATAGCGCGCCGGCGACGCTCTGCGTCAAGCTGGCCGTGCTGATGAGTTCGCCGCCGACTATTTTGTTTGTGAAGAACCCATGCGAGGCATAAGGGACAATCGTGGTCGGATCATTCGGATTAATAGCGACGAAGCCCGTGCAAGTTGAAGCGTAAGTGCCCACCACGGATTGCACGGTGCACGCTGCCTGCGCCGTTCCTGAAGACGCCGGCACCAGAGACATGGCCGCCAATATCGTAAGAAGCCACAGTGTTTTCATGTCAACCCTCCTTTCGTTGTTCGCGTTTGCGGTTGTCTTGCGAGGCCGTTCCATCGTGCAAGAGAAACCGGTCACGACGCAGTATCAACCGCGGAAAAACGCCAGACAATAGAAGGCCGCTTATTTCTCGCTTAAATCGCGCCTACAGTACAACCCTTTGGAATTCCAGGGGTTGACTTTGACATCGGTCTTAGTTGGAGCTATACTCGCCGCATTCAACCGATGGCGACTGACCACTGAACGAGGCACGGGCCATGTCTCCTGCGTCAATATTCCGGTTTGATGATTACGAAGTTGACATTCGAGCCAGCCAGATCTTCAAGCGCGGTGTGAAGATTAGCCTCCGCGAAAAGTCCTTTCAAATCCTGAAAATACTCCTCGAAAGCGCCGGGGAGGTTGTCACCCGAGAGGAACTGCAACGGCGGCTCTGGCCGGCTGATGTTTTCGTGGACGTCGACAACAATCTCAACACTGCGATTGCCAGCCTGCGCCAGGCGCTCCGCGATTCAGCCGAACACCCGCGCTTCATCGAGACCGTGGCCAGGCGTGGTTACCGTTTCTTGCGGAGAGTCACTAAATGCATCCCATCCGCGCGCCCTGGCCCGGCCCTGCGTGCCAAGATAGTCGTACTTCCCTTCATTAACCTGAGCGGCGATCCCTCCCAGGAGCGTTTCAGCGATGCCGTGACCGACGAGATCATCACCGCGCTGGCGGAACTGGCTCCGGAGCATCTGGCGGTGATCGCCCGCACCACCGCCATGTATTACAAGGGCAAACAGAAGGATGTTGCTCATTTCCGCCGCGAGTTGGGTGTGGATTACCTGGTAGAAGGCGCTCTCCGCCAAACCCAGGATCGAGTCTTGATCAATACGCAATTGATCAAGACCAGCGACCAGACCCACTTGTTTGCTAAGAAGTACGAGGCAACTCTCAACGAGATCTTTAACCTGCCGAACCGCATTGCGCAGGCCATGGCCGAGCACATACCTGAGACCGCAGGTGGAATTCGCTCAAGCCAGCTCGCCGGGGCCGGCGCCGGCAAACTGCCAACGACGGACCTCGTGGCCTATAACTATTACTTGCTCGGTCGGCAGCAGATTCAGCGGTGCAACTCCGAGCCTCGCAGCATGATGGCCAGAGCAAAGAAGTATTTCGAAGATGCCATTGAGCGTGATTCCCACTTCGCTCTGGCGTACGCTGCGCTCGCGGAGTGGTATTGGTGGAGGGCTGCCCTGGGGTTGGGGCGCCCTCGCGAGGCATTCTCTGCCGAGATGGCAGCAGCGCAGCGCGCGATCGAAGTTGACCCGAGCCTTGGCGTGGCGCATGCCTTTGCAGGCATCTCCTACTCCCATCTCGAATTTGACTGGGCGGCGGCTCACCGCGAAATGAAGCTGGCGCTGCAATTGGATCCCGCAAGCCCGGACGTTCGCTTTCATTATGCAGCCGACTATTTGCTGCCAAGGGGGCAAATCCGGGAAGCCATTGCCGAGCTGGAACGAATCCTGGACTCTGATCCTCTTTCGGTTTATGTCCGTTTCTGGTTGGGTTACGCGCTCTATATGGCGCAGGACTACTCGCGTGCCGAGGAACAATTCCGCTTCCTCCGCGAACTGGCGCCCGACCGGCAGAAAGAGCTGAGATGCGCTCTGGATATTGGATATTTCGGTCTGGGATTGGTTCGGAGGGCTGAAGCCCGCTTCGGCGACGCGGTCGACGCGTTTCGTCGTGCCGTTGAGTTGTCCGACGGCGAATTGCCCATGCGATGGGCTTCGCTGGGTGCGGCGTTGGCAGGTCAGGGAGACGTGGGAGAAGCGCGCGCCATACTCAAGCGCCTGGAAGCGATGGCGACTGAAAGCTATTGTCCGGCCACATGTATCGCCTGGATATGCCTCGCGCTCGGCGACCAGGATGCTGGGTTTACCTGGATGGAGCGCGCGGTGGACGAGAGAGACCCCGCTGTCCTTTCAATACACGCGTATGCAACGCTGGCCCCACTCCGCACCCACCCGCGCTTTACCGACCTGCTGCGCAAGATGAATGTGGGAGCGCATGCATCAAACAGGGCTGCGCCCGCGCCATAGAGCACGTGCCGCGGCTCGTAGCCCAATGCGTAGGCGAAAAACCTTACGCCATCGAAGCGGAGCTAGCTCATTTAACGCAGAATAACCCAAGCTGTTTGGGTTGGTGGGTGCTCTTCCAAATTTGTCATCCGAGGATCGAGAACTCATCTGCGGCAGGTCGATTCTTGGAGAGTGGGGCGGATGAAAAAGAGTACAACACGCGGGGAGCTCAGGATAGCCGGTCCTCAACTCAACAATGGACACGAGCACGCTGTGCAGGCCACGGTTGTAGTTTGAGGTCAGTTTGGAGAAGGGATTTCTGACGCTTTGTCCACGACCAGCAAGGATAAATCTTCTTTCCGGCTTTCAATTCGCAAGCCTAACTGGGATGGCAGTACCCTCTGCCACAACGTGAACACGTCGGTGCCCAGCTCTGGGCGCATAGCCAAGTTGAAATCAAAAATCCCTTGAAGGCCTGTCTTGTCGATCACCGGAATCTGGGCATCACTTGCTCTAACCGGCTTGTCTGGGCTTTCCGCAGCCGGCATGGAAAATTGAAGCGCAAGGAAATCGGCGAACTGGCGTAGTTCTCCGTGAAAATGCAAGCCAGAGTTTGAAGTCGTGGTCTCTCTGTCTTCAATGGGATGGATTTTTGGCCCCGATTTCGCGATGACCAAATCGTACACGCGCATCTTACGCGATTCCCGGTGGGTCGCCAGATTGAATCGACTGGCCAGAAGGTTTTGCAGCATCGGGGCCATTTGCGCTCGGGTGCTGGCCACTGCTGTTCTTGCGTTGATGTCGTACTCATTGCGGTCGAGCCAGCGTGGGCCCGAAATCTGATCGAGTTGAAGATGATAGGCCTCAGCTATCAGGTGCCTCAGAGTGACATGGCTGGCAACGAGCCCGTCCGTCGCGTATGTAATTTGATTGTTATCGTCCGGTCCGACTAAGCGCGGGCTCGGCCTCACTGAGGCTACCTCAAACGTGCTCTCCGGTGGCGCCGTCTGACTTAAGACCACGGAACACGAAAGCACGAGAGGGATGAAGACCGGTACCGCGTGCATACGGTTTAGCATATGCCCCGGCAAAGGAACCGGCAAATGTACCATTAGCGGGAAAATCGACAGCTGTCCCGAAGTTGGTCGAGATTCTCGCGTCCGGGCGTCTCATCCAATCTTGCTCGGGCTGGAGCCGTGTCTGAACACACTGGGCCTATGCTGTAGGCTCAAAGTAGCGTTTCGATTTTCAGACCAAACCGATGCTGGGTCGGCGGACGCTGGCGAGGGCCTTTAAGGCGGGGATGCCTTGCGGCTGGGTGGCAGCCGATGAAGTGTATGGCCGACGGCAAACTGCGCCGCTGGCTGGAAGAGCGGCGTCAGTCCTGCGTGTTGGCCGTAGCCGCAGATCAACGGCTGTGGCGACCGGACTGGCGCCAGCACCGTGTCGATGAGATCGCCGCCCAACTGCCCAAGCGCGCCTGGAAGCGTCTTTCCGCCGGGCAGGGCGCCAAGGGCGAAAGGCTCTACGACTGGGCGCTTCTGCCTTGGTCAGAACATGAGGGCAGGGAGCATGCGCTGTTGTACGACGCAGCCTGGAAGCCGAGCCCGAGTACGCTTTCTATTTCACCTATGCTAGTCAAAAGCGCATGAGCGCGTTCCACAATCCGAGCGCATAGCGGATGGCCCCAGCCGTCTCCGACTTCGGCGAGAGCAGGGACAACGAGATCTTCAGCCAGCTGTGCATCTCTTCCATCAAGGGCTTGGCGCGCACTTGGCGCACCTGGCGACGTTCTTCGGCAGGACGGCCACGAATCTCGGCCTCAATTTGGTAGAGTGCAGCGATGCGCTCCACCGCTTCGGTGGCAATGGGCGATTGGTGAGCCTCCATCAGATCGTAGAACTTGCGCCGAATGTGGGCGAGGCACGGCGCTTCCTGAATGACGCCGCTCTGGTAAAGCTTGTCGAAACCGGCGAAGGCCTCTGCTTGCAGGATGCCGCGGAATTTGGCCAGGTGGCGCTGCGGATGTTCGCCTCTGCGATCGCGCGAGTAAGTGAACCAAACCGCCAGCGGCATCTTGTCACCAGCCGGGCGGTTATCGCGCACATAGGTCCAGAAGCGAGCCTTCCTGGTTTTTCCGTTGCCGGGTGCCAGCACCGGCAGTGGCGTGTCGTCGCCGTGCAGCTTTTCGGTGCTCATCACATAGCGGCGCAGCGCTTCGACCAATGGTTTCATCAGCATGCTGGCTTCGCCCACCCATTTGGCCAGCGTGGAGCGGTCCAGGTCGATACCCAGGCGAGCATAGATCTGCGACTGCCTGTACAAAGGCAAGTGAGTGCAGTATTTCCCCGGGAGCACATGCGCCAGCAAGCCCGGACCGGCCATGCCGCGGTCCACCGGCCTTGGCGGCGCCGGGGCCTGTACCACGCACGAGCAACGCGCACAGCTCAGCTTGGGGCGTACATGGCGGATCACGAAGAAGCTCGCCGGAATGTACTCCAGCATCTCGGAGACATCCTCGCCCAGCTTGCGCAGCGTGCCGCCGCACTCCGGGCAGCACGTTTCCTTGGGAGGATGGGTGTGAACCTCGCGCCGCAGATGGCCAGGAAGCGCGCGGCTCTTGCGCTGCCGCTGTGGCGCAGCCTTGGGCTGCGGCTTCTCTACCGGTTGCGTCGGCTGTGCAGCCGCGGCTTGGAGCCGTTCCAACTGGAGTTCGAGTTGTTCGATCTGGCGATGGAACTTCTCCGACTTGCGGCCGAAGTGCATACGCTGCAGCTTGGCGACCACCAGCTTCAGATGCTCGATCTCGGCATACAGACTTGCCACCAGCGCCTTCACAGCCGTTCGATCCAGCGTATCTACATCGGGAGGCGTTGCGGGCGCATCGAACATGATCTAACTATGCCATAACTCACGACTAAGTACCATGAAAATCAGACTAACTTATCAACGAGTTATCTAAGTCAGCAGCGCCACTTATATCGCCATGGTCAATGGCGCGCTGCGCACCGGACGCCTCCAATCAATCCCCTCGCACAACATCGACAGTTGTGCGCGTGTCAATGATACCGTCCCGCTCTCGGTCTTCGGCCATGTGAACTTGCCGCGGTCAAGCCTTTTCGCGAGAAGACATACGCCGTCGCCATCGTGCCAGAGAATCTTGATCAGGTCGCCTCTGCGCCCCCGAAAAACATACACACCGCCAGCGAGTGGGTTGCAGTCCAGCGCCATTTGCACCATCGCGCTCAGTCCTGTGAAGTCGGGTAAGAGAACGCCATTGCTGACGCTCCCTCCCCTAAGAACCGGACATGAAAGTTTCCCTTCATCCGGCTCAAGCCATGTATAAGCCCTCTGGA
>JAJZVZ010000321.1 GCA_021846945.1 Acidobacteriota bacterium | reverse complement strand
GCAAAGTCGCCGAAATTGCCGTGCGCCTGACCGAGGCACAAGACTTCCCCAATACCACGCTGGCGATGCTCTGGCCTCATTTGCCCGCAAAGGCTGGTACCAAGACCCAAGTCAGCGCCATGGTGAACCCGGGCGGCCTGTTGCCCGGCGATCGCTCCTACTGGACTTATATGGGGTCGCTGACGACACCGCCCTGCACCGAGGGAGTGCGCTGGTTTGTGCTGCAGTCTGAAGTGAACATCAGCCGGAGGCAATTCGACGCTTTTACGGCGCTCTACAAGCTAAATTCGCGGCCCGTGCAGAACCTGCGCGGACGGCGAATCGAGGCAAGCCAATAATAAGAACCGTTCCAGGATGATTACGGCAGTACCCGGTTTCTCACCCGCCGGTGTATGTGTTTGCCTTGTCAAATCATGACGAGTAGCACAGCCGGCCCATATTTGTGATACATTCACAGCAAATTTATAAAAGGTGTGAAATTCGCCGATAGGCATCTCAAAGCGAGGACCTTGCGATGATGAAGTTTGACGAATTCCTCCGAAGCAGGGAGCACGAAGAAAAGAAAAGATCTGAGCAGGAAGCAACAGCCGCGGCCGAACAGCAGCTCGTCGCCCAGCAAGTGACCAAGGCTTGGCGCGATCTGCAGGATGCCGTAAAAGCCACGGCCGACGGCAAGGAGTACAAAGGCGTCGCGTTTAAATGGCGTGCGGATAAGAACCTTCCCCCTTGCCTCGTCCTTCACAACCTTGCCGCATCGTTTATTGAGCAGAGCCGCGCGGCTGGCGCCTTCACCGTGCAATTTGGTGGGATTCCCGGAAATGAGGCCTACTGGAAGTTTGGCCCTCCGGAATCCGAATATCTGGACGTTCAATATCTGGGTCCGGACCGCTGGAGGATTGGCTTTTCGTCGAGCGCGCTCAGGACAACAGGCGATGACAGCGCCGCCCACGAGATATGCGCGGCATTCGTCCGCTATTACGACAATTTTCAGCGCAACAGAAGAGGCAATTGAGCCCTCCGGCCCGTGAAGAATTCCCCGGACCGACGCTCATTAGCTCGCCGCCCATCGTTCTTGTGCCAGATTAGCCGGCAGCCGGAGTCAACCTCAGAACCAGACCCTCATTCGTGGACTGCAGCTCCACGCCAGCCAAATCCGTAACCACGTAGTGCGCGGCGTCAAGCACATTAATAGGGTGGGAAAACGTAGTGGCAACCACGGTGCAGCCAGCGGCGCGACCAGCCTGCGCGCCCGATGAAGAATCCTCAAAGACCACACACTCCTCCGGTCGAAAGCCCAACAACTCCGCCCCGGTCAGATATGGCTGCGGATGTGGCTTACCGGCGGTCACCTGGTCGGCTGTCACCAAGCTCTCAGGAACGGGGATCCCCCCGGCCGCCAGACGCACTCGCGCCAGTCTCTCCGTAGCGCTGGTTACCACCGTCCAGCGATCCCTTGGCAACGCCGCCAGCAACTCTGGCACGCCGGGCAGCGCGGTTAGCCCGTCATTGTCCCTTACCTCAATCTCCTCAATGAGTTCAAGTTCGGCCTGGCTATCGAGATCAGGGCAAAGCATGGCCAGCACGTCGATGGCGCGCCGACCGTGGGCGATCTCGCGCACCTGCGCGATATCGACCCCGCGCATCTTCGCCCATTTCGCCCAGCTGCGCTCGACGCTGCCCAGCGAGGAGATCAGGACGCCATCCATGTCGAAGAGAATGCCCTGGCAGTGGATCACGACAGAATGGACGGCCGCGGAAGAAGTCATAAGCCTATCTTACCGGGCGGGAAATGCCGCGCTGGCATTCTTCACTCCGGAAAAGGACACCCTGGACGGCTCGCCAAAGGTCAGTGTGGCTTCGACAGACTGCTTGCTGGCGCCCCGGACCACCTGGTTCTCCTGGAGCGTGATCTTGCCCCCTTCAATCGCCGCATCGGCAATCCAGCGGTCGAAGCGAACCAGCGCCGGGGGAATGCGGCCCAACGCGGTCAAATCGGCTTTCTGCGCCCCCTCGGCAGCCACAGACCCACGCCGCCACTCGAAGTGCAACTTGCCGGTAGCCGAGGCGGCCAGGCTGCTGGCAGTAAAGCCGGAGAGATCGATCTTGCCGTCCGCATTGAAGTCACCGCCCGACCAGCGCAGCCCGAGCAGGTGGCCCACGGCTGGCGCGCTCAGTCTTGCAAATGTCCCGTCAAAGCTATAGGCGGGCGCGTTTCCGCCGGTTGAAGGCGCGTTGAGCGATCCGCTCCCATGCACGTGGCCGCCGAGCAATCCGGCATCGAGGCTCGTAATCTTGGCTCCCGAGGGCTGGATACGCACCGCCGCCGTGGGCTTGTAAAGCGTAACCGGCCCCAGCACCAGGGATTCGGCTTTGACGGTACCCTCCAATTGCGGCCATGCCGGCGCGGATGAGAGATGTAAACTCGCGATCAGCGTGGAGAGCAGAGTTCCGTGCTTGCTCGCGCCCAGAAACGCCTTTTGCAGGGTGCAGGCGTTGAGCGCGCCAAACTGTACTTCAAAATGCGGTAGGCAGAGCTGCATCGGTTCGCAGTCCCGCGGCACGGAAAGGTTGGCCGTTCCCTTCACCGTGCCATAGGAAAACTCGACAGGATTCCAGTACGCCTGGCCGTTGGCCAGATGGAGTGTGGCCTCGGAAATCTCGACAGGATGAGCGAGATAATCGGCTGTCCAGCGGGCGTTGCGCAGCGTCAAGGTTCCGCTCACGCTGTCGGCCTCCGGCTCAGTGGACGCTACGACACCGGCAAAAGTGGCAGGCGTCCCTTTTCCCGCACCGGACGCAGGCGCCGCGGCCACGGGAATGCCCTCATTCAACACCCACGGCCCCGCAATGCTGAGATCCACGGCAGTAGGACCGGCTGACAGCGCATCGAGAGCTTTGGCTTCCTCTATACCCGCCACGTGCGCTACCTCTCTCAGACGGCCAAGGCTGGCTTCCCCGCTCATTGTCATCTGGTAGCCACCCAAGGTTAGGTGAGACGAGATGGTGAGGGGCTTTTCCGCGCCCATGGCGACATCCGCAGTGGTCTCCAGCACCGGCACGCGCTTCTGCGCATCGAGAGCCGGTTCGAGCACCAACCTGGGAACACGGATGGGCTGGCTGAGGCCGGCCCCACTAAGCTGA
>JAJZVZ010000090.1 GCA_021846945.1 Acidobacteriota bacterium | reverse complement strand
GCGCCGGCAAGAAGACGCTGGCGGGCTTCTTTGTAGGGCAAGTGATGCGAGCCACCAAGGGGCAGGCAAATCCCGCACTTCTGAATGAGCTGGTGGTCAAGAAGCTTGAGGGATAAACGAGAAGGCGCCCGTTTGCTGTAATCGAAGCGCTCCCGGCTGGCGGATGCCGCTGAGTCGCAACTTGCGGGACGCCTGCCGGGCTATTTCAGCTTGAGCTCGGTTGCAAATTCCTTGCGCGAGTCCCAGGAACTGACGGTCTTGGTTGTGGACTTCTGCTTGCCTTTTTCAGCCCACAGATCGAAATCCTGAACCATGCTCACCTGGGCAAAGTAAAACGTACCCTTGGCGGTGGAGGTGTAGCTGCGGATTGTCTTGGTCTTCTGGTTTCGCAGGAAAACAATAGCCCCTGATACTGGCTTGGAATCTTCATCCACCACGATGCCGGTCACGGTGCGAGACCCGAAGTTCTGCGCCTGCGCGGTGGGCGGTTCGATGAAACCGGACCCCGGTCCCAGATTGAATATCCCGGCGGCCATGACTGCAAAAACAATTCCTCCCAGCAACCTTACACGGCTGGATCTCACTCGTCGTCCTCCTCGTCGAACATCTCTTCGTCGTCTTCTTCCAAATCTTCGTCGACCCGCGCCAACTCCAGCGGTTCAACGCCAACTACCTCAAACTCAGTGCCGCATTCATCGCAGGCTACTACGTCGCCTTCTTCTACTTCGTCCTCTTCAATGTCCAATTCATTTTCGCATTCAGGGCAACTGGGCATTGCAGCCTCCTCTCTTTCCAGACTATCTTGTATTGCCGGATGATATGATTTCGCACTACAACTCCGCTATTCTTGGAGAGAACCCGGCCTCAGGTCAAGAGGGACGGCACTCATGCACCGGATGAAATCCACCCCCATGGAAAACAGGCCATGAATCTTTCTCAAAAGATCCTGCTCTTGTGCCTGGCGCTCGCCACGCCTCTCTGCCAGGCTCAGCCGGACATTACAGTTGACGCGAGCCCGGCGATTCCGGCCACCCCAGACCCGGCCATCGCCCATGCGCTGGAGACGATCCAACCCTCCCGCATACAAGAGACGATAGATACCCTGATAAGGTTTGGTACCCGAAGCACACTTTCCAGCATGGAAATGGATTTACCCCCGGGGAAGGGCATAAACGCGGCCGCGGACTGGATCGCCGCCCAGTTCGACGAGATTTCAAAGCAGTGCGGCGGCTGCCTTGAAGTCCACCGCGACACCTTCATCGCCGACCCGGCAAGCGGCGGACCCTGGGCCGGACGCATCCCGCGGCCGACGCGCATTACGAGCATTTACGCGATCCTGCGTGGGACCGATCCCGTCCAGGCCAGGCGTATGTACTTGGTAACAGGCCACTATGATTCGCGCAATTCGAACATCCTCGATGCTCGCGGCGCGGCTCCCGGCGCCAACGATGATGCCTCGGGTGTAGCCGTCTCGCTGGAGTGCGCCCGCGCGCTCACGCAACTGCGCTTTCCGGCTACGCTGGTTTTTGCGGCCGTCGCCGGGGAGGAACAGGGCCTGCTGGGATCGGCGCATCTGGCGCACCTGGCGCGCGAACAGAACTGGAACCTGGAGGCCGTGCTCAACAACGACATCGTGGGTGGCGACACCACACCGGGCGACACGCTGCAGTTGAAGAACCGCGTACGCGTCTTTTCTGAGGGCATTCCCGAGGCCGCCACGCCGCAGCAAATCCGTCGTATCCGCGCCCTGGGCAAGGAGAGCGACTCGCCGAGCCGGGAGCTTGCCCGAGCCATCGCCGATACGGCGCGAACCTACTTTGCTTCCCCAAAGAGCCGGCCTTTCAGCGCTTTCCTCGTCTTCCGGCCTGACCGCTACCTGCGTGGGGGCGACCACAGCTCCTTCAACCACGAGGGCTTTGCGGCGGTCCGGCTGACCGAGTGGCGCGAAAACTACAACCACCAGCACCAGAACGTGGTAATGCCCGTCGCCGGCTCGGGCGCTCCGGCGCTGGGCGACCTGGCGCAATTTGTGGATTTCAGCTACGTGGCGCGCGTGGCGCGCCTGAATGCCGCCACGCTGGCGACGCTGGCTTCGTCGCCCGGCCCTCCCGCCCATCTCAGGATCCTCGCCCGGAAGCTGGAAAACGGTACGACCCTGCACTGGCAGCCGCCGGCGGGCGCCGGCCCGCCAGTCCACTACGAGCTGCTGTGGCGCGAAACATTCGCCCCGGATTGGCAATTTATGCGCGTAATCAGGCCGCAGGCCCCCTCCGCGCCGGTTGACGTTACCGTGCCCATCTCGAAGGATAATGTCATCTTCGGCGTGCGCTCAGTCGACGCCGAAGGACATCGCAGCCTGGTAGCCGTGCCCTAGCAGCTCGCCGAAAACCATGACAGCGGACCATACAACGGTTTAACCTGTTGACACGATGCCTAGAATGGGCTCTAGTCCGATCGCCTTTCCCGATTTTCGCGGAACCACGCGCCGCCTGATCCTTGCCAATCTGGCAACGTACTTCGGGCTGCTGCTGTTGCAACTGGCGTTCCGGGAACAGGCTGGCGAGCTGGTCGCGGCCTTCAGTTTCATCCCCGGCACCTTTCTGCACGGATGGCTCTGGCAGCCCATTACATACAGCTTCATTCATTTCGGCATCATCGGAACCCTCTTCGAGTTGCTCTCGCTGTGGTTCCTGGCCGGCTTCCTTGAGACGATGCATAACGAAAGCTGGGTGATGGGCCTTTATGCAGTCTCCGTGCTGGGAACGGCCGCGGCCGCTCTGGTGATCTATGTGGCCAGCGGCACGCTCGGCTATTCGCTGGTCCCCACGCCGCTCTACGGCTGCTTCGGCGGCATCTTTGGCATGCTTGTCGCCATCGGCACGCTCTACGGTGATTTGCAGTTCATGCTGTTCCCCCTGCCGATCGGCATCAAGGCTCGCTATCTGGCGGCCATTTACGCGCTTGTCACCATCGCCATGCTCTTCGGTCAGCAGCGCATGTATGCGTTCGCTCAACTGGGCGGAGCGCTGGCCGGCCTCTTTTTTATCCGGCTGGCGCCGCGCCGAGGCGTTTCCATGATGCTCAGCGAGCGGTGGTACGGGCTGCGCAACAGCTACTACCGCTGGAAGCGCCGCCGCGCCGCGCGCAAATTCGAGGTGTACATGCGCTCGCAGGGACGCACCGTGCGCTTTGACGGCAACGGCCGCAGAATCGACGAAGACCCGGATGACAAGCGGCGCTGGAATTAAGCGGCGGAGATCAGGGATCAGCTGTCAGGGATTAAACCCAGCCTGAATCCAGAAATTGCCTGAAAGCGCGGCACTGGAGTATTTTCCCGCCCGGATCCGACCCACTAGAATGACATTGGAATGACCACGAAAATCGCCTTCCTCTTCCCGGGCCAGGGATCGCAGGCCGTCGGTATGGGCCGCGAACTGGCTGAGCACTTTCCCATTGCCGCACAAACCTTTGCGGAGGCCGACGATGCGCTCGGCTTTGCGCTCTCCCGGCTCTGCTTTGAAGGGCCGGAAGAGGATTTGCGGCTCACCGAAAATACACAGCCTGCCATCCTTACCGTAAGCGTGGCGGCGGCGCGCGTGCTGGCCGGACACGGCGTCACGCCGGCGCTGGCCGCGGGGCACTCGCTGGGCGAGTGGTCGGCGCACGTGGCCGCCGGAACATTGAGTTTCGCCGATGCCGTGCGCTCCGTAAAGGCGCGTGGGCGGGCCATGCAGATGGCGGTGCCGGCCGGTCAAGGCGCGATGGCTGCGGTGCTTTCGCTCAGCGCCGACCAGGTGGCCGAAGCGTGCGCGGAGGCGGCGCGTGAGACAGGACAGGCTGTCGCCGCGGCCAATCTGAACTCGCCTGCACAGACGGTGATCTCGGGCGCACTGGCCGCCGTGGAAAAGGCCGTTGCGCTGGCCAAGGCCAAAGGCGCCCGCCGCGCCGTGATGTTGCCTGTGAGCGCACCGTTTCATTGCACGCTGATGCAACCCGCGCAAGAGGAAGTCGCGCGTGTGCTGGGAGCGCTGGCGCTGGCCGATCCCCGCATCCCCGTAGCCGCCAACGTAACCGGCGGTCTGGTCTCCACCGCCGCCGAGGCCCGCGATGCGCTCACCCGCCAGGTGACCGGCGCGGTGCGATGGGTGGATTGCATGCAGTCGCTCAAGAACGCCGGCGCGGGGCTGTTCATTGAAGCAGGACCGGGCAAGGTTCTCTGCGGCCTGCTCAAGCAGATCGATGGAGGCTTGAAGGCGCTCAACGTGGAAGATGCGTCCAGTCTGGAAAAGACGCTGGCGGAACTGAATGACGGAGTTGCGGCCGGCTGACTTACGGCATTGTTCCTCGATGCCTGACGAGGAGCAGCGGGCTCATCCAAATCTGTGTCTCTGGGCCACGCAGCGAACAGGCCGCTTCGAGGCTCGCGAAACCGTCAGCGCTCAGGGCTGCAAAGAAAACGGCTTCGTTGACAGCCGCACTCCGGGTGGCGGAAAACTCAGCGTGTGCGTCGAGGGATCGTAGGCCAGATCAAGCGCATTGCTTGTGCGTCCGTTGATCAGAATGGCCATCAATAGAACATTGCCGTACATGCGGGCCGCGGCGATTTTGTGGCTGCGAATATCGCCATATTCGTTGTCTGGGCTGGTCCGGCTCCAGTCCTCCTGAAAGCGCTCAAAGGTGTAGCTGCCGTATTGCTGCGGATGCTGCTTCCAGTTCGGGTCGCGGTACCAGATGCCATACGCCTTAGCCAGGTCATTCTGCTCAATCGCCTCAAAGAAGTGATTCGCCGCCGCCCGCCCGAAAATATAGTTGTCCCAATTCCACGGCCAATCGACGGGACGGCCAGCCACAAGCCACCAAGTCACAAACAGGATAAAGATCGTACCCGCAGCGGAGTAGAGAAGGATGCGGTTGCGGCGGTCGCGCGCTGCGTCAAACTGTGGAGCATCGAGAAGGGTCATGAAACGGTTTCCTCACTCTCAGGATACGGCACGCAGCCGGCGCCGGTAATCAACGATTCGTGACAGTTACCAGTTGTCAGTTCTCAGTTGGCGGCACGCCATTGCCGGGTGTCGCCGCACCCGGCCTAGTGATTGTAGCCCCTTCAACTTAGACACCGAAGATGAACCTTCTGTTCCCTGTTCCCTGTCCTCTCCTCACTCTTCCTTGCTGTACGTGGTGCGGCTCTTGTCCTCGTGGCGTTCAAGGGCCAGCTCGATGAGCCGGGTAATAAGTTCCTTGTAGGGGATGCCCGTGGCCTCCCACAGCTTGGGGTACATGCTGATGCGCGTAAAGCCGGGCAGCGTATTCACCTCGTTCAGATATATGCGCTGCTTGCCTCCGGGCTCCATCAGGAAGTCAACGCGAGCCAGGCCGGAGAGATCGCAGGCGCGGAAGGCCGCCACCGCCATCTCGCGAATCTGCCTGCTCTGGGCGCGGGTTAACTCCGCGGGAATCACCGGCACTGACCCCTCGGAGAGATACTTGGCCTCGTAGTCGTAGAACTCCTTGCCCGGAATGATCTCGCCCACCACGCTGGCCTGGGGATTGTCGTTGCCGAGCACCGCAACCTCAAGCTCGCGGGCGCGCGACTTCCTGCCGCCCACGCCCTCTTCGACGATCAGCTTGCGGTCATATTTGGCGGCCAGCGTCAGCGCCGGGCCAAGCTCCTTGCGGTCGTGGGCCTTGCTGATGCCTACCGATGAGCCCAGGTTTGCCGGCTTCACGAAGACCGGGTACCGGAGTGCAGCCTCGATACGCGCGATCGCCTTGCGCGGAAACCGCTCCCACTCGCTACGCAGCAGTGTGACATGCTTGACGATGGGCAGGCGCGCCTGCGCAAAGAGGCGCTTCATCACGTCCTTATCCATGCCCGCCGCCGAGCCGAGCACGCCAGAGCCAACGTAAGCGATGCCGGCCAATTCAAAGAGGCCCTGGATGGTTCCGTCCTCACCGAAGGTTCCATGCAGTACGGGAAAAACCACGTCGAGGGATTTGCTGGTCAGCCCGGATTTTTTGGCAAGGGCAGCCGGACCGGCCGGGCTGCGCGGTCTGGCGCCGCTGGCCGCCGGTTCGGGAACCAGCAGCGTCGGAATGCCGTCGTGCAGCAGCTTGGCGCCGGGCGTCGCCGCGGGATCGCCCGCGCGCAGACGGCTCGTCATCGCGCTTTGGCTGCCGTTCAGCAGATTGTGGGCATCGGCAGCGGCCAGCCAGCGGCCCTCCTTGGTGATGCCGATGGGAGTGACGTCGAAGATTTCGCGGTCGATTGCCTGCAGAATGGAAGCCGCGGAGAGCAGCGAAACCTCATGCTCGCCGCTGCGCCCGCCAAAGAGAATGCCTACACGGAGTTTTTTTGCCATTTGTCTGATTTACCGATATCCAATTACAAGAAGCAGCTTGATTCCAGTGTAGAACTCCTCACAGGATCTTCTTGCCGAATGCCGAGCAGGCCAGGCCGACGGCGAGGTCAGCGGTGCGGTTGTGCTCGTCGATCACCGGGTTCACTTCAACCATCTCGAAGCTGAGCAGGCGGCCGTGGTCGGCCAGGATCTCCATGGCGAGGTGGGCTTCGCGGTAGGTGGCGCCGCCGCGGACGGGCGTGCCGACGCCGGGCGCATCCTCCGGATCAATCCAATCCATGTCGAGCGAAACGTGGTAGCCTGCCGTGCCGCGGCCAGCGGCGCGCAGCGCCTCTTCCATCACCGCCCGCATGCCGCGCTCGTCGATATCGCGCATAGTGTAAATCTCGGTGACGCCGGCGCGGCGCAGGTTCTGGCGTTCCGGGAGGTCGATGTCGCGAACGCCAATGAGCACGGTATTCTCCGGCGCGATCTTGGGCGCGTAGCCGAAGATGCTGGCCAGCGGCTCGGGGCCAAGACCGAGCAGCGCAGCCAACGGCATGCCGTGAACATTGCCGGAGGGCGAGGTCTCCGGCGTGTTGATGTCGGTGTGGGCGTCCATCCAGATGAGGCCGATGCGCTGGCCGCGGCGTCGATAGAACTCAGCCACGCCGGAGGCCGACCCAGCCGCCAGCGAGTGGTCACCGCCCAGCACCAGCGGGGTCAGCCCTGCTTCAAGCGTGTCGACGACAGCTTCGGCGGTGCGGGTGCAGGTCTCGGCAATCTCCGCCAGATAGTGCGCGTTTGGACTGCCCGGGGTCCGCGTCTCGGCGATTTCGACACGGATATCGCCGCCGTCGCTCACCTCGTGGCCCAGTGCCTCCAGGCGAGCCTCCAGCCCGGCCACGCGCATCGCCGAGGGGCCCATATCCACGCCGCGGCGGCTGGCGCCAAGATCGAGCGGCACCCCCAGAATCCGGATGCGGCGGCGGGGCAACGATAGGACGTCACTGCGGGAAGAGGATCTGGCTGGAGCGGCAATTCCGGCATGATCAGGCATCGAATCAGCTCCTTCGGTGAATATCGTCGCTCATCCGGCCGCAAACGCCAAATCACTTCTCCCCTTGTCCCGATTTGGGCCGCATTTTCGGTGTACCAAGGCTGGCAGATCGCCACAAAAGTGCTATTCGATCAAATGCAGCTGAGGTGGGATAATTTGGGGGGTATGTGTATCAAATTCCTTATACGCAATACTTCCCGGTCGAATTTTTCACGCCGGGATGATTCATCGGGCATGCTGTGCTGATAGAGCCTGGGGGGCGCGAAGAGCACTACAGCGCAGTTCGACTGGATTTCTTCCGATGAAGTGGATTATTCCGGCAGTTGCTTTGGCTTTCGGGTGTGTCTCGGCTCTTTGGGGGAGCCATGCTACGCCTTGGGGCACCGTCTACGCAGTCGCAGCTCTCAAATCCGCCGGCAGCTTACGGCTGGCGCCCAGTCGAGTTCCGGTCGAAGAGATCTCCCCCACCGAGGCTTGTAAAACCGCAAGGCATGAGCATGTTTCCGGGGCAGACGGGAGTCAGATCGCGGCGTTTTGCAGCTCCTCACCCCGTTTCCTTTCGCGATGGCTTGCGGACTTATCAGGCTTCAGCGCTCCGGCAGTTGCGATCTGCCTCATGGAAGTCTTTGTTTCAGCCGGCACTGAGGTTCCCTTTGATCGGCTCAGGTCGTCCTTCGCGAAGATTGTGGCAACCTTCAAACCATCCTGGCTGAGCAGCCATGACTTGTCGGTTGTGATGGCCCTGCTCTTGACGCTGGTTGTGGCGATGGTAGCTTTGAGCTGGGTGCTGGAACGCAAGCTTCGCCGGCATACGACCGCACTGGCTCATTTGGAGCAGCGGCGCAGCCGCATTCTGGAGGACATCAACAGTTCCCGCCCGCTGGCTCAGATTATCGAAGAAATCACTGAAATCGTCTCCTTCAAGCTCCATGGCGCCCCTTGCTGGTGCCAGATTACGGACGGGGCGCGTCTGGGAAACCATCCCCGAAAGCTGACCTCGCTGCGCGTCATTGAAGAAGAGATCCCCGCACGCTCTGGAGAGTCGCACGGCTCCCTCTTTGTCGCTCTCGATGCGCGCACCAAGCCGAGGGAAGAAGAGTTCGAAGCGCTCTCGACCGGCGTCCGGCTGGCGGCATTGGCCATTGAGACTTCGCGGCTTTACTCCGACCTGGTACATCGCTCGGAGTTCGACTTGCTCACCGACATCCCGAACCGTTTCTCCCTGGAGCGCTATCTCGACAAGCTTATCCATGAAGCACGGCAGACGGCAGGCATCTTCGGCCTGATCTACATTGATCTGGACGATCTGAAAAAGGTGAATGATGAGTACGGCCACAAGACCGGCGACCTCTACCTGCAGGAGGCGGCTCGGCGCATGAAGCACCAATTGCGTCCCGGAGACATGCTGGCGCGTTTGGGGGGCGATGAATTCGCCGTGCTGGTGCCGGCTGTGCGCAAGCGCGCCGATGTGGAAGAGATTGCTCAGCGGCTGGAGCATTCCTTCGACGATCCGTTTGAGGTAGAAAGCCAGGTTCTCAAGGGCTCAGCCAGCATCGGGGTAGCCCTCTACCCCGAGGATGCCACGACCAAAGACACCCTTTTGAGCGCGGCCGACGCTGCCATGTACGTGACAAAGCATTGCAAGCAGAGATCGAGACTGGCAGCGGCGGACGGCGTGGATCCCAAACTCACCGCTGGCGAGCACATATAACAAAGGCCCGGCTTGAGCCGGGCCTTTGGGTAAATGAGCGGGTTTGCCGCAAGGAAAAGGCCTTACTCAGCGGCCATCTCCTCGGCTTCGCCCTCCTGGCGCATAAGTTCGAGTTCGCGCTCGGCGGCCTCGATCTCGGCATGCACCTCCTGCTGGACGCGGGCCGCGGCTTCCTCCAACTCCGGCGAGAGCTGGACGTTGCGGTAGTACTCCAGACCCGTGCCGGCAGGGATGAGACGGCCAACGATGACGTTCTCCTTGAGGCCGCGCAGGTTGTCCACCGCGCCGTTGATGCTGGCCTCGGTGAGTACGCGCGTGGTCTCCTGGAAGCTGGCCGCGGAGATGAAGCTGTCAGTCGAAAGCGAGGCCTTGGTGATGCCGAGCAGAAGCGGACGCCCGATGGCCGGACGGCCTCCCTGCGCCAGCACACGCTCGTTCTCCTCGCGGAAGCGGAAGCCGTCGACCTGCTGCTCCAGCAGGAAGTTGGTGTCGCCCACTTCCTCGATGCGCACCCAGCGCAGCATCTGACGCACGATGACCTCGATGTGCTTGTCGCTGATGGCCACACCCTGCAGCCGGTAGACCTCCTGGATTTCGTTCACCAGGTAAGCCTGCAGCTCCTTTTCGCCCAGCACGGCGAGAATGTCGTGCGGATTCAAGGGGCCGTCCATCAGCGGGTCGCCGGCGCGCAGCCGTTCGCCCTCCTGGACGTTGACGTGAATGCCGCGGGGCACCGAGTACTCCTTCTCGTCGCCATTGTCCGCGGTTACGTAAATCTTGCGCTGTCCCTTGGAGACCTCGCCGAAACGGACCACGCCGTCGATCTCGCTGATAATGGCCGTTTCGCGCGGTTTGCGCGCCTCGAAGAGCTCGACCACGCGGGGCAGACCGCCGGTGATGTCCTTGGTGCGTGTGCTCTCCTTCGGAATCTTCGCCAGCACATCGCCCGGACCCACCTCATCGCCATCCATCACCATCAGGTGAGCGCCGCGAGGCAGCAGATAGCGCTTATTCGTCTTGGCGCCCTTAACAACAAACGCAGGCTGTCGCTTTTCATCGGGAGAGTCAGCCACCACCCAGCGCGAGAGGCCGGTCACTTCGTCCACCTCTTCGTTGAGAGTGATGCCCTCCTGCAGGTCCTTGAACTGCACCGCGCCGCCGATCTCGGTAAGAATGGCATAGGTATACGGATCCCACTCGGCCAACAGGTCACCAAGCTTGACCGGCGCGCCATCCTTCACGCGCAGACGCGCGCCATAGACCACCTGGTAGCGCTCCTTTTCGCGTCCGCGCTCGTCAACAATGGCGACTGAACCGGACCGATTCATAGCCACCAGCGTGCCATTCTTGCTTTCCACGGTGTTGAGATTGAAGAAGCGCACAAAGCCGTTGTTCTTGGCATCAAGACGCGAAACCTCAGCCACGCGGCTGGCGGTGCCGCCCACGTGGAAGGTACGCATCGTAAGCTGCGTGCCCGGCTCGCCGATCGACTGCGCGGCGATGACGCCGCAGGTCTCGCCCAGCTCGACCATGCGGCCGGAGCCCAGGTTGCGCCCATAGCACAGCGCGCAGACGCCGCGGCGCGATTCGCAGGTGAGCACGGAGCGGATCTTGACCTTCTCCACCCCCGCGCCCTGAATCGCCGAGGCGATTTCCTCGTCGATGGGCTGGTTCACTTCGACGACTACATTGCCATCGTAGTCCTTGATGCGCTCCAGCGAGACGCGGCCGATGATGCGGTCGCGGAGCGGCTCGATGATCTCGCCCGACTCGACGATGGAGCCGACATAGATGCCTTCGGACGTGCCGCAATCCGGCTCGGTCACAATCACATCCTGCGCAACGTCCACCAGGCGCCGGGTCAAGTAACCGGAATCGGCGGTCTTGAGCGCCGTATCGGCCAGGCCCTTGCGCGCGCCGTGCGTCGAAATGAAGTATTCGAGCACGGTCAGGCCTTCGCGGAAGTTGGCGGTAATCGGCGTCTCGATGACTTCACCCGAAGGCTTGGCCATCAGTCCGCGCATGCCGGAGAGCTGGCGAATCTGCTGCTTCGATCCGCGGGCGCCGGAGTCGGCCATGATGTAAATCGGGTTCATGGCGCCTTCGTCGTCCGCGCGTTTCATGTTGCCGAACATCTCGTCGGCGACCTGATCGGTCACCGCCGACCACATCTGGATGACCTTGTTGGAGCGCTCGCCATTGGTGATGGCGCCGTCCATGTACTGCTTCTGGACCTCGATCACCTTCTTGTCGGCCTCTTCCACCACGGTGTACTTGCTCGCCGGGATGACCATGTCATCCAGACCTACTGACAGGCCGGAGCGCGTGGCAAACTGGAAGCCCAGCGACTTGATGCGGTCCAGCATGCCGACCGTGGTCTCCAGGCCCAGGTTCTGGTTGCAGTAGTTCACCAGTTGGCCGATGCCCTTTTTCTTCAGCAGGCCGTTGACGAACGGCATGCCGGCCGGAAGCGAGTCGTTCAGAATCACGCGGCCCACTGTCGTGGAGATATACTCGCGGTTCAACTCCACCGGATCGGTGTGCAGCAGGTCCTGATCGTCATAGGCCGTGGTCATATCAAGCACCTTGCCCGTATAGCGCAGCCGGATGGGCGAAAGTGTCTCGACCTCCTTGGCTTCGAGCGCCATCAGAACCTCGTCGGTATTGGCGAAGACGCGGCCTTCGCCCTTGGCGCCCTTCTTGGCCTTGGTCAGGTAATAGAGGCCGAGCACCATGTCCTGCGTGGGCACGGTGATGGGCTGGCCGGAGGCCGGCGACAGAATATTGTGCGAGGCGAGCATGAGCACGCTGGCTTCAATCTGCGCCTCAGGCGAGAGCGGAATGTGCACGGCCATCTGGTCGCCGTCGAAGTCGGCGTTAAAGGCGGTGCAGACCAGCGGGTGAATCTTGATGGCCTTGCCCTCGACCAGCACCGGCTCAAAGGCCTGAATGCCCAGACGGTGCAGGGTAGGTGCGCGGTTCAGGAGCACCGGGTGGTCCTTGATGACTTCCTCAAGGATGTCCCACACCACCGGCTCCTGCATCTCCACCATTTCCTTGGCCTGCTTGATGGTGGTGCACTGGCCGGTCTGCTCCAGGCGGTGATAGATAAAGGGCTTGAACAGCTCCAGCGCCATCTTCTTGGGTAGACCGCACTGATGCAGCTTCAGCTCGGGGCCAACCACGATCACCGAGCGGCCGGAGTAGTCCACGCGCTTGCCGAGCAGGTTCTGGCGGAAGCGGCCCTGCTTGCCCTTGAGCGTATCGGAGAGGGACTTGAGCGGACGGTTGTTGGCGCCGCGCAGCACGCGGCCGCGACGGCCGTTGTCAAACAGCGCGTCCACCGCTTCCTGCAGCATGCGCTTCTCATTGCGCACGATCACTTCCGGCGCGTGCAGGTCCATCAGCTTCTTCAACCGGTTGTTGCGGTTGATCACGCGGCGGTAAAGGTCATTGAGATCGGAGGTCGCAAAACGGCCGCCATCCAGAGGCACCAGCGGGCGCAGCTCCGGAGGAATGACCGGCAGCACGTCCAGGATCATCCACTGCGGCTTGTTGCTGCTCTTGCGGAAGGCCTCGACGACCTTGAGCCGCTTGGCGTACTTGAGCTTCTTCTGCGCCGAGCTTTCACTCTTCATCCGCTCGCGCAGCTCCACCCCCAGCTCTTCGACGTTGACGCGCTTGAGCAGCTCCTTGATGGCTTCGGCGCCCATCATGGCCTTAAAGCCCGAGGGGCGGAACTGCTGGTCGAGCTCGCGGTAGCGCGCCTCGTCCTTGATGATCTCGCGCTCGCGCACCGGCGCGTCGCCTGCGTCAACCACGACATAGGATTCGAAGTAGAGAATGCTTTCGAGATCGCGAAGCGAAATGTCGAGCAGGTGGCCGATCCTCGAAGGCAGCCCCTTGAAGAACCACACGTGCGAGCAGGGCGAGGCCAGCTCAATGTGGCCCATACGCTCGCGGCGCACCTTGCTGACTGTGACCTCGACGCCGCACTTGTCGCAGATCACGCCGCGGTGCTTCATGCGCTTGTACTTGCCGCACAAGCACTCCCAATCGGTCACGGGACCGAAGATGCGGGCGCAGAACAGGCCGTCGCGCTCCGGCTTGAAGGTGCGGTAGTTGATGGTCTCCGGCTTGGTGACCTCGCCATGCGACCAGCTGCGGATCTTCTCCGGAGATGCCAGCATGATGCGAATGGCGTCAAAGTCGGTGATGGGGCTGGTTAGTTCAAACGGGTTCGAACGGAACAAGGCGACCCTCCTTGGCGGGCCTTCTCGGCGCCTGCCGCGGTATATTCCCGGGATTCGTCGAGGGTCCTTCCTTCCCGGGGAGCGGTGCTTACCGCTTTCAAGAAGGACCCTGAAAACTTAGCTGCCAGCTTTCATCTCTCAGCTTTCAGCCCTCAGTCTTGCTGCCTACGCCGATATCGCGAATTGAGCGAGCGCCACGATCTAACTGAGAGCTGCCATCTGATAGCTGTTAGCTGCTCTTAATCCGCCACTGCTGCGGTCACTTCCGGCGCGGGGGCCTTTTTGACAATATCCGCGCGCTTGATCAACTCCACATCCAGACAGAGCGACTGCAGTTCGCGAACCAGCACGTTGAACGACTCCGGCACGCCCGGCTCGATGGCCGCTTCACCCTTGACGATGGCCTCGTAAATCTTGGTGCGGCCATAGACATCGTCAGATTTCGCGGTGAGCAGCTCCTGCAGGATGTAGGCGGCGCCATAGGCCTCGAGCGCCCACACTTCCATCTCTCCGAAACGCTGCCCGCCGAACTGCGCCTTGCCGCCCAGCGGCTGCTGTGTAATCAGCGAGTACGGACCGATCGAGCGCGCGTGAATCTTGTCGTCCACCAGGTGCGAGAGCTTGAGCATGTAGATGTAGCCCACCGTAACCGGCTGCTCGAACTGCTCGCCCGTCATGCCGTCAAACAGCGCCGTCTTGCCCGATTCCGGCAATCCACCCGCCTTCAGCAGCGCCTTGATCTCCTCTTCCTTGGCGCCATCAAAGACCGCGGTCCCGAACCAGATACCCCTGCCCATACCAGCCGCAACGCGCACCAGGGTCTCGTCGTCCAGTTCCATGAGCTGCCGCAGAGTCGCGGTGCCGGCGAACTCCTTCTTGACGGCTTCGCGGATATAGTCCGCATCGCCGTTGGCGCGAACCAGAGCGGCGATCTTCCTGCCCAGCTCGGCCGCAGCCCAGCCCAGGTGCGTCTCCAGGATCTGACCCACGTTCATACGCGAAGGCACGCCCAGCGGATTGAGCACGATCTCGACCGGCGTTCCGTCGGGCAGATAGGGCATATCTTCTTCGGGAAGAATGCGCGCGATCACGCCCTTGTTGCCGTGGCGGCCAGCCATCTTGTCGCCCACGGAAAGCTTGCGCTTCATGGCCACGTAAACCTTGACCAGCTTGATCACACCCGGCGGCAGTTCATCGCCCTTCTGCAGCTTGAGCACCTTCTCGTTGGTGATCTTGCGCAGCACTTCGATCTGCCGCGAAGTCATCTCTTCGATCTCATCGATCTGCTCGTTGACCCTGGGATCCTTGTCGGCATAGCGGATGCGCTTGAGGTTCCGGGTGGCGATGCGCTCGATGGCCTCGCGGTCCAGGATCGTTCCCTTGGTCAGCAGGCGCTTGTTGGTGCGCTCGTCATGCAGGTCGGCCAGCACCTCCTTGCCGCCCAGGATGCCTTCCAGTCGCTTCAACCGCTCGTCGGTGAGAATGCGGATCTCGTCGGTCAGGTTCTTCTCGAGCTTGGCCACGTACTCGGCCTCGATCAGCTTGGCGCGCTCGTCCTTCTCCTGCCCCTTGCGGCTGAAGATGCGCACATCCACCACCGTGCCCTCGATGCCCGGAGGGCAGGTGAGCGAAGCGTCGCGCACATCGCCGGCCTTTTCACCGAAGATCGCCCGCAGCAGCTTTTCTTCCGGCGTGAGCTGGGTTTCGCCCTTGGGCGTCACCTTGCCCACCAGGATGTCGCCGTGGCCAATCTGGGCGCCGATACGGATGATGCCGCTCTCGTCCAGGTCGCGCAGCGCGTGTTCGCTGACGTTCGGGATGTCGCGCGTAATCTCTTCGGGGCCCAGCTTGGTGTCGCGCGCTTCGATCTCGAACTCCTCGATGTGCACCGAGGTGTAGTAATCCTCCTTCACCAGCTTCTCGCTGATGAGGATGGCGTCCTCGAAGTTGTAACCGCGCCAGGGCATGAACGCCACCAGCACGTTGCGGCCCAGCGCCAGCTCGCCCTGCTCGGTGCAGGGTCCGTCAGCAATTACCTGTCCCTTGATGACGCGCTCGCCCTCGCGAACGACCGGCTTCTGGTTGATGCAGGTGTTCTGGTTGGAGCGCTTGAACTTGATGAGCTGGTAGATATCCGAACCCACCTCGCGCGACAACTGCGTGGGGTGATGTTCACCCTCGACGCGCACGATGATACGCTCGGAGTCAACCGAGTCCACAATGCCATTGCGCTTGGCCAGCACCACGGCGCCGGAGTCGCGCGCGGTCACGCCCTCCATGCCCGTGCCCACCAGCGGAGCCTCGGCCACCAGCAGCGGCACGCTCTGGCGCTGCATGTTGGCGCCCATCAGCGCGCGATTGGCGTCGTCGTGCTCCAGGAACGGCACCAGAGACGCCGCCACGGAGACCAGCTGCTTCGGGCTGACGTCGATGTAATCCACTTCAGCCCTGTTCACCAGCACAAAATTGCCCTGCCGGCGCGCATTGACCAGATCTTCCGTGATATTGCCGTTCTCGTCAAAATCAATGTTGGCCTGGGCGATCGTGTGCCGGTCCTCTTCCCACGCGGACAGATAGAAGCTGTACGGAACGTACTCGATTGTTCGCTTGCCCGACTTCTTCAAGCCGGCGTTCAGGCGAAGCGCCTCAGTCTTCTCGATGTGATCGCCGACGCGCAGGCCGCTCTCGCCGGCGTTGACGATCTCCACATAGTCGAGAATGTGTGAGTCCTTCACCTTGCGGTAAGGAGACTCGATGAACCCGTACTCGTTGATGCGCGCAAAGCAGCTCAGCGAGCTGATCAGGCCGATGTTCGGACCTTCCGGCGTCTCGATGGGGCAGATGCGGCCGTAGTGCGTCGGATGCACGTCGCGCACTTCGAAGCCGGCGCGCTCGCGCGAAAGGCCGCCCGGTCCAAGAGCCGAGAGCCGCCGCTTGTGCGTGATCTCCGACAGCGGGTTGGTCTGGTCCATGAACTGCGAAAGCTGCGAGGAGCCGAAGAATTCGCGGATGGCCGCCATCACCGGCTTGGCGTTGATGAGGTCGTGCGGCATGGCCGTCGACAGCTCCTGATACACGCTCATCTTTTCCTTGATGGCCCGCTCCATGCGCACCAGGCCGATGCGGAACTGGTTCTCCATCAGCTCACCCACGGCGCGCACGCGGCGGTTGCCCAGGTGGTCGATGTCGTCCACCATGCCGATGTTCTTGCGCAGCTTGAGCAGGTAGCGGATGGTCGCGTAGAAATCCTCCGGCGTCAGCGTGCGGTGATCGAGCGACGTCGCATCCTGATTCTCGTAGAGCTTGATGTTGAACTTGAGCCGGCCTACACGCGAGAAATCGTACTTGCGCGCGTCAAAGAACATGCCTTCAAACAGCGCCGTCGCCGTATCCAGCGTCGGCGGATCGCCAGGACGCAGCTTGCGGTAGATCTCGATCAGCGCCTCCTCGGGCTTGCGCACCGAGTCGCGCTTCAGCGTATTGGTAATGATGTTGCCCACGTCGTCGCGCTCGGGGAAGAACACCTCGAAACTGGCCACGCCGCTCGACAGCACCTTGTGCAACCGGTCGGCGGTCAGCTCCACGTTGGCCTCGACGATCACCTCGCCGGTCGAAAGGTCCACCACGTCGGCCGCGGTCAGCGCCCCGTCCAGCTCGGCCGCTTCCACTTCAATCCTGTCGATGCCAGCGGCGCGGATCGCCTTCAGCGCGTGGGCCGTGATCTTGCGGCCGGAGTGGGCGATCTCTTCGCCTTTATTAAGCACCGCATGGGCAGGCTTGGAGCCGATCAGATGGGTATTCGTTCCCGCGCCCTCCGGCACCGCCCACAGGAGCTTGCCGTCGGCGATGTGCAACCGGTCCACGGTATAGAACGTCTTCAGGATCTCTTCGTCCGAGCGCAGGCCCAGCGCGCGCAGGAAGATCGTACCCAGGAACTTGCGCTTGCGGTCGATACGCACGTACAGGGTGTTCTTCTGGTCGTACTCGAACTCCACCCATGAGCCACGATAGGGAATGATCTTGCCCAGAAAGTAGGTGCGGTTATTGGCCGTCTCAAAGAAGACACCCGGCGAGCGGTGCAACTGCGAGACAATGACGCGCTCCGTTCCGTTCACGATGAAGGTGCCGTTCGGCGTCATCAGCGGAATGTCTCCGAAGAAGACTTCCTGCTCCTTAATGTCGCGGATGGTCTTGTTGCCGGTTTCGGCATCCTGGTCGTAGATGGTCAGGCGCACTGTGACCTTCAGGGGCGCG
>JAJZVZ010000089.1:5518-17678 GCA_021846945.1 Acidobacteriota bacterium | reverse complement strand
GAAAAGGGCATCCGTTGCCTGATGCTCAATGCCGGGCCCGTGGCTGACGTGAGCCGGGATGCGCAGCGAAAAACGGCCGCGGACCTGCCGTATCGCGGATTCAAGCCGCCGGGCCGCGTGGACCATGTCTTCCAGGCCAATGAATTCAACGCCAATGTCTGGGTCGATGAGGAGGAGGTTCCTTATACCTTCGATCCGGCGCATCCTTACAACTGGGTGCGTGTGCGGCTGTTCGGCGGGCGGTCTTTGTTCTGGTCGCGACAGTCCTTCCGGCTGAGCAACTACGAGCTGAAGGCCAAGTCACACGACGGATTTGGCGAGGACTGGCCGATCAGCTACGCGGATCTGGCGCCCTACTACTCGCGCGTGGAAGGAATTTTCCGGGTCGAAGGCGCGCTGGACGGGCCGCCGCAGATGCCCAATGGCAACTTCATCATCGATGACAAGCCGTGGTCGCCTTCCATGCAGCGGTTTATCACGGCGGCCGCGAAGCGCAAGATTCCGGTGTGCAAGCAGAGGCGCTCTTTGGGGCGCGATGGGCTGGCCAGTTCAGTGAACCTGCTGCTGCCCGATGCGGAAAAAACAGGCAGGCTTACCTCCATTGCCGACGCCGTGGTGCGCGAACTAACGGTGGACAAGAACACCGGGCAACCCAACGGCTGCAACTTTGTTGACCGGCTCTCGCGCCGCGAGATGAGCGTCAAGGCGCGCGTGGTGGTGTTGGCTGCAGGAACGCTGGAAAGCACGCGCCTGCTCTTGAACTCGAAGATCGGCAATTCGAGCGGCGTGATGGGACACTACCTGATGGATCAGATCTACGGCGCCGGCGTGGCGTGCTCCGTTCCCGAGGCACGCAACGGTAAGTGGAAGGGTCTGATGGGCGGCAACGCCATTGTTCCGCGCTTCCGCAACATCACAACCAAGAGCACCAAATTCCTGCGTGGCTACGCGCTGAACGTCTCCAGCCATGCCGGCTCCATCGACCCCCGCAACTTTGCCGCCTACGGCGCCGAACTGCAGCGAAAGCTGGATGAATATTATGGCAGCTCCTTCCAAATGACCATCATGGGAGAAGTGCTGGGTCGCTATGAGAACCATGTGCGCATCGACAACAACGAAGTTGATGCATGGGGCATTCCCGTGCTGCGCGTGGAAACCAAGTACACCGATAACGAATTCAATATGGCAAGGGATGCCGTAGACGTAGGCTCTGAGGTCGCGGAAGCGGCTGGATTTGAAGTGCTCTCAGCGAATCCAATGCCGAACCCGCCAGGCTACAGCATTCACGAGATCGGAACCTGCCGCATGGGCGACGACCCCAGGACCAGCGTGCTGAATAAGTGGTGCCAGAGCCACGACCACAAGAACCTGTTTGTGGTGGATGGCGCCAGCTTTGTGAGCGGCGGATGGCAGAATCCGACCATGACAATTCTGTCGCTCTCGATGCGCGCGTCAGAATATCTTGCGGACGAGATGAAGAGGCAGAATATATGAAGTGGAGGCCCTCTGCCTATGTTCACTCTCCGTCCCATCGGCTTTGTGCGTAGCCCTTATCAGGAAACATCTGGAATCCCCAGGGGTCTCGGTGCCCAGCACCACGCCGAAGGCGTGCTTGAGATTCTGCCGGAGTTCGCGCCCGGCCTTCAGGACATTGAAGGCTTTTCGCATCTTTTCGTCCTTTGGGCCTTTCACCGCTCAGAGGATTTCGACCTCATCGCACATCCGCCCACCGACGAGAAGCGGCCGCACGGTGTCTTCGCCACGCGCTCTCCGCGCCGGCCTAACCCCATCGGCCTCACGGTGGTTGAGTTGCTGCGCCGCGAAGGCGCGTCGCTCCACGTCCGCGGCGTGGATATGCTGGACGGCACACCCATCCTCGACATCAAGCCGTATCTCTCCAGCATTCCGGCTGAAAAACTGCGCCGGGGATGGCTGGCCGAGGCAGAAGCGCGCAAAGGGTAATGCGGAGATATTCGCGGTCTTTACGGAATGCCGAGCAGCTTATGCGTCTGCAGGCTCAGCCGCCACTGTGGATGTTCCAGGCAGTAGCGCAGCGCCAACTGCGTGTTAGCCTCGCGGTTTGGCCCGTCCATCGGCTGCAGGAAAAAGTGCCGGAACGGAAGCATCTCAAAGTCCGCGGGAGCCGCACTCGCTTGCGGATAGACGAGCTTCAATTCATCGCCGCTCCGCTGCACAAAGTTCGCGCCGGCCTTGGGGCTGACGCAGAGCCAATCGATGCCCGCCGGAGCCGCGACCGTGCCGTTCGTCTCCACGGCAATCTCGAAACGGCGCGCGTGCAGAGTTTGGATCAGCGCCAGATCCAGTTGCAGCAGAGGCTCTCCGCCGGTACAGACCACAAATCTCCGCCCCTGCGTTGACTCCCGCGGCCATGCCTGCTCGACGGCCGCGACGAGCGCCTCCGCCGATTCGAACTTGCCGCCGCCGGGTCCATCCACACCCACAAAATCCGTATCGCAAAACCGACACGTCGCCGCTGCGCGGTCTTCTTCGCGCCCCGACCAGAGATTGCATCCGGCAAACCGGCAAAAGACCGCCGCGCGTCCCGTCTGGGCGCCTTCACCCTGCAGCGTGTAGAAAATCTCTTTGACGGCGTAAATCATAAAAGCAGCTTTCAGTATCTATCCGATCACGTGACGGTTTGCCTATCAAGTGGACACGAAAAAAGCTGACAGCTGACGGCTGATCGCTATTTCTTCTGCAGTTGCAGCGGATCCTCAATCCCGTTTTCCCTGAACCCTTTTTGCCGCAGCAGGCAGGAGTCGCATTGCCCGCACGGCTCGCCCTCGGGCGATGGATCGTAGCAACTGCTGGTCAGCCCGTAATCCACACCCAGTTCGATTCCTTTCGCGATGATCTGCGCCTTGCTAAGTGCAATCAGCGGAGTGTGAATCTTGAGATGCTGGCGACCTTCCACGCCGGCCTTTGTCGCCAGGTTCGCCATCTTCTCAAAAGCCTCAATGAACTCCGGCCGGCAGTCCGGGTAACCCGAATAGTCGAGCGCATTGACTCCGATGAAGACGTCGCTCGCGCTCAGCACCTCAGCCCAGGCCAGCGCAAACGAAAGGAAGATGGTGTTGCGGGCGGGCACGTAGGTGATGGGAATGCCATGCGCCATCTCCTCAGTCGCGCGCCCCTTGGGCACGGCAATGTCATCCGTGAGCGCCGAGCCACCAAAGGCGCGCAGATCGATGGCAGCGATCCGATGCTGCTCCACGCCGATGGAGGCGGCCACGCGGCGGGCTGCTTCCAGTTCCCACGCGTGCCGCTGGCCATAAGCAAACGACAGCGCGTAGAGTTTGTAGCCCTCACTCTTCGCAATCGCAAGAACCGTTGCCGAGTCGAGACCGCCGCTCAGCAGAACTACCGCCTTTTTCGGTTCAATCGCCATCAGCCTCTTCCCTGCACGCTTAACGAGCGCCCACCTTTACTCACTCCGCCGAGTGTCCACCCTTGCCGCGTCTCTGCTCTTGCGGCCACGGTGAAAATCCATGCCTACTTCAAATCCCCGCCCTTGCCAATATCCATGGATGCCGGAATCGGGTTGTTTTCGTCGATATACGCGTCGATGCACTGATTGAGCATGCCCTTGGCTTCGAGGATGAACTCAACCGCGTCGCGCGCCGCGCCCCGGCCACCCGAATTGGGCGTAATGTAGTGCGCTTCAGCCTTCACTTGCTCGCGCGCATTGGCAACGGCCACCGCAAAACCCACCTCACGCATGGCCGGCAGGTCAATTACGTCGTCACCCACGTAGCAAATCTGGTCGAGGGTCACGCCTTCCTTCTCCATGATCTCGCGAATCGGCTTCATCTTGAAGGCCTGGCCCTGGTAGACAAATTCCAGCTTCAGGTCGCGGGCGCGCGTGGCTACGGTCTCACTGATGCGCTTGGTAATGACACCGCATTTGAGCCCGGCCAGCCGCGCCAGTGAGATGGCCGTGCCGTCGTGGGCACTGTAGCCCTTGGCCTCGACCATGGTGGTGGATTGGACGCCAAAGCCGATGTCGCTTTTGCCGCGAAGCTCGTCCAGAACCGTGCCGCCCGATGGGCCAGGGACAAGCCAGATTGTGCCGTCGGTCAGAACGCCATCCACATCGAAGAGAATGATCTTAATCTTGCGGGCGCGATCCCGCGCAGTAGAAGTCATGCTTCGATTGTACCCATTGCATTGGATCGCTCCCCACGGGCGCCGGGCTTCACGAGAGAATACAACCATGGACTCGAAACCGCCCGCCGCGGCGCCACAACCGCCGCCCGCGCTTACTCCCGAAGACTATTACTTCGAAGGACCGTACATGGTCTTCACCGCGGCATATCACCTCAAGCGCGGTACCTGCTGCGGCTCGGGATGCAGGCACTGCCCATATCGTGATGGCGCGAGGGACGGGCTCAAATCTGACTAGCTTCGACCGGCCCTATTCTGCTGGCTTGACCTTGCGCTCTTCCCGGCCGATTTCCGTAACAGACAATCCGCGGCATATCTTCCGCGCCAGCAGGTCGGCAACCTCGGTGTGACGGGGAATCGCTTCCACTTGGCCCGTGCCCGGATTGCACCACAAAGAATGTGCCGCGCCTTCACGCTTGAGGTAACAACCATGCAAGCGCAGATGGCGCAACAACGATTCGCGCTTCACTGGACGGTAATCTTTTCGCGAAGAGCATCAGCGGGCGCGCCGCGCAGGCCATCTTCGCGCCGGTCTTCGAGAATCAGTTGGATGGCGGCGCTCAGGCTTTCACGGCACTCCTCTACTGTGCGGCCTTGCCCATTGGCGCCGGGAATCTCCGGAGACCAGGCAACGAACCAGTCGCCGTCGCGCTCAATTACGGCAGTGAATTCATTGCGCATGAACCGATTATAGTCCGGAAATCCTCACTCCGCCCCGCCGCTTCCGGAGGGCTGACTCGCGCCGGTCTGCGTCTTCGCGATCGCGGCAGGCGGCCGCACCAGAACCGCAAAGCGTGGAAAGGCAAAGCTGCCCGCCACATCGTCGACCACATTCAACTGGCAAACATATGGGCCGGGCTTCAGCTTATCCAGCGGCACATCCAGCTCGACGGCTACGGCATCACGTCCCTTGACATTGACTCGCTGAGCCCGCACCAGCGGCGTTTCAAATACCTTCGTTGAGCCGCGGATGAGTTCGAGGCTGCTGAGCACGTTGACGGCAGGCCCGCCTCCGGACTTGTTTTCCTTAGCCCCCCGTTCGACCTGCTTCTCGTGAGACGGATCGTAGACTTCGTAGAGCAGATACATATGCTGGTCCTGGCGGAAGACATGGCTGATGTTAGGCACGTACTCCTCGCCATCGCGCACCAATGGATTGTCCTTCTTGCTCGGCTCGCGTTGCGACGCCAGCAGAACCGAACTCATCTTCAGCGGAACCTTTTTCATGTCAGGCAAAATAATATCCGCCTCGAACGATCCCATCCGCCCGGTCTGGTTTTCGCGCACCACAAACTTCAGGTGATACTTGCCGGGCGGCAGGTTGAAGCTGGTGGTGTACTCGATATTCTTCTGCCGCGCGCGCAGCGATGAGTCAAGCTTCAATGGGACCGTCTGGCGCACTCGCCCGATGGGACGCTTCACCTCGTCGATCACCTCGCCGAGGATATCCAGGGTGGCCTTATCCTTGTCGCCGCCCTTTACAAAGGGTATCTGCGAGCCCGGCACCAGCAGCGAAACCGGCACATAGTAGCGATTGTCGTTCAGGCGGAAATACATGGCGTCCAGATAGACAGCCATATCCGTGGCCGGCATGTCGCTTTCGAGCTGATCTTCAAGCTCCTGCTCGCGGTCCTGGTGGGCCATGTGCTTGAAGTCCGCCGGAGCGAAGTAACCCTTGCGGTATTCGAGTTTCACTCCGGGCCGGTCCACCTTCACGGTCAACCTGCGATACTTGCCGTCACGCGCCGGGTTGGTCGAGCGAAAGCCAATGGCGTAGTAGGCCGAGGTGTCATCCTGCACCTGCGCAAAGGCGGGCGCAAAGTCGTTCGAATCAAAGAACGCCTTGCCACCCGTTTCGCTGCTGAGCGTAGCCATCACCTCCTGAGTGGCGAAATTCGAGTTCATGTTGTTCATCAGCGCGCCGCCGTTGTAAGCGCCGGTTCCGCGCAGGCTGCCGGTGGAGGCGTCGCCCAGTGGCGAAACCGCTTGCAGGCCGCGCGTATCCACGCTGTAGATGGCCAAATTAGCGCGCACCGCGGCATTGGTGGCCGCCCGCAGCGAGGCCTCATTCTCAATGCCGTCGCGCGAAATGCCGCCGGAAAAATAGAGCAGCGACTTTCTTTGCGGGATCTTTTCAAGAGACTGCGCAACGGCCCGCAGCGCGAAGAGTTCACGGTCGGTGTTGATGTCGTTGTATTCGCTCTCGTCGGGCGTATATCCGGTGGTGTCTTCCACCTGGTTCGAATTAGCGTTTGCGCCCTGCGTAAAACCCTGCCCTTCGGTGCCGTTGTACGCGCCCACCTCGCTGATCAGCGCATCCTTGTCGGCCGTAAAATCCTGATCCACATTCAACGTGTCGCCGAGCGAAACCAGCGCCACCAGGTCGGCGGGCTGCATCTTGGTGCGCAGAAAGTCCTTGGCCGCCTCCACGCTCCGGTCCAGGTCCTCGGGCTGCATGGAAGTCAGGTCGAAAAAGAAGACAATGAGCCGGTGATTGCGCAGTTCCTCGGGGCTTGCCACCACTACGGCTTTGTTTCCGCCGCTCTGCAGGCCGGCGGCCAGGCCGGTGACGGTCGCTTCGTTCAGCGGCTTGGCCATGTCCACGCTCTCGAAGTCGAACGTCTCAATGTGCTGCAGCTTGCCGTTCTCGTAAATGCGAAAATCGCTTGGCTTGAGTCCGCGCACCAGCGCGCCGGTCTTGGCATCTCGCACCACTACGTTGGTGAGCACCAGTTCGCCGCTCACCTTCAACGTAAAGCCGCCCTGCGGCGTCGCGCTAACCTGGCCGGTATTTTGCGCAGGCGCCATTGGAGCGCCCGAAAGCGCCAGCGCCACCATCGCGACTCCCGCTCCAATTCGCTGTACCCAGCCCTTCATCGATATCCTTCCTAATAGACTCTTAGCATTCATCGAAGGCCCCGGAAAAAGACCTTTATTAATAAGCCAGCCATCCATCAAGTACCAAGAGAACCACCGGTTCAGAAGCTTCCTAACTCCGCTAACAACCCTAACTTTGCTAAAACCTGAACCGCGCCGTGAAGTTAAACATCCGCATGCTATGCACCGATTGCACCTGCCCGAAAGTCGGCGTGGCCACGGTAGCGTCTACGCCCGCATACTGCACCGTATTGAAGACATTGGTGGACGTGGCGCGAAGCTCCATGCTGCTTGTATCGCCGAGTTGCATCGTCTTTGAAAGCGACATATTGTTCTGGACCGTGCCGGGTCCGGGAATGCAATTCCGCGGCGACGTTCCATACAAGCCCGTTGGCGCTACAAAGGCCGCGGTATTGAACCACCGGTGAACCGATCCGCCTCCGGCTGTAATCGAAGTTCCCGCCACGCGATCGGGCCGCAGCGTGCCGGCCGTGCCGCGCGCCACATCGTTCACCGCCGCCTGGTAGCTCGGAGTGAGCGGTGTTCCGGTAGCAAAAACAAAGTCGCCGGAGACGGAAAATCCCTCAAGAATATGGGAGCCAACGCCGCTCGTCACCCAGCGCTTGTCCTGCCCGAACGGCATCTCGAAGAGATAATTGCCGCTGACCTTGTGGCGCTGATCGAAGCTGGAGTTGCCTTCCTCGGCCGCCAGGTCCTGCCAGTTCTGCGCCACCACGGTTGAGGTTCCGCCCACGGAGCCGGCATTATCGATCGAGTGCGAATACTGGTAGTAGGCGCCCATCGCGATGCCGCTGCTCAGGCGCTTGTTCAAACGCACCGTTCCCGCATTGAACCTGGAGTAGGCCGCGGCCTGATCGTAATTGAAGATCAGATTTCCCGGATCGGTGGCCGGGCTGTCAGGCGTGGCGCGCGGCGCGCTGGTAATGTCCAGATGGCTGCCGCGCGAACCGTTGTAACCAATATTCAGCAAAAGTCCCCTGGGCAGCGTCCGCTGGATGTCCAGGTTCCATGACTGCACGTATGGCAACTGGTAGTGCGGTTCGAGCGCGTAATTGCCCGTCGTGGCCGGCGCCGGAAATCCCTGCGCCAGCGTAAAGCAACTGGCGGTTGTGCCCCGCGCGCATGCTGAAGTCGCGTTGTTGCTGGCATCGATTTCTTCGTTGGTCTGCTCGTTGGCGAAGGGCGGCTCGTGCGCCATTGTTGTTGCAAAGGTGGCATATTGCCCGACGGTGTAGTTCACGCCGTAGCCGCCTCGAATCACGGTCTGCTTCAACCGTGGCACTCTCCATGCAAAACCCACGCGCGGCGAAAATGCCTTGCGGAATGGAAAGACCAGCCCATCCGGCAAGCTGCCGCTGAACGGCCCCACGCCGCCGGCTTCCACCTCTGTGTGCCCAGTGAAGCCCTGCGCCGGGTTGGTATCCACCACGGCCAGGTGACCGTATTTTTCGGTATACGGCGCAAAATATTCGTAGCGAATCCCATACATCAGCGTAAAGGTGGGCAGCATCCGCCAATCGTCCTGCGCAAAGGCGTCAATCACGTTATCACGCAGATAGCTCTTGGACTCCGCGGAGTCAATCGTCGTCTCCTGCGGCAGTCCGAGCAGAAAATCCGCCAGCGGCGAGCCGGTCTTCTGATTCCCGGCCGCGTCTTCGGTAAACAGTCCGGTGAAGGTGAACCGTCCGGTGGCATTCGAACTGCCCAGAAAGTCACGATGCACGCGGCGATAGTCGCCGCCAAAGCGCATATTATGCTTGCCGTGCATCCAACTCACGGTTTCCGAAGCCGAGATGGTTTGCATCAGCAGGAAGTTCGGCTGCTGCTCGCTGAGACCGGTGATATTGCTGAGCGTCACGCCCGGCAGCCCGTAATTCAACGGGCTTGGATTTAAGGCAACGTTGCCCGGACCGAGAATGCCGAGTTGCGTGGCAACATCCGGCCCGTTCGTGAAGAAGTTTATGCGTTGGCTGTCGCTGCGGTTCCAGTTGACGTTGGAAATGCTCGTCAGCCTGTGATAGCCCACCACGTACCCAGCCTGCAGAGAGTAATTATTCGTAGCGGTCTTCCCGCCCAACTGCGGAAAGATATTGATGTTGTCGGCGGCTGAGTGCGCCCAGTTGAAGTTGAAGTTGATGCTTTGGTGCAGCCCCTGGTTCTGCGATCCGCGCCCGCGAAATCCTCCAAATCTGCCGCCGAAGGGCTGCCCGGCATTCGCGCCCAGACTGCGCATATAGCGCAATCCCGCCTGCGTCGTGTTTGATTGCGCGGTGGTCAGCAGATGGTAGTTGTAAAGGTTGTTCGTCGCGCCGTTGCTCAAGTTTGGCTTAGGAAAATAATTGAGCAGAGCCGTCGCTTGCGGCGCGATCCGCGAAGCCGGAATTACATTGGCGATGCCGCCGGTCACGAATTGCTGAAGGGTCGTGGGGTCGTAAATCGCCGGCTGTCCCGCGCCGGAAAAATCCCCGGCCCGCTCGGCATCGGTCGGCACCAGGCCGTACAGATCGGAGGGTGAAGAGCTGCGCGTGCCTGAAATCGTAAGGAAGATGCTGTCTTTGGTGCTGGGCTTCGTCAATCGCGGAATGTAGGGCGCGGTCATGAGCGTCAGCCCGAAGCGATTCATGCCGGAAGCGGGCTGTTGCTGCGGCTGGCCGCGCAGTGCGTACGGTTCGGCATTGATCGCCGAGTTGCTTCCCATCCAAAAAATGGCGCCGTGCGGCTGGCCGGGATTGAATCCGCGAAAATTCCGAAATCTGCCGCCGCCGAATCCGCCCGGCCCGCCCATCATGGGGCCGCCTCCTCCGCGAAAGCCTCCTCCGAACAGCCCGATCGCGCCGCCGGGACCGCCCCGCCCGCCATTCTGCGCGCGCATCTGCTCCATGGCGCTGCGCAATTGTTCCATATCGACACCGGCCATTGGGCTCACCTGCCCCGATTGCCCGCTCACGGCCACCGACTCGTCACTGAAGTCCGAGTTACCGGCGATGGAAGGCAATGCCGCCCCGCTCTGGCCCACGGATCCTGCTCCCGTATCGGTGTTGGCTGAGAGCGCATTCATCAGGTCGAGGTTCTCGGCGCCATTGCCATTTAATTGGCGGATCGCCTGCGCTTCCCCGCCCTGCGCGGCTGCCTGCCGTGCCTGCTGCTGCTCTTGCGCTGCCGCGCGCGAGGCGAGGATCAGATCGAAATCCACGGTTTGATCATGGCTCGTTGCGTTGAGCACAGCCTCCTTGTCGCCAGCTGCGAAGGCCGCGAACTGTGTGCGGATGACATAGCGGCCATTCTCCGGAATGGTCATCGACCACGAGCCGGTAATGTCGGACGTCGTGGAGTAACGCTTGCCTGTGAGCGTGTTTTCAGCGATCACGGTCACGCCGGGCAGCGGTATCTTTCCGCTGCGGACCACGCCGTGAAGCCTGCCGCCGGCAACGGTCTGCGCCGAAGCCTGCGTGGAAACAACCTTCCCAGAGGGCCCCTGTGAAGCTACGGGATGCGCGCCGCCAGCGGCACGCCCGCGCGGCGCCGGCGCCTGAGCCCACAGTCCAAGGCCACCAGCCACACAAATCTCCACCGCCATTGCGCACGCTACCCTTGCTCGCCGCATTCAGGCTCCCCAACATCCTTGGTTTTTACTCAGGTCTTTGGAAATGTACTCTGTCAATGTGACGGATTCCGAGCCGCGAAGGTTTACGCCGCGCGATCAACGCATCAAGTCCTATATTGAGATATGGCAGAACATGAATCCGTACCTCCGGCAATCCAATACGAAGAGTTAACCTCGGACTCTTCACCAGACACCGTCGCGCTGGCGCGCAATTTACTGCTGGAATATGGTCACTTCGTTGTCGCGCAGGTAAACGCCGCACAATTCTGCTTTGGATCACTGGAGAAAGAAGCCGCAATGCTGCCCTCGTTGTACCACGAACAGGGTGGTGGCTGCCTGTTAGCGTATCTTGAGCAGCAGCCTGCCGGATTTGTTGCCTGGCGGGCACTTCAGACTACCGCAACAGTGAAGTCTGACGCATGGGAGATGAAGCGCTTGTGGGTGCGCACCAGCGCCCGGGGATTAGGGCTGGGGCGCGCGTTGTCCGAAGCTATTCTTGAACGTGCTATTGCCGCGAGGCGCCGGGCCGTGTACCTCGATACCGTTCCTGGTTGCATGGCTGCCGCGCACCGGCTCTATCTGAATTTGGGCTTTACACCTTGTTCCCCTTACAACGACAATCGCATCGACGGAATCGCTCATTTGGTCAAAATCCTGTAGACACCCGCCCTCAAACAGCTTTTACTCGATATCGAGGTTCCCCGATGAAAGCCATCCGCCTTCTTCTGTTCACCATTCCCCTGTTACTCGTTGCCTTCGCCGCGAATGCCCGCAGCCAGCAAGCGGTCACCTTTCCCAGCGGAGACTCCACTGGCCAGGGCCTGCTCTACCTGCCTCAAGGCGCTGGCCCGCATCCAGCCCTCATCGTGATCCACGAGTGGTGGGGTTTGAACGATTGGGTCAAGCAGAAGGCAGCAGGCTATGCGGCCCAGGGCTATGTGGCCCTCGCAGTTGACCTCTATCACGGCAAAGTAGCAACCGACCCTGAGCTGGCTCACGAACTCTCGCGCGGCCTGCCGCAGGACCAGGGCGTGCGCGATCTGACGTCAGCCCTCGCCTGGCTCCAGCAGCGCAAGGACGTAAACCCTCGCCGTGTTGGCGCGGTGGGCTGGTGCATGGGCGGAGGCTTCGCACTGCAGCTTGCCATCGCCGCGCCGTCGCTCCGGGCCGTGGCCATCAACTACGGCTCGCTGGCCACCGACAAGGCTGCTCTGGCCCGGATTCACGCCGCCGTCCTGGGGAACTTCGGCGGCGAAGACCGAGGCATTTCTCCGCAGTCTGTCCACGCATTTGTGGCCACCATGCAGTCGCTGGGCAAGCCTGTGAATGTCAAGATCTATCCCGATGCCGGCCATGCTTTCGAGAATCCCGGCAACACCGGTGGGTACCGTCCCGCCGATACCGCCGACGCGCTGGCGAGGATCGATCGCTTCTTTGGGGAGACACTGAAGCAGTAGGAACGTGCGCCGTTCC
>JAJZVZ010000089.1:0-5508 GCA_021846945.1 Acidobacteriota bacterium | reverse complement strand
CTCTGCTTGCATTCCTGCCTCGCCCGTGTTAACTCTTAAGCCAATAACTTTTTGATTGCTGCCAAGAAAATAAACTCAGGCAGGGATCGGACAGGACATTCATCGATGGCGAAGATCGGGACGACCATTCGCGCCTACAGGCTGCAAAAAGGGCTCTCGCAGGGGGATATCGAAAAGAAGACCGGCCTCTTGCGTTGCTACCTTTCGCGCGTGGAAAACGGTCACACCGTGCCCTCGCTGGACACGCTGTCAAAAATTGCCGTGGCGCTCGACCTGCCCATCGCCCAGTTTTTCGCCGACGACGCGCTGGGGCATCAGTTCAGCGCGCAAAAGCTTTCCGACGACGAGTTGCGTTTCCTCACGCAGATTCGCCGCTACTCCGCCAACCTGAATGAGAGCGACCGCAAGTTGCTGTTGGCCATGGTGAGGAAATTCGCAGCCACGGCCGCCCGCTAGGCGCAATTGTGGCGGCGATGGGTTTGCAGTGCCTCCAGCGCTCTGGCGCATGCCTCTCTAACGTGGCAATTGCGCCAGGTAAAACCCGAACAAAACCAGCAGACCCACCACCATGCCTACGGCTATCCGCAGTCTGAGCTGGAAGTCGCTGCGCGACGAGCCCAGCCGCGGAACCATCGGCATCGCAAAGAGCAGACCACAAGAGAAGCCGCCCAGGTGCGCCATGTTGTCAATGTTCAGCCCCGAGTGCACCACGAAGTTCCCGCCCCAGATGGAGAAACCAATAACCAGGTTGAGCGCGGCAAAGTAAATGACCGACTTACGCAGCCTTTTCAGTTCGTAACGCGGCACTGGGAGCCGGTTCGACTTCAGCAGGATGATCAGCGCTCCGGCAATGCCAAAAACGGCGCCGGAGGCCCCCGCGCCCGCCGGAAAGAAGATATTGCCCTCGTAGTGAATCGGCCAGAACCAGTTGACCAGCGTCGAGAGCAGGTTTCCCGCCGCGCCGGTAAGGATGTAAACCGCAATCACTCCGAATGAGCCCATCAGCGGCTCCGCCAGCAGGCCCAGGTTCCACAGGCACCACATATTCGTGGCCAGATGCAGGATGCCGACATGCAAAAACATGGCGGTAATAATGCGCCACCATTGGCCGCCGATCAGCACCGCGCCCGCGTTATTGGCGCCCCAGGCCATCAATTGCCCGACCGTCGGCGAGCCGATGCTGATTCCGTGCGCCACCATGTCAATAAAAACGGCGCAGTTGATCCCCACCAGAAGATAGGTGGCTGGCGCCGACGCCCATGTTGACCTGCGCTTGCGCGGTTGCGCCGGCGGCTGCGTGTAGTTCCCTTCCGGCGGCATGATCTCCGGCTCCGCACTCGGGGGGACAGGGCTGCGCCCGAAAGATGGTGGTACAGGAGTGTTGCTGGCCATATCATCAACTTTAAAGCATTTTTCGCCCTTGGCGGCAGTGTGTTGCGAATGCAAAAGAGGCGGTGATGATGTGCCGAGGCTCCGCACCGGCGGATTCGGCGTATCCAAGGTTGTACTCTGGTGTTTGGCCCGTGCATCCTCGGCTGGAAGATAGCCATCCCGGTGACGGGTAAATCCCTGAACAGGAGCGAATAAGTGAGCGCAGAAAAGCGGATTCGGCGGGCGTTGCTGAGCGTAACCGATAAGACTGGCCTTGTGGAATTTGCCCGGGCGCTGGCGGACTATGGCGTGGAGTTGGTTTCCACTGGCGGTACGGCCCGCACCCTGCGCGAGGCCGGCCTCGGCGTCCAGGACATCAGCGAGCTGACCGGCTTCCCTGAGATGCTCGACGGCCGAGTCAAGACCCTGCACCCGCGCGTGCACGGCGGCCTGCTCTACATCCGTGGCAACGAGGAGCACGAAGCCGCCGTGGCGGCGCATGACATCGCTCCCATTGATATGGTGGTGGTCAATCTCTACGCCTTTGAGAAGACCGCCTCGCAGCCCGGCGTGGCCTTTGGGCATCTGATCGAGAACATTGACATTGGCGGTCCATCAATGGTTCGCTCCGCCGCCAAGAACTTTCAAGATGTAGCGGTGGTAACGCGGGTGTCCGATTACCCGGCGCTCATCGAGGAACTGAAGAACCACCACGGCGCCCTGAGCCGCGAGACCCGGTGGCGGCTGGCCCGCCAGGCCTTTTCCCTCACCGCCGCATACGACTCGGCCATCGCCAACACGCTCGACCAGATCGCAGCCCGCGGCGCCGAAGCCCCTGCCCCCGATGCCGCCGCCGCACCGGACCTGGCAGCTTTTCCCTCCACCCTGCGCATCAACCTTCCGCTGGCCCAGGCGCTCCGCTACGGCGAGAATCCGCACCAGCGCGCCGCGCTCTACGCCGACGGCTCCGGCCTGGGTATCGCCGGCGCTAACCAGCTCCAGGGCAAGGAGTTGAGCTTCAACAACCTCGTCGATCTCGAAGCCTGCTGGGAGCTGGCAGGGGAGTTCGACGAGCCTATGGTGGCGATCATCAAGCATACCAACCCCTGCGGCGCGGCCACCGGCGCGACCATTCTCGATGCGTACCAGAAAGCCCTGGCCTGCGACCCGGTCTCAGCCTTTGGTTCGGTCATCGGCATCAACCGCGAAGTAGATGGAGCCGCCGCCGAAGAGATTGCCAAGCTCTTCGTTGAAGCCATTGCAGCGCCCGCCTTTACAGCCGAAGCCCGCGAGCGATTCGCCGCCAAGAAGAACCTTCGCCTGGTCGAAGTCCACTCCGCGCCGCCGCGTCCGGTGGTCAAGCACGTCTCGGGTGGACTGCTGCTCCAGGATGCCGATACCGCCCGCATCACCGAGTCCGAGCTGAAGGTAGTCACGTGGCGCCCGCCCACCGCCGAGGAGATGCGCAGCCTGCTCTTCGCCTGGCGCGTCTGCAAGCACGTTAAATCCAACGCCATCGTATATGTCCGCGACGGCCAGACGGTGGGCATCGGCGCGGGCCAGATGAGCCGCGTTGATGCCGCCCGCTTTGGCGCGCAAAAGGCCGTGTTGCCGCTTCAAGGCACGGTTGCCGCTTCAGATGCCTTCTTTCCCTTCCCCGACGGCCTGGAAGCCGTGGCCTCCGCGGGCGCAACCGCTGTCATACAGCCCGGCGGTTCGGTGAAGGATCAGGATGTCATCGCCGCCGCCGACAAATTGGGCATGGCTATGGTCTTTACCGGCATCCGGCATTTCCGGCACTGACGGCGATTGTGCATGCCGGTCCCACCTGGCATGCACAATCGGCGGCCGCCCGCTGCCCTGACGCGCTTCGATTCACGCGACCGCGCCGGCTGGCTGTGAGTTGCGACTTTGGGGTCTTGCGCCCGGTTTTGTTCCGGTTTCATTTCGTGCTCACGAAATTGCAATTCCCGGGAAAATCGCTTAATTCGTCCGCCCACCGCGACAAATGACAGGTAGAATCGTCTTTAGAAAGTAGGCAGAGTTCCTTTGATCGGCTGCCAGCAGCGCCGGCGGGTTGTCCGGGTGGTTTTTTCGTTGCGACGGCCCAAAAGGTAGGTAATCCCCTAAGATCATGAGATCAAATTATTCTTCGCCGCTTCTTTGGCTATCGCTTGCCGGTTCTCTCGCGTTGCTTCCGGCCGCGGGGGGGTATGCGCAAAGCACACCAGCCCAAAGCTCTCCAGCCCAAAGCACTTCCACAAAACCCGGTTCCGGCGGCACTCCATCTCCTACCGCCGCCGCGGCCACGCGGGCCATTCCCTCGGTTGATGATCGGGCAAAGGCGTATTTTCACGCAGCCATGGCTGGCATTTACGAGAATGAAGCCTACTCGACAGGCCAGTCGGCCTATGTAAGGCATGCGGTCGAGGAGTACAAGGCAGCGCTTGACGCCGATCCCGGCTCTGCCGAGCTGAACGACGCACTCGCCAATCTCTATTACCGGACTGACCGCATCAGCGACGCCCTGGCTCTGGTCACCAGTCTCATCCAGAAAGATCCCAATGATATTGCCGCGCACAGGCTCCTGGGACGCATCTACTTGCGCCAGCTAAGCGAGAACCAGAGTGGCATCTCCTCCAATTCGCCTGCGGGGAACGCATTGGACAAGGCCATCGGAGAATTCGAGAAGATTGTCGAGCTGCAACCCAATAACGTAGAGGACCGGATGGTCCTGGGGCAGCTCTATAACGTCAAGCACGAGCCGGATAAGGCGGAAAAGCAGTTTGAGGCCGCCCGGGCCATCGATCCCGAATCCGAAGATGTCATTCTCAATCTGGCGCGCATCTATGCGGACAGCGGCAACCTCAAGCAGGCAGCCAATGTCATCGAATCGGTCCCCGAGTCCGACCGCACTCCGCGCATGGAGTTTGCCCTGGGCGCCACCTACGACCAGTTGAAGGAGCCTAAGCAGGCGATCAACGCCTTTCAGCGCGCCTCCGACATGGATCCGCAAGACCTGCGCACTTTGAACGCGCTGGCCCAGGCCCTCATGAGCAACCACCAGTTCGACGAAGCGCTCAAGGAGTATCAGGCTCTGGCCAAGGCCGATCCGCAAAACGCGGATGCGCTGGTACACATCGCCGAGATTCAACGCCGGCAGGGCAAGTATCAGGACGCCCTCACTACCATTCGCAAGGCCCGCACAATCGACCCGAATTCCCTCGAAGCCGGCTACAACGAAGGCCTGCTGCTGGATATCCTTGGGCAGTTTGATCAAGCCGCCCAGGTCTATCAGCACATGGTGGATCTCACCTCGCACGCCAACGGCGCCTATACCCCTCAGGAGAAGAACAACCGGGGCATCTTCCTCGACCGCCTTGGGCAGATTTATCACGAGCAGAACAAGACCGACCTGGCGATTGCGACCTACGAAAAGTTGATTGCAATGGGAGGCGATCAGGCCCTGCGCGGATATCAGGGCGAGGTGGATACCTATCGCGACGCCAAAGATTATGACAAGGTAATCGCGGTCGCTCGCGAAGCCGTCGCTGCCAATCCCAAGAACCGCGACCTGAAACTGTTGCTGGCGGGTGAATTGGCCGACCTGGGCAAACCCGAAGAGGGCATCGACCTCGCCAAGAGCATCCTTGACAAATCTCCCGACGACAACCGCGCCGCCTGGATGGCGCTTGGCCAGATCTATATCCGTCTGCACCGCTGGAAGGATGCCGAGGAAGCCTTCAAGAAGGCCGAGCCGCTTTGCACCAAGAAGGATGACCGCATCTCCCTGCTCTTTTTGCGTGGCGAACTGGCCGAGCGGCAGAAGCACTACGGGCCGGCTGAAACCTACTTCCGGCAGGTGCTGGATCTCGACCCCGAGAATGCCATGACCCTGAACTACCTGGGGTACATGCTGGCAGATAAGGGCATGAAATTGCCCGAAGCCCTCCAGATGATTCGCAAGGCGGTCAGTCTGGATCCGATGAACGGCGCCTACCTGGATTCGCTGGGATGGGTCTATTACAAGCTGGGGCAGTACGACCTGTCAGAAGACAACCTGCGTCAGGCCGTCATGCGCGACCAGACCGATCCAACCGTGCATATGCACCTGGGCGATCTCTACGAAAAGACCGG
>JAJZVZ010000088.1 GCA_021846945.1 Acidobacteriota bacterium | reverse complement strand
GCGCAACGGCACCATGCGGCCGTTAACCTTGGCGCCCACGCAGGTGTTACCCACCTCCGTGTGGATAATGTAGGCAAAATCGACGGGCGTGCCGTCGGCCGGAACCACGACGACCTTCCCCTTGGGGGTGAAGGTGTAGACCTCGTCGGGATAGAGGTCCATCTTCAGGCTGGAGAGGAACTCGTTGGGGTCGGTCATCTCCTTTTGCCACTCGACGAGCTGGCGAACCCAGTTGAGGCGCTCCTCGTCGCGGGCGGTGATGGCGCCTTCACCGGCCTTGTACTTCCAGTGCGCGGCGATGCCTTCCTCGGCGATGCGGTGCATCTCTTCGGTGCGAATCTGCACCTCGAACTGGTGGCCGCCCTCGGCCATGACGGTGGTGTGCAGCGACTGGTAGAGGTTGGCGCGGGGAATGGCGATGAAGTCCTTGATGCGGCCCGGGACCGGCCGCCACAGAGCGTGGATCAGCCCAAAGACGGCGTAACAGGAGGCGACATCCTGGGTGATGACGCGGATAGCCAGCAGATCGTAGACCTGGTCAAAGGAAACCTTGGAGCGCTGGATCTTCTGGAAGATGGAGTAGAGCCGCTTGATGCGCCACTCGACGCGGGCCTGGATGCCGTTCTCGCGCAGTTGCTCGACGAGAGTATCTTCCACACTGCGCAGAAACTGCTCGCCTTCGACGCGCCGCGCCTCGACGGCTTCGGCCACCTTCTCGTAGCTCACCGGGTCGGTGTAGCGAAAGGCCAGATCTTCCAGCTCGCCGCGAACCTTGCCCATCCCCAGACGGTGGGCGAGCGGGGCGTAGATGTCGAGGGTTTCGCGGGCGATGGCCTCCTGGCGCTCCGGCCGGAGATGCTCAAGAGTGCGCATGTTGTGGAGGCGGTCGGCCAGCTTGATGGGCACGACGCGCACGTCGGAGACCATGGCCAGCAACATCTTGCGGACGTTCTCCGCCTGGCGGTCCTCGCGGTTGGCGAACTGAATCTTGTCGATCTTGGTTACGCCTTCGACGATGTGGGCGACCTGATCGCCAAAGGCGGCGGCAATCTCTTCGTTGGTGGCCGGGGTATCCTCGACGGCGTCATGGAGCAGAGCCGCGGCAATGGCGGTCGCATCCAGCTTCATCTCGGCCAGCACTTCGGCGACCTGGAGGGGATGGATGATATACGGCTCGCCGGAGGCGCGCATCTGCCCCTCATGGTGCTTGAGGCAGAACTCCCAGGCTTTGCGGATGAGCGAGATGTCTTCTTGGGGCCGGTTGGCCTTCACCCGGCGCAGAAGCGCTTCAAAGCGCTCACCGATGCTGCGCATATCCGGAATGGGCACAACCTGACCGCCCGCCCCTGGAGACACCGAGGTGGCGCCGGGGGAATCCGCCGCAATCGTCTGCCGGACAGTCGCCATGCTTCATTATAGGCCGCAAAGTTTTCCGCGCGCTCAAAAGTGTCTCCATCCGGCTGAAAGCGAAAGGGTAAGCCAGTCTGGGAAAAGCGCAAAAGCCTGACAATGTCCTGCGGCGCCAAAACCTCGCCGCTCTGCGCGGATGCAAGCCTCTGCTTGGTAAGATGAACCAGGCAAAGGCGAAGATTCGCCGCCCCAAAACCCAAAGGAAGCGCATGACGAAAACACACACAGAACGGCCTGAGGGGAAACGAAGGGCGCCGAAGGACCGAGAGCCCAAAGCTTCCACGACATCGAAGCGCCGCATTTCGCCTCCGCGCCCATCCTCGCGAGGGGATGCTTCGCGGCAAGGCGCCCCTGAGAAAGCCGGCGGCGCTGGATTGAGCCACTCCGCGCCCGGGGCAGTTGTCAGCCGCCGCGCCGCCGATCGCCTGCGCAGGGGGCACCTGTGGGTCTATGCGTCGGATGTGGAGTCGATTACGCTGCCTGACGCCGAGACTCCGCCAGCGCTCGTGCCGGTGGCCGACAGCCGTGGGCTCTTGCTTGGGACGGCTCTCTATAGCCCAACGTCGCAGATTGCCTTGCGGCTGGTGTCGCGCGAGGCGATTGGCGAGGCGGAATGGCTGGAGCTGATGGCCAGCCGTCTGCGGCAGGCCGTCGGCAGGCGCAAACCCATGCTCGACGGCGAGAATGACGCCTGTCGCCTGTGCTTCAGCGAGGCGGACGAGCTGCCTGGCGTAATCGTCGACAAGTACGGGCCGCTGATCATCCTGCAACTGCTGGCCAGGGGGCTGGATTCGACGGCAGTGCGGGAGAAGTGCGTGCGCGTGCTGCGCGAAGAGATGGCGCCGGCGGCCATCGTCGAACGGCCCGATCCGCGCGTGCGCGAGCTGGAGGGATTGGCGGCGCCCAGCCAGGAACCGCTGTGGCTCGCCGACGCTGGCGCGAAGGTGGCCAGCACGCGATTCCGGCTCAATGGCCTCTCATTCCATTACGACGCCAATGCCGGCCAGAAAACGGGGGCGTTCCTGGATCAGCACGCCAACTATGCCGCCGCGCGGGATTGGGCGCGGCGACTGGGCGCTACGGGACGCGCCCTCGATGTCTGCTGCTACCAGGGCGGCTTTGCCCTGCATCTCGCCGAAGTATGCCGCCGGGTGACGGGCGTCGATACCTCGCGCGCCTCGCTCGAAGTGGCGGAGAAAAACCTGGAGGCAAACCGCCCGCGATTGGCCGCGGAGGTGGATTGGGTGGAGGGCGACGCCTTTGCAATTCTGCGCGATTGGTCAGACGCGGGCGAGAGCTTTGACGCCATCGTTCTGGATCCACCCGCCTTTGCCAAGACGAAGCGGGCGGTCGAGGGTGCTCTGCGCGGCTACAAGGAACTGAATCTGCGCGCGCTGCGGATGGTACGCCCGGGCGGCTTGCTGGTGACGTGCTCCTGCTCGCACCATGTGGGCTGGGCGGAACTGGAGGCGGCGGTGGCCGCCGCCGCTGCCGATGCCGCGCGGCGTGTGCGGCTGCTGGAACGCCGCGGCGCCGCTCCCGATCATCCAGTGGTGCTGAACCTGCCCGAGACGGAGTATCTGAAGTGTCTGGTGCTGGAAGTGGAGTAGCGGCAGGGGCTAAAGCCCCCAATTCTCGATATTTCGGATTTTTTTGGCACGACGAAAGTCATGCCCTGTCACAACGCATAAGAGATGAGATTTGCGGCGGCCTACACTAGGACGATTGCCGGTTCCAAACGCGGCGGAGCCACCTGGGGCCAGCGTGCCCACCAGCCGCCGGAGCCTCTGCCGCGGAGGCGGCCGACCGGAACTGCGTCAGGGCTTCCTTGACTTGCATACGCAACGCCTCTACCTCAAGCGTGCAGGAGCGGAGATAGGCCGAGACGGTCAGGCCGGCTTCAGCCGCGCGCTGCCGCACTTGGTCGCACTCGTCCTGGCTCAGCCGGATGGTAATGCTGGCGGACTTGAGGGTGCGATCCGAAGCCGGCGCCTGACCGTGAGATGTTTCCGGGATAGCGGCGCCGGAAGGAGACACCGGTTGCGGCTTTGAGAAATGCTTCGACGAGGGCGCGGCGGCCTGAGGCGCCGGATGCGAGGCGGCTGGCCTTGCCTCAGCGTTTGCCGTGAATGCGCCAGCGGCAGAATCGGCGGAGTTGTAGCGTGCGTGGGTGCGCAAGGCGCGCTCGTAGCTGAGAGTCGCCACGTCGTCCGCGAGGCCATCCTCATTCCACGTGGAAGTTGGTGTGGGAGCCGCTGCGGCAAGGTCGGCCAGCATGCTTGCAAAGCTGGAGGGCGACGGCGAGGGTTGAGTTGGAGCCATTTGCTGCATAGGCCGAATCATACGGCGGAGATCCGCGCTGCGTGAGGAGCATTCAGCCGGCTGGGCGCTTGCAAATTCCATATTGGGGAGAGAGATCCTATATTCCTGAAACGGGAAGTGGGTGAAGAAAGGCGCGGATTCGCCCCGGGGGTCCGCTGATGCCGGGCCGCGAAGCCATCAGTAGCAGAGGGCCTCAACGGCTTCAGGATCGGGGAGGATGCGACCGGACAGATTCAACAGACGCGTAACGGCTTCGGCGGGCATGGGCCGGGCGATCAGAAATCCCTGGCCGTAATGGCAGCCCAGCTTCTGGAGCAGCTCGTATTGTTCGGCGGTCTCGATTCCCTCCGCGACCACATCCATGCCCAGCACGCGAGCCAATTCGACGATGGTGCGAACGATCTGGACGGGCTGTTCGCCCTCGGTCATCCGGGCAACAAATGAGCGGTCGATCTTGAGGATGTCAAAGGGGAAAGTGTGGAGGTGGTTGAGGGAGCTGTAGCCGGTGCCGAAGTCGTCCATGAGCAGAGCGACGCCGAGGCGGCGCAGGCTGCTCAGTACTTCAAGGGCCGTATGCATATCGGGAATGAGGCTGGACTCAGTCATCTCCAGACCGAGCTGGCGGCTGGTGAGGCCGAAACGCCGCAGCAGGGCGTCAACCTGATCCGCCAGCCCGTGGCGGGCGAACTGGCGCGCGGAGAGATTCACGCAGACGCGCAGGGAGCGGTGGTCGGGATCCTCGCTGCACCACTTCTGAATCTGATGGCAGGCTTCGGCGAGCCCCCAATCGCCGATGGGCAGGATCAGTCCGCTCTCTTCGGCGAGCGGGATAAAGTCGTCAGGTGAGATGATCCCGCGCTCGGGGTGATTCCAGCGAATGAGCGCCTCCAGGCCAACGATCCTGCGGGTAAAGAGGTTGATCTCGGGCTGGTAGTAGAGAACAAACTGGCGCTGTTCGAGGGCGTGACGAAGATCAGGCTTGCGGGGCCAGACCGCAGAGCTGTTTCTGCGCGGACGAAGGGTCTGCGCCGGAGCCTGCCTGTGAATGGAGTTGCGCAACTGGCGCAGTTCCAGTTGGCCGGCAGCCATCTCGGCCAGGCTCTCCAGAATGCGAAGCTCATCCATGGTGATCAGGCGGAGAGACGAACTGAAGATGGTGAGAGTTCCAAGGATTTTGCCCTCACGTGAACGGACCGGAGCGCTGGCGAATGAAGACGGATTGCCTTTTCTCAGCGGCAACAGGCAATCCTTGAGCTTCGGGTGCTGCGAGGCGTCTGAAACCACTAGGGGGCCATCCTGCGCAACTATCATCTCAAAGATGGACCGGTCGCGCGGCAGTTCGCGAATGAGTTCGCCCCAGCAGGACTTGATCCAGAAGCGGCTCTCGTCGGCGAATCCGAGGAGCACGGCATCGGCCTGGAAGTAATCCGCGGCGAGTCGCGTAATGGCGTCGTAGCCGGGTTCCGGCGGTGTATCGAGAATGCCGGTGGAAGCGAGCACGGCCAGCCGGGACTCCTCCTGCTGCTCATCGAGTGCGACGATTTCAGACTCCACCTGTTGCATTTCAGTTCCAGTCCCGCAGGCGATGGCTACTCCGCTTCCGGCGGATATTCGGTCCTCTGTGTCCGCGTGCGGGCACTTCAGAAGAGGGGCCCGGCGCGACGAACGCGGCAATGCCGCAGTCTATGACCCGAGATGCAGCCGGATTACCTCGATATTGTCGTTATCGGAAAAGGCTGTTGGTTCAAGAGATTACTTAAGGACAGCTTTCGGCGGTGTCCTTCCGGCACCAGCGGGAAGTTGCTTTTGGAGGCCAGGCTGTCCGGTTTCAGTCCACAGAAAGGTGAGCTGATCGGCGTCGTCCTGAACCTGCTGCTCGACGCCCACGCCGGATGAGTGGCCACCCGAGAGGCTGTAGTGCAACAGGATCGGACGCCCGCCGGAAGAAGCCGACTGCAGGAGCGCCGTCATCTTGCGCGCATGGAGCGGGTCCACGCGCGTATCGTCGTCGCCGGTGAAGAACAACACCGCGGGATAGGCCGTGCCCGGCTTCACGTTCTGGTAGGGAGAGTATTTAAGTAAATACTCAAATTGATCTTCGTTCTCCGAAGAGCCGTACTCGGTGATCCAGTGCGAGCCTTGCTCGAATTTCTGGTAGCGCAGCATATCCAGCAGCGGATAGCCGCACACGACGGCAGAGAACAGGTCCGGGCGCTGGGTGATGGCCGCACCCATCAGCAGCCCGCCGTTGGAGCGGCCGGTGATGGCAAAGTGCTGTGGCGAAGTGTACTTGTTGGCGATGAGATATTCGGCCGCGGCGAAGAAGTCGTCGAAGACGTTCTGCTTTTTGACGAACATGCCCTGCTCATGCCATTGCTCGCCGTACTCGCCGCCGCCGCGCAGGTTGGGCAATGCGAACCAGCCGCCCTGCGCGAGCCACCAGGCATAGGCCGGGTTCCAGACTGGAGTGATGCTCAGGTTGAAGCCACCGTAGCCGGTCATCAGCAGCCGCTCGCTGCCATCCTGCTTCAGGCCTTTCCTGCCGGCGATGAACATGGGAATGCGCGTGCCGTCCTTCGATTTATAGAAGACTTGCTTCAGTTCATATTGGCTGGAATCGAAGGGGATTTTGGGCTGGGCGAAGAGTTCGCGTTTGCCGGTGACGGTGTCGAGGCGGTAGATGGCGGGCGGCATGATGAAGGACTGGAAGCTATAGAAACCATAGCGGTCCGTGGTTCGACCCACTACTGGAGAGGCGGAGCCGATGCCGTCATAGGCGATGTTGCCGGCGGACTTGCCATCGAGTGTATAGACGCTGGTTTCGGGCTTTACGTCTTTGAGCCGCTGCACATAGAGCTTGTTGCCGACGATGGAGAAATCCTGGATGGCGTCAGGGCCCTGGGGGACGATGACCTGCCAGACGTCGGGCATGATGCCGGGGTCGGCTTTGAGAATGCAGCCATTAGGCGCTTTGTAATCGGTCTTCACATACCAGGCGCCCCTGGCGTAAATGGCCGAGAAGCGGGAATCGATGCCCCAGGTGAGGATTTCGAAGTAGGAGCCAGGTTTGGTGAGGTCGCGGAAGACGATATCGACACGCCGCGCCGGCACGCCGCGATCGATCTCGATGACAAGGTAGCGGGCGTCGTCGGTAACATTGGCGAAGATCAGGTCGTTGGGGCCGAGATCCTCACCGCGGAACTGGTGGCCGAAGATCAGCTTGTCGTGCTGCTCGCTGAATGCTCCCAGTGCGTGTTCGTAGACGAGCGTGCCCTGGCGGTTGGCGCGGGCGTAGTAGAGACCTTTGCCGTCGGGCGTGAAGCAGACCGACCAGTACAGGCCGCTGGGGAGCGCATCGAAGAGCGCCTTGCCGGTCTTCACGTTGAAGACGTGGATCGTGGTTTCATCGGCGCCGCCCTGGCGCACCTCGTAGGCCACGAGCGAGCCATCGCGGGAGACGTCGAGGAGATTGACTGAGGTATTGGGGTCGCGGCTGAATCGGGCCGGATCGACGAGGCGCTGGTCTTTACTTGTCGAAGCTGGGCCTGCCCAGCCGTGGCGGACGTAGATTGCTGCCTGGCTCTCGCCGGCCAGCCGCTTCATGAAAAAGAGGTCGTCGCCGCGCTGGATCGGGATTGTCCATCGGGAGACCTGCTCCAGCGCTGTCAGCTCATCGACGACCCGGGGCCGGATGCGAGCCTGGTTGAAATAGCGCTGCGTGTAGGTGTTCTCTTCGTTAATGAAGGCGCGAGTCTCGGAGCTTTTGGCGTCTTCAAGCCAGCGGTAGTTGTCGATGATTTTCGTGCCGAAGTAGGTGTCTGTGACCGGGCTGGCTTTTACCTCCGGCGGCGGCGGAAGGTTGATGCCGTCGCGCCCGTGAATGGCCTGGGCGTTTGCGCCTGGGATGATAGAGGCGCACAAAGCAACGAACAATCCCGAGATCCACCGCACTTTTTCCTCCTCCGAAAAGCATACGCCGCGGCGGTGCTGAAGCCTGTGCTTCTACTGCCATTTGCGCTTATTGATCCCTTTTCAGCGTGGAAGGCCGGTAGAATCAACAGCAGTGGCAGAGTCACCTTCAGCTGAGTCTTTTCCGCGCGCGCGTTCGCGATGGACGCGCGGCCTTGGCCTGTTGCGCCCTTCGCACACCCATTCCGTTTATTCGGCCACCGTCATTCTGATGGTGTCGACATTTATGTCGCGGATCATTGGGCTGGTGAGGGTCAAGTATATCGCATGGCTTTTCGGGAGCGGGGTGCAGGCCGACGCGCTGAATGCGGCTTTCGTACTGCCGGACATGATCTCGTATTTTCTGGTGGGCGGGGCGGCGTCGATCACCTTCGTCACCATCCTGACGCGCTACCGCGAAGCAGGACGCGAAGCGGAGGGCGAACGCTCGCTGTCAGTGATTCTGACCACCATGTACCTGGTGCTGGGCGGAGCTATCGTGTTGGCGGAGATCTTTGCGCCCTGGTACGTTCGCTGGTGGTTCGACGGCTTCGACCCGCAAAAAGCGAAGCTGTGCGTACTGCTGACGCGCATCCTGTTGCCGGCGCAGTTGTGCTTCTTCGCAGGCGGGGTCTTCGGCGCGGTGCTGCTGGTGCGCAAGCAGTTCAGTGTGCAGGCGGTGGCGCCGCTGATCTACGGCTCCGGCACCATCGTGGGCGGCTTGCTGCTGGTGAAGCGGATCGGGGTCTCTTCTCTGGCTGTGGGCACGGTGGCTGGAGCATTTTTCGGGCCGTTTCTTTTGAATTGGGTCTTCGCTCGCCGAGCGGGCACCCGCTACCGCATGATCCTCGACTGGCATGATGAAGGATTGCGCGAGTGGGTACGCCTCTCACTGCCCTTAATGGCCGGGGTATCCCTGGTTACCGCCGATAACTGGATCATTGCGCATTTTGCCTCGATGACGAGTGGCGCGGTGTCGCTCATGGCCTATGCGAAGCAGCTTTTCACCGCGCCTATGGCAATGCTGGCGCAGGCGGCGGGCGCGGCTTCCCTGCCTTTCTTCGCGAGCCTATGGACGCAACAGCGACGTTATGAATTTGCCGTCAGCGTGGCGGACTCAGTGTCGCGCGTGGCTTCGCTGAGCCTGCTTGCGGCCTCGGGCATGATCGCCCTGGGCTGGCCGGCGATTGACCTGGTCTTCACGGGTGGCCGCTTTTCGCCTGCTGAAGCGCGGGAGTGCGCGGCGTACTTCGCTGTCTTCTCCGTTTCCATGTTTCTGTGGTCGGCGCAGGCGATCTATTCTCGCGCATTTTATGCCGCAAGCAACACCATTGTTCCAATGGTGGCAGGGACGATCGTTACGGCGGTCTCGCTGCCTGTCTATGCCGCGCTCTATCACCATGTCGGAGCGATGGGCCTGGCGTTCGCTTCGGACCTGGGGATCGCATTGCAAACCTGCACCATTGCCGTGCTGCTGCACAAGCGGCGCATGGTTTCTCTGGCCAGCCTGGACTATGCCGAGATGGGCCGCTGCCTGCTGGCCGCGCTGGTGGGCGGGGCGGTGACATGGCTGCTGGCGCGCGCCATGGCAGGCATGTTTGCTCATATGGGCCACAGCGCCCGGCTTGGCGATCTGGTGATTCTGCTGGCCGGAATGGCCTTGTGGACGGCGATTGCCAAATGGACCCTGGAAAAGACAGGATCAGCGCTGCCCAAGGTAGCGATGAAGCGGCTGGGGCTGGCGTAGCGTATCGCAGGGATGGGGCCGGTAATGAAGACACAAGCGCCCCCTTCCTGCTGTGGGGCGCTTGCGCAGAAGCGAGTCGTTATGCCTGAGCCACTTTGTGCGAGTCGGCTGCGGCGGCATTTGCCGATGCGCCCTTGATGGCCTCGGGTTTGCGGATGTCGATGCCGCCCTTGAAGTAGGCGCCATCCTCGATGCTGATGCGCGCGGCGGCCACGTCGCCGTTGAGCGAGCCCTCCGCTCGAATGTCAACGCGGTCGGTAGCCGAGACATTACCGCGAACCTTGCCAAGAATCACAACCTCGCGCGCCACGATGTTGGCCGACACCTGGCCGTTGGCGCCTATGGTCACGCGGTTGCCGGGAAGGTTGATGCTGCCTTCAACCTTGCCGTCGATGAGGAGCGACTCAGAGCCGTTGATCTCGCCTTTGATAAACAAGCCTTTGCCGATGGTGGCTTGTTCGGCGGTCGCCATCGACTGCGCGCGGCTGGGCGCCTCATGCACCGGCGCCGGGGGCATTGGGCGCGGCGGCTCCGGGGTTGGAGGTGCCGATACTGGTCCTGTTTGGCTGGGTTTCCACATTGCGCTCAAGATGATTTCCTTTTCTGTCCCAGGGGGACGGGGGAGTTTGCCAAGGCAAGGCCAATGGCTTCAACCAATAAACTCAAATTTGCCAGCCGCCACCTGCCTGCGGTAGCTCCCGCGGCGGCCACGGATGGGTGCTTTGCCTTCCTGGTCCGCCAAAAAGATTGCGTTGCCGCTATTGTAAGACCGACCCCGGCAATTCAACGAGTGCATATCTGAGTACCGCGGCGCGGTGGCCCAATCTCTCGAACGCAAAAGCCTGGATTCGGGAATCCAAAGCCATATCTTATCGCGAACTTACGGCTCCGGAGCCCTGCACGCAGCCCCGTTCATGGCCTACTCTTAGCGTATGAACGATCGTGAACTGGTGGCGTGGATTGCCCGCTCCGCCGGCGGCAAGGCCGGTTACAAGCAGTTGGTCCGCGAACTGGGGCTGGGCGGCGGGCGAGAGCGGCGTTTGTTGCTGGAGCAGTTGGCGCGGATGACCGCGCGCGGCGATCTGATGAAGCTCGACCGCGAGCATTGGGGCATTCCCCGGCAGGCGGGACGAGGGGAGAATCTGGCTGCCGGGCGGCTGGACCTGCATCGTGACGGGTATGGCTTTGTCCGGCCCAGCCGTGGGTCCAACTCTACGGAAGCGCGCCAGGCCGCGGATCAGGAAGATATTTTCATCCCTCCCAATGAGATTGGCGGCGCCATGCAAGGCGACCAGGTGCTGGTGGAGTTGGCTCCGCCGCGTGCCGATGGGCGCAGGCTGGGCCGCATTGTGCGCGTGCTGGAGCGCCGGAACACGACCGTGGTCGGGGTGTTTCATTATGCCCGTTCCGATCGGGCGCGGGGACACATCGTGGTCCCCTTCGATGAGCGGATGACGCAAAATATTGTGATTCCGGAAGGGCAGGAGCTGCCGCCCGCGGCCGAAGCCGCAACGCCGCACCGGGTGCTGGGCAGGGAAGCGTTGAAAAGTGCCGCGCACGAGGATCTGGAGGGCCTGGTGGTGGATGTCGAGATCACGAGCTGGCCTACGCCGACCCGGCCACCGCACGGCCGCGTGATCGAGGTGCTGGGCTCGCCGGACGACTTCGGCGTGGATGTGGAGATGATGATCCGTAAGCATCAGTTGCCGCGGCTCTTTCCGGAGGCGGCGCTTGCTGAGGCGCGCCGTGTGGCGCATCTGGACGTGGCCGAGGCCGCTCGACGGCGCGACTTCCGCGGACTGCCTGTAGTGACCATCGACGGCGAGACGGCGCGGGACTTTGACGACGCGGTGCTGGTGAGAAAGCGGCCAGACAGCGGCTATGAATTGCAGGTGCATATTGCCGATGTAGCCGAGTATGTGCGCGAGGGCACGGCGCTCGACCTGGAGGCGCGGCTGCGTGGAACCAGCGTCTACTTTCCTGATCGCGCCATACCCATGCTGCCGCAGGAGCTCTCCACAGACATTTGCAGCCTGCGCCCCGGCGAAGACCGGCTGGTTTTGAGTTGCGTCATGCAGTTGGATGCCGAAGGCCACATTGAGAGCTACGAGATCAGCGAGGGCGTCATTCGCTCCGCGGAGCGGATGACCTACACCGATGTGCACGCCATTCTTGAGGGCGATGCTGGAACGCGCACGCGCTATGCCCCGCTGGTTCCGGAGTTCGAACGTATGCACAGGCTTGCCATGCTGATGAACAAGCGGCGCGAGGAGCGGGGCAGCATCGACTTCGACCTGCCCGAGCCGGTGATCGAGTTTGACGAGCAGGGGCAGATGCGCGGCGTGACGCGGGCCGAGCGTACCTGGGCCAACCGGCTGATCGAGGAGTTCATGCTGGCGGCGAATGAATGCGTGGCTACGTGGCTCGAAGACCTGCGTGTGCCTTCGCTCTACCGCATTCACGAGAAGCCCGAGCCACGGCGTGTGGTGCAGTTTGAAGAGCTGGCGGCGTCATTCGGTTATTCGCTGGGGCTGGGCGCGCTGCCGGTAAAGCGCATTCAGACGCGCGGCGAGCGCCGGGAGGCTCAGAGCCGCGGGCGCAAACCGCACACGCATGAGGTGCCCGAAGATATTGCCGTGACGCCGCCCATGTATCAGAAGCTGGCGGCGCGCATCGAGGGCAAGCCAGAGGAGCGGATCCTGAGTTACCTGATGCTGCGCTCGCTCAGGCAGGCGCGCTACTCGGAGACCAACGAGGGCCACTTTGCGTTGGCCACGCCGACCTACACGCATTTCACATCGCCGATTCGGCGTTATCCCGATCTGATCGTGCACCGCATCTCGAAAGCGCTGCTGCGGGAGGGCGTGCGCGGCGCGGGGGTTATTGCCAGGGGCAGGCTCGATTCGCCGTGGACGCATCCGCATGAAGGTGGTGGAGGTGGGTACAGCCTTTCCCAGGTCTCAAAATCGAGACCTGGGGCACCCAGACTGGCGGGGACGGAAGTTGCGGGCGAACCGCCGATTGCCGAGGCCGAGCTGGCGCAGATTGCCGACGAGTGCAGCCAGACGGAGCGGCGCGCCGACGAGGCTGAGCGCGAGTTGGTGGAGTGGAAGAAAGTGCGCTTTATGCAGGACCGCGTGGGCGATGAGTTTGCCGCGCTGGTGCTGAATCCCACGAAATTCGGGCTCTTTGTGGAGCTGACCGATCTGTTTGTCGAGGGCCTGGTGCCCCTCGACACGCTGCGCGACGATCGCTACACGTGGCGCGAAAACACGCATGAGATCGTGGGTGAGCTCTGGGGAAGGCGCTTTCGCGCCGGTGACCGCGTGCAGGTGATTCTGGATCGCATTCTGGCGCAGGAGCGGAAGCTGCAGTTCTCGATTGTCGAAGAGGGATTGCCGCTCACCGGACGAAAAGCGGCCAGACCTGCGCCTAAATCCCGGAAAAAGAGGCAAAAAGAGATTTCACCCTCGCCGCCAAAAAGCAAGAAGGGGCGGCGCGGCAAGGCACGCCGTCACTGAGCATTTGCGTCCCGCAGCGTGGTCCTTCGGTTCGGTAAAGCTGCCTCAGGCTCCGGCCTGCTGTTCGGCATATTTCCCGATGAAGGGTAGCTTGTAGCGCTGTCCCTTCAGGGCCTTGAGCAGCACGATCAGCCAGACCACAAAAAACGCGATCATGAAAACAGGAGTAATGATCCACCCGATCAAGGGCATGACCGACAAAACAGCGTTGATGGCAAAGGCAGCGATGCCGAAAAAGATCGACTGCCATGAATGAAAGCGGATGTAGGAATTCTTGTTATAGGGTTCGATGATCAGAAAGATGATCGCCGGAATGATGGTGATATAGGCCAGCGCTCCGGCGGCGTTGTCAGAGAGGCCGGGGTGCGCATGCGTAGCTGAGGCTGGGGATTGGTCTGCCATAGATCCTCCTTGCGATTCGTTGCTCCGCTCAACACGGCCCCGCAATCTCTCTGCAAAGGCAGTTGCATGAGCCGGGAGGACGCGGATGCAGCCCAGCGGCGTTTTCCTTCCATCAAAATCCGCAGGAATAAGCACTTCTTTCCTGGGATGGAATGAAGCCGCACAACAGAAGGTTCCCTCCGCCCTCTTTGCGCCGATTTACTGCTTACGGGTGCAAAGGAACGGCCAACACAAGGATGGTGAATTGCTAATAGCAAACCTCGAATCTGGTGGCATGTCAAGGGGGATTTGGCCTCGCGGCGGGCGAGGATGGCGCCGGAGTTCCTGAGGGGGCGGTGCGTGGCGCATCCGGCCATTCGGCGCGTGAATCCAATACAATTGAGGAAGGAAAACAACGAAACTGGAGAAGCCATGGCGCACACGGTTTTTTGCGTTCGGTACAAGAAGGAGATGGAGGGCCTGGACGAGCCGCCGTTTGATTCGGAGTTTGGCCAGAAGATTTACAAGAATGTCTCCAAACTGGCCTGGGACGAGTGGGTCAACCACCAGAAGATGCTCTTGAACGAGTACCGGCTGCAGCCATGGACGCCGCAGGCGCAGCAATTCCTGGTGGAGCAGATGGACGCGTTCTTTTTCGGCGAGGGTTCGGCATTGCCATCGGAGTACGTCCCGCCATCGCATTGAGATGCGTTCACTGAAGGTGCGAGCAGCCGTGCTGGCTCACCCCGGCCCGGGTGTGCGTCGCGCCCGGCAGGATTTTGTGTGGTGAGAAGCATCCGCGTTTCAGAGGAGATGGCCGCGGGTGTAAACTATTCAAGACCCCAAAAGCCGGTCCGTCTTGGCGGACCGGCTCCATTGTGTCGGGACGTGGCTCAGCCTGGTAGAGCACTCGCTTGGGGTGCGAGGGGTCGGCAGTTCAAATCTGCCCGTCCCGACCATCTTTAAAATCGATAGCTTACAAGATAGCCTTCCTTAGTCGGGAACCGTGCTGCGGGAGGGCAGAATCAATTGCGCCGTCTCTGCCCTGGCAAATGCGGAATAGCCATTCGCTTTTGTGTTTCCGCGAGGTCGGCGATGCGCTGATGATCCCGCCGGCTTGAGGCGGCCAGCTTCAGTGCGCGGCAATTCTGAAATCGCTGGAAACAAATCCGCTGCCTGGCAGCCCGGTTTTTTCTCTGAAATCCAGGCCTGCTTACGTCGAGTAGTCGGCGTTGATGTGGATATACTCGACCGTCAGGTCGGTGGTCCAGAAGAGGCAAGAGCCTGTGCCCTGATGAAGCTGGATCGTAATGGAGAACTCGCGCTGCTCGATGTAAGCGTGCGCCCTGGCCTCGTCAAACTCGGCGGCGCGCCCACCGTTGCGACAGATGGGCAGATCGCCAAAAGAGATGTCGAAGCGGTCCGGGTCGATCTGCGCGCCGGAGTAGCCGATGGCGGCGGCCAGGCGGCCCCAGTTGGGATCGCAACCGGCCCAGGCCGTTTTCACCAGCGGCGAGTGGGCGATCGCTTTTGCGACGCGGAGCGCGTCCGAGTCTGAGGCCGCGCCTTCAATCCGCAATTCGACAACGTGGGTCACGCCTTCGCCGTCGGCCACGATCTGGCGCGCCAGCGAAGTGCAGACCTGAGTAAGGGCGGCGGCAAACGTGGTATTTCCCGGTCCAATGGCGGCGCTGCTGGCTCCCGAGGCCAGCAGCAGAACCGTATCGTTGGTGGACGTGTCGCCATCCACGGAGATGCGATTAAAGCTGACCTCGACCGCCTGGCGCAGATAGCCGTCGAGCACCGTCGGCTCAATGGCGGCATCGGTGAGGACGTAGACCAGCATGGTGGCGTGGGGCACAAGCTGAGGATGAATCATGCCGGCGCCTTTGCCCAGGGCGGCGATACGGACCTGGCGGCGGACCCCGTCGGAGCCGGTTACATCAATCTGAGCGAAGGCGGTCTTTTCCACCGTGTCCGTGGTCATAATGGCCTGGGCAACCTGGCGGAAGTGATCCGGGCCGTCGCCGAGCGAAGCAGCGATGCCGGGAAGAGCGGCGATGAGCTTCTCTGCCGGCAGCGGAACGCCGATGACGCCAGTCGACGAAGGAAATACCTCCTCCGGACGGCAGGAGAAAACCTGCGCGGCGGCGCCACAGGTGGCGTGGGCGGCATTGAGACCGGCCTGGCCAGCGGCGCAATTGGCATTGCCGGCGTTGATGGCGGCCACACGGACTTTGCCTGCCGTGGCGCGCAGGTGTTCCTTGTCGACGATCAGCGGTGCGGCGGTCACGCGATTGGCCGTGAAAACGGCGGCGGCGCTGGCCGGGGTATTGGCGACGATCAGGGCAAAATCGGTGCGGCCACTGGCCTTTACGCCGGCTTTGGCGGCGCCAAAACGAAATCCGCGAGGAATGAGGAAGGTGGAGAGATCGCTCATGGAGTCAACCCATTTAATCTAACAGGGAATGGGGGGCCGGTGACCAGAATCGGGACCGAAGTGGAGAAGAATCCGGAGGCAAGTGAGTTTCTTGAGCTGCGGCGCGTGAACGTGGCGCGCGGCGACCGCGTTGTGCTGCACGACGTGAACCTGAACATTCGCGCCGGGGAGCACGTGGCCATCATGGGGCCGAATGGCTGCGGTAAATCCACGCTCATTCTGACCATGACCTGCCAGATCTACCCCATGGTGCAGCCGGGGATGCACGTGCGGATCTTCGGCCGCGAGCGCTGGGATCTTATGGAGTTGCGTAAGCACTTCGGGATCGTCGCGGCGGGGCTGGCGGGCGAACTGCCCGGCGAGCGGACCGCCGTGACCACGGGGCTCGATGCTGTCATTGCCGGGTTCTTTTCGGCTTCGACGCTGTGGCCGAATCTGCACGTCACGTCCGAGATGCGCGAACGGGCCACGGAGGCTCTGGAGCGCATGGATGCGACGCACCTCGCGGAGCAACTGGTGGGCACCATGTCGGCCGGGGAGCGGCGGCGGATCATGATTGCGCGGGCGCTGGTGCATCGCCCGCGGCAACTACTCCTCGACGAGCCCTCGAATGCGCTTGACCTCGCGGCCCAGCGCGAGTTGCGTGAGGCGCTGCGCCGTCTGGCCCGGGAAGGCACCGGGCTGGTGATGGTCACGCATCATCTGGGAGATATTCTGCCGGAGATCGAGCGCATCATCCTGATGCGTTCGGGCCGCATTTTGGAAGATGGTCCGCGGCACAAGCTGCTGACCGAGGAAAAGCTCAGCGCGCTCTTCAACACGCCGGTGCGCATCGGGCGTGATGAGGAGTGGCTGCATAGCTGGTGAAGGCTCGGGGCAAAATGCTTTCCATGCGGGATTCGCCGTTGGCTTGTTTGCGGCGCCTCGACGATTTCGCCCTCTGCTTCGGCCGCGTATCCGTTTGAGCCTTTCAGAATGCTGATCACCCTTGAGATCAGCTCTTCTTTTCGGTGGGGGCAGCCAGGAAATTGCCATGATTGGCCAGGCTGGCTTGATCCCAAATATCAAATGAATGGCAGCAAGACAGATTCAGTAAGGCCGTTTGAGTGAAGATCGGTTGCCGCGAGCCTGAAGAAACAGCCAACATGAAGACCGAGGGAAACCGCCCCGGCATGAATCATCGGAGCCGGTAAGTGCACGTAGAAGCCAGGCTGCTATTATCGCCGACAAACGAATCGCAATCATCGGGATATCGGTCTCTCATCTTGCTGCCGAATCAACCACAACTGCTCGTACTTGTCCGGTATCGTTTGCAAATGCGAATTTGAAAGATGTTAAGCAGAAATTGTGGAATTCTCCAAGAGATTTCTGGGAATCGGTTGCTTGTCGATATTAAGCTTATTTTTCAACAAGACATGTGGACGATTGAGTGCGCATGTGCAATCGCAGCGCTGGGCTGATTATGCGCTCGATAACGGCAATGCATGGAAATTTTCATGGCATGCGCACTTGAGCGAGCATTCCGAAACCTGCGCCAACTGCAATTCCACTACAAGAAGGGCGGGAAGCAGGCACGTCTGAATGCACTTTGCGGAGGCCTTTGCGCAATCACCTGAGTTCGCCTGGATGGGCTTCAGTGCCTTGGGGTGTGGCTGGCCTGGCCGCGGATTCGATCGGTAAATAAAGGGGCTAATCAAGCCGCGCTCTCTGTGTATCCGTAGTTTGACGTCCGGTACGGACCATGCTATATCGTTCTTGCATCGCATATGAGGGACCGGGTGCTGAATGATGGGATATGGGCGGCCGCCGCGAGGAGCGGAGGCGCCGGTTATGAAGTGGCAAGGAGAAGATCATGAATGCCATTGCAGTAAATCACACAACCCGGCGGTTGCTGGAGGCAGGGGAAGGCATTTTGCGATTGTCGCCGACGTGGGTGCCGCGGTCGTATATGCTTCCGGGGCGGCGGCTGAAGCTGGATGAGCG
>JAJZVZ010000087.1 GCA_021846945.1 Acidobacteriota bacterium | reverse complement strand
ATCTTAAAGCCCGTTCAATCAGCGGGCTTTGCTTTTCCAGGGAAAAACGGAATAGCGAGTGCTAGTGGTACAAAGCGGGAAATCTGTGGCACATCCTGTGGCATAGTCCATCCGGCCCGTTTCTGGCTTCTGCCCGGCGCTGTACCAGGCTGTACACTGCGCGGCAGAGTTTTCACTACCTGTAGGCCTGCTCATCTGCCCAGTTCCCGATAACCGGGAGCTTGAAGCGCTTGCCGTTCAACGCGCTGATCACACACCAGAGCCATAACAGAAAAGCGACCAGCGCCGCGAGAGAGGCTAGAACCATCAAGACACGAATCCCCAGGAACACGAAGAACGGCAGAATGTGAATGAGGACGTAACCCAAGCTGATCGCGAAAATATTGAATAATAGCGACTGCCAGGCGTGGAATCTGACATAGGGCCGTTTGTTGTAGCGCCTGATGGCCAGAAAGAAAAACGCTATGATGGGGGTGAAATAGGCGATTGCGCCAATCGCATTGTCAGAGAGGCCAGTTTTTTGGGGGTCAGCCATCTTCCGTCCTTTTTGGGATCTGGAGAGCGGGGCGTATATTTTTGAAATTGTACACGCTGGGACGGTTCCTTGCATTTCAGGTAGAGGGCCAGTTTGGGTTTCCACCGAGTGAGGGGCGGGAATTGCAAAATTGGCCCTCTAAGGCCGACCTGCGAGCTTGCCATTGCTTGACCAGCGTTCCGTTTGCCGAGTGAACGCAGCGGCCTTCATCGCTAAAGGGAACTCGATAGGAGGCGGTCAAGGGCATCGCAGAGGCGCAGCGAAAGCGGTGGCAGGCCTACGGAAAAAATGCTGTTCCAGAACGGCATCGGAAATTCGCCGACTCCAACGCAGGCGTAAGAGACCGCAAGAGCATAACCAGCGCGATCCGCACGCAGCAGAAACGCGCACGCCGGGTTCGTGCTGTGTGAACGATTGAGGTACGTTTTCGCCTGACTTGCCGTTCGCATGCTCGGGGAAAGATGGCTTCATGCGCGCTTTTGCCCGCAACAATCGGGTTGAAGCCGGGCATGAATCTGAACTTCCGGTAATGATCCCAGCGGATTTCAAGCGCCAGCGCCTCCCACTGGCGGTCAAGACCGGCGTCCAGATAAGACTTGCGGGCCGCTTCCAGATGCTCAAGCGCGACATCGTAATACTTGCTCTTGGCGGCCCTCAGAGTGCGCATCGAGAGAGCACTAACGACACTTGCCGCCCAAACTCGAACGGGCTTTGGCAAGAGCCTTGGCCGTCGGTTCGGCTACGTAATGGCTCAGCTTTTCGCGTTCGAGTTCGCCATCGCTGCCCAGATGTTCCGGCATCCGAGCCGAGATCGTTGAAGAATCCATCATCCTCACGGTCAACCCCGTTGAACCGGTTCGCTTGCTCGCGTGCAGCTTCAATTGCCTCAAGAATGCCAACTCCGGACGTATTCTGCGGAATATTGAATGCCGAATGCAGATTCCGGTCGCCCTGGTCGGTTTCAAGCGTTGACAATCCGCCACTCCTGTCTTGTGCCCAGTCAATTTTCTCATTCTCCAGAATTGGCAACCTGAGCCGTAACTTCCTTTTCGCTCTGAGCGGCGGTAGCTGTCCGTTGATCGATTGCAGTTGCGTCGTTTGGATCGGGAGGCGGAGCAACATCGACAATGGCTGCCGATGCCTAAGCACCTGCGGCCGAGGGTGAAACCGCTGGCAGACCGTCCGTTCCCAGTTCTGGTGTCAAGGGTGAGACGGGCTTGATTGCGTGGCGTATATATGGTTCATGCACAGCAAACGATTCTCGCCGGTTTTGAGCTTCGCATGCTGCAGCGCTGTGCTCCTTGTCCTGTTTTGCCTGGCACCGGGTCTTAAGCCCGAAACACATTCTCTACAAGAACCACCCAACAGCTATGCGAGGGCGGAGGCAGTTTCGTGGCCGCAGGCAGACCGCCTTTTTCGGTCCGATCCCCGCTGGCTCGGCGGCGACGCCGCATTTTCCGTCGATCTCGGTCACGGCCGTGTGCTGTGGATGTTCGGGGATTCCTTCATCGCTGCAAAGGCAGGTGAGACGCGCCGCCAGACAGCGTTTGTCCGCAATAGTGTTGCCATCGAGACAGGGTATGATCCGGCCAGCGCCACAATCCATTTCTATTCCGGCCGTCGCCACGGCCAGCTCGCTTCATTCATGCCGTCTGAAGGCGCAACATGGTTCTGGCCGCTACAAGGTATCCGAATAGGAAGACATCTGCTGCTCTTTTACATGCGCGAGACCAGGGATCCCGACAGACATTCGCTCGGTTTTCGATCCGTCGGCTGGAGCGCTTTCATGATTGACAATCCGGATGCGGAACCGTCGCATTGGAAACCGCGCAAGCTGGATGGACCCGAAATGCAGAGCAAGTTGTTTATCGGCATGGCTGTACTGCGCGAAGCTGCGTTTGTCTATGCATTCGTCTTGAACGATGCCACGCATAATGCCTATCTGCTGCGCTGGCGGACCGATGAAGCCGCGGCCGGAAGGCTCTCGTCGCCGCGATGGTGGTGCGGCGCCGCCCAAGGCTGGCAGCCGAATTCGCGGTGTCGTCAAATCGTGATTACGGATGCGGGAAGCGAATTCAGTGTCCAGCGTGGTCCGCGCGGCGGCTTTCTCGAGGTGAACAGCGCCGGTTTCGGCGCGTCGACGATTGTCCTTCGCCATTCGGCGCGTCTTCAGGGTCCGTGGAGCACACCGGAAATGCTCTACCGTCCGCCAGAGTCGAATGCGCCACAGGCATTCGTCTACGGCGCGAAGGCGCATCCCGAACTGCACGGCGCCGACCTGATCGTCACCTACACCGCCAATGGTTCTGACGAACGCCTGGCCACCGACATGAGCATCTACTTCCCGCGCTTTGTGCGCGTGACGTTCTTAGCTCAACCGAGAGGCCTTGCGCAGCAGCGGCGTCCCTGAGCTGTTGAATGGAGGCCAAAAGAGGGCGCTGCAACGGCTTCGCCGCAGCCGGTCACAGGCAACTGACAGCTTTCCTCACCCTTCCGCGGGCAATTTGCCAGACAGGATGGTCATCGGCGTCATCCCCTGCTGGCGCAGCGACCGCAGGCTCAGTGCGTCATACCGCTTGGCAAGCCGCTGCCCATTGCGATCCACCACAAGCCGGCAATGGTACCAGAGGGGCGCGTCCATCCCGAGCGCGCGATAGAGCAGAATCTGCCGCGCAGTTGACTTCAGCAGATCCGTTCCACGCACCACCTCCGTAATGTGCATCGCCGCGTCGTCGGCCACGCAGGCAAGCTGATAGCTCGGCACGCCATCCCGCCGCCACACCACGAAATCGCCAAAGTCCACGCCAGCCACAAAGCGCTGCGGACCCAGGTTGCCATCCACGAACTCGATGGCCTCGCCGTCCGGCACGCGAAAGCGCCAGTTGAACCCCTCCGGTGTCGCCGGCTCACTCGCATTGGGACGGTGCGGTTGCAGCGCGTGGCCATGAAGATGCCGGCAGGTGCCTGGATAAACAGGCTCGTCATCGAGCGGATCCAACTCGCTCGCCGCAGAGAGTTTGCCCGCGCTCTGCAGGCCCGCCGGTAAAGAGTTCTCGTGCGGCGCGCTGAGTGCGGCTGCCAGGTCTTTGCGCGAGCAGCGGCAGGGGAAGAGGCAACCGCGCCGCAGCAGCGTTCGCCACGCCGTCAGGTAGAGGTCGCGCCGCTCGCTTTGAACGTAGGGAGCGAACGGGCCGCCGACATCCGGCCCCTCCTGCCATCGGATCCCCAGCCAGCGCAGATCCTCAAGCGCCGCTTCGGCATAGATGGAGCGGCTGCGGTCGGGATCCAGATCCTCCATGCGCAGGATCAGCGTGCCGCCGGCATCGCGCGCCCGCTCCCAGGCCGTCCAGAAGGTGCGCGCGTGGCCCACATGCAGATAGCCCGTAGGCGACGGCGCAAGTCGGCCTCGGTAGCCAGCGGTTGGCATGGAATCTCTGCGGGACATCCTGAAGTAAAGTCTAGCGAGCAAAGACCGCGCGGCATAGCGCCCGCCTGAATATTGTCAGTCCTATCGTCTTGCGCCGTGCTCACGGAGCGGAGTTTGCCTTTTATTCGGGCGATCCGGCGATGGGAACAAGCAGACCGCCATCAACGGTAACGATGGAGCCGGTCATAAAGCTGGCGCGGTCGCTTGCGAGAAATGCTACAACCTCGCCGATCTCCGAGGGTTCGGCGATGCGCCCGAGGGGATGCATCTTATCCAGAATCTTTCTGAGATGTTCCGGGTCGCTGTCCAGCCGCATAACGCCCTCGATCAACGGCGTGTTGACCGTGCCGGGGCAGATGCAGTTCACGCGAATCTGCCTGGAAGCGAGATCCACGGCCATCGATCGAGTCAGGCCAATCATAGCGTGTTTGCTGGTGGAGTAGGCCACGACGTTCCGCTGCGAGGCGAGCCCCTGCACGCTCGAAATGTTCACGATCGAGCCTTTGCCACGTTTCAGCATCTCCGGAATCGCAGCTTTGGACATCATCCAATGCCCCTTCAAATTTACGTTCATGGTCCTGTCCCAGACCTCCTCCGTGGTTGTGACAGGATCGCCAAACGTCTGGATGCCGGCGTTATTGACGAGGATATCCACCGCGCCAAAGCACTCTACCGTGCTTCGAACCGCCCGTTCCGTGTCCGCCATGCGAGAAATATCGGCTGTGACAGAGGCGACCCGGTCCGTAAATTCGCTCAGGCTCTGCTTGGCGGACTCCAGCGCCACTGCGCTCACATCCACCATCATGACCTTGGCGCCGAGACGAGCCATGCACTGCGTTGATGCCAAACCGATTCCTTTTGCCCCGCCGGTTACAATCGCTACCTTGCCACTGAGTTCCATCGTTCCGATATCCTCCTCATGCGCCGCGGCCCTATGATCGCGTAATTCAGTGAATCCGATCAGAGCGTGTTCGTGCCCCTGGATCTCAACTCTACCAATATAGAGATTCGCACTAGGTCGTGAGGAAGAGATTGCGGAGAATTGTTCGATTCTGCTCGGCGCAGGGTCCGGCTGGACTGGATTTGGCCGGCCATCAGGCGCTTTCAGTCGGAATCTCTCGGTTGTTCACCGTGGACAGCGACTTTCATTCGATGCGTGAACGGGAAGCTCCGCCGGAATCCATGCACCTGCAAATATTTCTTGCTTTACGGTCCAACGCTATGTTCAGAATTGTTGCGGCGCACGCGTTTACTTCCGTATCCATGTGCTTCCATCCGGACTGACCCACTCCTGGCCTACATCGTTGACGATTTCAAAGGCCGGAGTGACCGGTGATGATGCGGCTGCCGGGGAGTTTGCGCTGCCGGGGGCCTGCTGGAGGCGCACCTTCACGGCGCGGCCGGTCCACTGGCTGGGAACCTGCTCCCAGTGATCTCCCAGGTTTTCGCGAAGAAACAGCGCGCCTGCCGCATCAAGCGCCAGCGTGCGATGATTTGCCGACGCGGTGGAAACAGAGGGCAGCCCGCTCGGCAGTCGGATCATCTGTGCCTGCATGAGGTTAAGGTCCGGACTTGCCGCCTCCTTTTCCACGGCTCTGAGATTCGCATTGATCCCGGGTTGCGACTTCACCTTGGCCGCGATCGATGCCGTGGCCAAATCGAGACGAGTCTTCGCGGCAGTGGCCATGCCCAGCGGTTCTGTGTGCCCTGGCCTGGCGGCGACTGAAGATGCTTCAGCCGCACCCCCTAATTGCTGTTTCCAGGAGGTAGCAGACCTAACCGGTCCGAGGGATGCCTCCGGCTCTTGTTGCGCAGGTACCGGCCCTGAGATGCCCGCCGCCTTCGCCAATTGCTCCGCGCCGTGGCGTCCGACGGCCGGAGGAGCCTGCATCTTTTCCGATCGAACGGGTTCTGCCCGCGAAAGCGCCACCACTTCATCCGGCTCTGTCGCCTTCCGGCCCCCGATCGATTGATTGGCCACCCCTGCGGGAGCCGTCGTCTTTGTTTCACCTGCAACCATCTGCTTTGGCGAGGATGCCGCTGGAGCGTTTTCGGCTATTTGCGGAGCGGCGGGAAGAGTTACTGTGGCCGTCTCCTGCCCCGGTTGCTGCTGTCGCATGTGAACAAAAAGCGCCGCGGCGATCAGAACAGCCAATGCCGTGGCCGGAATCCAGGCATGCCGCCAGTTCCACAGCCACGAAGCGCTCTTCCGTGCCGGCTGGAATGTCTCGACCGCTGCCGTGGAAACAACTTCCGCTGCCGCCGCCATATCCTGCGCCAGCGTGACAACCCGGCGGCAGCGTCCGCAAACCGCAAGATGTGCCAGAATCTGAACGCGTTCCCGCTCCGCAAGCGACTGCTCCACAAAGGCGTTGAGGCTCTCAGCATCGGGATGCGGATCGAATTGGGTGGCTGAATTCATGACGCCGCCTTCTCCTGGAACGTACTCGATTGCGACTTTTGCAGCAGTATTTTCAAATTCACGTCCAAATCGCGCGGGTCGGTCCCCAGCGCTTCTTCCGCGGCTCTCCGGCTCAATCCAAAAGCTTGAAGATTCTTGAGAACCCGCTTTCTGATCTCATCGGTTGTATGCCGCAGTTTGCGACTCACCGTCGCTTCATGCACGTGCAGCACGCGGCTCATTTGAAGCAGCGTCTGGCCGTCGAGATAGTACGCGGCCAGCAAAAACCTCTCTTCCGCATCGCACGCGCGCAGGGCCTCCTCAATGGCCTTCACCAAAGCTGCGAGTTCGGCGGCCACTGGCTGCGGTTCGGGCTCAAGAGCAGCAGCATCTTGCTCTTCCAGTGGCTGTTCACGATGCGTGTGGCGATGATGGTCCACGTGGCGCTGGGCAAGGATCGTCCTCAGCCAGCCGACCAACGAACCTCTGCCGCGATACGATTCCAGCGGGCAGCGCCGCGTGCCGTCGCGTGCCGTTAAGCCGTAAAGCTCGGCATAAAGCTGCCCCGCCAATTCGGCGCCGAGCGTCTCGCTGCCGGTGATTGCCGTTGCCGCGCGCACAAGCGGCAGACGATAGAGCGCCATGAAGCGCTCCCAAGCGCGCTCATTACCGGCGGCGCATGCCCGCGCCAGCACCAGATCGGCAATCTTCAAGCCGCGGAAGAAGGACTCCTGTTGCCGCGGTGAGGCGGTCGTCCCCAAAGCAAGCCCGAAGTTCTGCGCCGTGCCCACACGCAGCAGCATTTGAATGAACTCGCTCCGGTTCAGCCCGCAGGTGGCCGCATCGCTTTCCCGCCAAAGCTCGTCGATCGACACGTCGTCCATGGCGAGCGCCGGGACCGGACCGCCGGTGACCTCGCTACTCTCCACGGATTGAGCTGGCGTTGTTCCCACGCCCAAAACAATACCGCAAAATCTTTCTGCAAGAAACTCCGGTCTCCTCGTTCCCTGGACAAGCGGCCGGGAAGAGTCCTGAGGCCGAGGGAGGGAGATCATGAGAAAGCCAGGCAGATTCGGATTGGCGGTGGTGTTGGTGTTCTTGCTCTTTACGGCGCAACAGTCGAGTTTTGTCAGTGCGGCCGCGGGACCGCAGGAAATGGCGGGTGGTCCCTACCGCGTGCTGAATCCCATCAAAAGCGGGAATCTGCTGCTCTTTCCCGTCGTCCGCGAGCGCGGAAAGTCTCCGGGCGAAACGCCGTTTATTACGCTGGACGAGGGAATCCGGAGTGGAGAAGTTGAAGTGACGGAGGCGGGTCGCGTCAGTGGACTGGTGCGTCCCAGAGGCCCCGCCGGGGTTCCTCCGTTTAACAATCGTCCCTTCCGCCCTTATCCCGGATATCCGGACAACTACTCGGGTGGACCTCAGGTCAACACGCTGGTCCTCGTCAATCACTCCAAACGGCCTCTTCTGCTGCTGGCGGGCGAGGTGGTAACCGGCGGCAAGCAGGACCGCATTGTCGGCAAGGACCGCATCGTGCCGGCCGGTGCAGATCCCATCAATCTCTCCGTCTTTTGCATCGAGCCGGGCCGCTGGACTGAGAGTTCGCCGGTCTTCGGCGCATCGTCCAGGACGCCCTCAGGCGGTTTCATGGTTCAGCCCGCGATACGCGCCCAGGCGATGGCCACCGGGAACCAGCAGCAGGTTTGGAATTCGGTTCATGGCGCCATTGCGCAGATGCAGATGGCCGTATCTCAGGAAACTTCACCGGCATCGGGCGGCGGAAGCGCCGGATACACCCGTGGCCTGGACACAACCAGCTACGCCAAAGTCATGCAGAACAGCGCCGTCAGCAAAAAAGTGGACGAAGCTGCCGCTCCGATCATGCAATCGCGGGAGGAAGTGCTGGCGCAACTTCGCCGCGAACACGCCGTTGGCGTGGTGGCCGCCGTACGTGGCGAGATTGTGTGGGCTGACCTCTTTGCCAACACCGATCTTCTTTCCCGCTACTGGATCAAGCTGGTGCGCTCGTATGCGGCAGAAAGCCTGACGCAGGGCGAAACCCGCGCTGCTCCTACCGTGGCCGATGCGCAGCGTTTTCTTGAAGCGCCTTCAGATGGCACGGAATCGAGTGTAGGCGAAGTCGGCGTCTACCGTTACAGCGAAGTCAGAAGCGAGGGCGTGGCAACCTTCGCGCTTCAGTCGCTCCTGCCCGGAACGGGCTACGACGTTCACATCAGCAAGATGAAGCTGCGGAATCCGGTGCATCCAATCATCCGGCCGAATGTGCTCCTGCGCTGATTGCCTGGCGAGGTCTGTGCCGCGTTTGAAGGACCCTGCGCGGCGCAGTTCTCGGGATTCTTCAATGTCAATTAAGATGATGCGCTCTTGGCATCACTCTCCGTCAGCGGCGCTCTTCTTTCCATGCGCGATGCGGGGCACCGCAATCAGCGTCATCGCAAACAGGAAAATCGCGGCGGCGATATATTCCAGGTGGCCGAGGCGCAGGTCCTCAAAGACCAGCTTTGCCGCGACGAAAGCCAGCGCGGCATAGCCAATCCGCGTCAGATCCCGCCGCTCCCAGTGTGAGCCGCCGAAGGCGAGCGCCAGCGCAGCCGCGCAGATGGTAAACGTGCGAATGAAAGCAAGGTGGTGTGCGCCGGGATGCATGCCGAGCGCAAGCAGTCCCGCCAGACCGTGCACCAGCAGCGCCGTTGCAGTGCTTGCCGCAAGAAATGCGAAGGCGATATGCAGAGCCTGTCGGGTTCGAGGCTCGCCGTCGGCAGGCTTGATTGCAGACGTACAAAGGACCGCGCAGACCGCGACCAGGTACATTCCCCATGTGGGTGCGGCAGGCAACGCTCCAACGAGGGCATGTGAAACGTAGTTTGCTATGCCGGATGCTTTCGCCGCTCCCAGCAGGTAGACCATGCCGTGCAGCTCGAGCGCCCTGCGCGTTAGCCGCACACCCAACACGGTTGCCGCGACTGCGGCCGCGCCCAGGCACAAAGTCTGACCCTGCGGCGGAAGGCACAAGAAACATCCTGCCAGAAAGAGCGCCGCGCTCCATGTGACGAAGACGCGGTAATTGCGCCGCTCCGGAATGCCGTCGAAGAAGAGGAAGGCGGCAGCGTAACTTGCCACCGACAGCATCAGGCAGGCGACGCCGAGGATGGACCGGCTCGGAGCCGGCCCGAAGGCGACCAGCCCACACGCCGCCAGCAGGAACGCGATCATGATCTGCACCGTCTCAAAGACCGTGATCCGCCTTTTACTTACGACGGTTCTGACGATCACGCTGGCCACAGAGATCAGAAGCAAAGCGAATCCGGGCGCAAGCAAAGCAGCCGCGCTCAGGATGGGAAACTCCGGGCGTGTCTCCTGTGGGCTGATGTAGACGTAAATCAGGGCCCATATTGAAAGATCGGCGCCGATCGCCACCATGGACCGCACGCCCAGTTCGCGGCTGCGTACTGCCGCGTACTCGCAAATCAGCACCATGAGCAGAAGCACGGCGATGAAGGGCTCCATCGCGCGCGAAGCAATCGAGAGGCCCAGCGCTACGGCAACTCCTGCCAGGTTGGCCACCCAGAACAGCGGGGCCAGATCGTGCTTCCACGCCAGTGCCGAAGCGGTGCAGACGAATGCCAACAGCGCGATGGCAGTCATCGATGGCGGCATGACCCTGAAGCGCAGTGTAAGCTCCCAGAGCATGGGAGCAAGGATCAAGGCGGAGGTGCCGGCGTAGATGGTGCTTGCCAGCCACTTGCCGGCTTGAAGCCGCGAGGCCCACACCAGCCACATCGTCGCGTAGGCGAATGCCAGGGCGGCCACCGCCAGCTTGGGTAGCGCGGTCGAGTCCGCAACCGCGCGCAGCACGTAGGCACCTGCAATTCCCAGCATCGCCTTGCCCAGCACTGAAAACATGCCGCCAGCCTGCGCATCCGGGAGAGCGGCCGCGGCAGGCGCAGGCTTCAATTCAGGCGCGGCAGGCGGCGCGGCCGTTTCAGGCGCAGCATGCTCCAATATGGCGACACGCCTCTCCAGTGCGTCGAGGCGTGTCGAAAGCTGACTGAGTAACTCGGGCAAATCGTTCATCGGTTCCACCCGATCTTGGCAGGAGCCTGCTGTTTTAAGTCCGCCGTGTTTTTGCTGTCTCAATCTCCCGCAGCGGGCGCGTGCGCCTTCTCATGATCCCAGGGAGGCAGCAGCTTCAACAGTACCCAGAGGAACAGAAAAGGCAGAATGGTTAATGCAATCGCCGCCAGCAGGCCCTCGCGCGTGGCCAGAGTCATCTTGTAGGTGGTGTATCCCAGGAAGCTCTTTGAGAAGAGCTGCCCGCCGATCACCACGTTCCAGCGCATGGCAAAGACGCTGATCAGGATCATGATTCCGGAGAAGGTGTAAATCCGTTTGCGTGCTTTCTCCGACATCTTTACGACCTGGGTCAGGAACAAGAGAATCAGCGGCAGGAGCGTGCCTAACAGGATCTGGACCACGATCTGCGAGAAGAATAGCTTGGTGTGAACCATGAAGTTCAGGCTGCGGAAGGATTCGTCGGCCTCATAAATGCGATGGACCAGGTCGAGCATCTCCAGGCTGAAGTCGATGATGAAGATGTAAAACATGTACATCGCAATGGTGTCGACGCAGCGCATGTCGATCGTCTGCCCGCGCATCTTGGTCAACGCCATATACAGCAGCATTACGCCGGCGATTCCCGAAACCATGGCCGAGAAGATGAACACCACCGGCATCAGCGGCGACGACCACCAGGGATTCGCCTTGATCGAGCCAAAGATAAACCCGACATACCCATGCAGCAGGAAAGCGGACGGAATGCCGATGAGTGTCACGATCCAGCCCGCCTTTTCGTCGATGGCGAGCGCGCGCTCGCTGATGTTGGTCGAGCCCAGCGTCATGATTTTGTAGACCAGTCGCAAAAGGCCCCTGGTTTGTTGCGACTTCAGCACGATGTCGCGCCGGTAGTCGAGCCATATCTCGAAGACCAGCACGGCCATCAGGTACCACAGATACACATAGCCGAACATCGCCATGGCCGATGTGCTGTGCGGAGTAAAGTACATCTCCGGCGAACGCTCCGGGTGCCCAAGGTGCAACTGCAGCGGCAGGGGCGCATCCAGCAGGAAGGCCAGAGCCGTCAATAGAGCCAGGCGGTAAGTGGGCTTCACGGCCTCCACGCGGAAGATGCGCTCCAGCGACGCCAGAATGAATGCGCCCGCCACCAGGCCCGTGATGTAGGGATACAAGACAATGAGTACGCTCCAGAAGAGCGTGATCTCATTCGGATACATATAACCTTCAACGCCGCTCATAAACTCAGCTCCTAGCTTCTAGCTCTCGGCTTCCAGCTATCAGTCCATCGGGCTCGTGCTTGCCGCACCAGCTCCCAGCCGGGGAATCCAACGGGAAGCTGAGGTCTGAAAGCCGATCGCCGCTCTTCTTATCGCACCGAACCGTCCAGCCCGTTGTAGAAGACCTTTGCGCCCGTCGCCATCTGTGGCTTCAGTATCTGTACGCTGTGGGTCCTCAGGAACTCATGAATCGGGTCGTTGGGATTCTTCAGATCCACCAGTTGCCGTGCTCCGGTGGGGCAGTTCTCGCAGCACGCAGTGGTCAGGCCCTTGGTGATGCGGTGGTAGCAGAGCGTGCACTTATCCGCAACCCTCTTCTCCGGATGAATGTACCGGCAGCCATATGGGCAGGCCTGCACGCAATACGCGCAGCCCAGGCAGTACTTTGGATCCACCAAGACCACTCCATCCGGCGTGATGAAGGTGGCGCCAACCGGGCACACCTGCGTGCACGGCGAATCCGCGCAGTGGTTACACAGTTTAGGAACGAAGAAATACTTCCCGTTCGGATCCTCCTTGACGGCCGGAAATCCCTCCTTGCCGCCGTCGGGAGAAATCACTTCGGGATTGGTCAGGTTCCAATCCGTTACGTGGTACTGTTCCACCCAGGTGCGGAAGTGTCCTTCGGGAACGTTGTTCTCCGTCGCGCAGGCCCTCACGCAGTTGCCGCAGCCGATGCACTTGGGAATATCAATCAGCATTCCCCACCAGTGTTCGGTCATCTTGTAGTTGGGCGATTCCTCGGGGGTTCCGGCCAGAACGGACTTCCACGCTACCGCCGCCGTCGGTAAAAGGATCAGCAAATGGCGCCGGCTAATATTCACTTCGCACCTCCTGCATCAATCGCGGGGCTGTGGGGATTGTGGCAGGTTTCGCAGGGAACTCCATTCGAGTGTTCCGCCGCGTCAATCTGCGGAAAGTTCTTAGGCCGCGCGGCGCTCGCCGAGTGGCACCGGACGCAGAGGACCGCCGTGTCCGGCTTGACTGGCTGTACGGATGCGGGATCGTTGGCGTGCGCGGCCAGCGCCCCGTGGCAGGCCTCGCAGTTGACGTGCGCGTGCATGCCTTTTCCCTTCACGGTCGCGATATCCGTGTGGCAGGTCTCGCAGGCCTGGTGCCCCGCATACTTGATCGGAAGTGCGGCAATCTCGTCAATGGCCGCCGCGCGATAATGGCCATACTTACCGAAGGACTTCGGTACCACATAGCCGCGTATCACCAGAAAAGCAATAAAGGCGATAACGAAAAGTCCCGCAAACCTGAATAAATGTCCTGCATCTTTGAAAAGGTTCATTCAATCCTGCCTCCGTAATACACACTGCCGAGAGGTTCAGTGACTCTATCTCATGTGATCTGGAACATGATGTGCTGCCTTGACCCTACAGGATTCCCTCGCAAGGCTGTATGTGAGCCATCTCACGAGAAGATGTGACGCGCGTCACCTATTCGGCGCATCCCCGCGTAAATACAGGCGATTGTGCGACAGGGATTCGCCGCGCGTTTCGCGGCTGACAGCACATTGAGACACGACGCTCTGAAATGCTACTTTCCCCTTGCCGGCGGGAGAGAGGAATGATGACCGGTCTCGTCTACTGGCTGAAAGCGCAAGGATGTTCTTTCGTTTCGTGCGCTCGCAAGCCGGATGAGCGCCACCGGAGCGCGAGGCGATACGATGAATTCTGGAGATCGAAATGGCAAGAATTCTCGACGGCGTGGCCATTGCCACAGCCATCAAGCAGGAAGTTGCCCGGGAAGTCCAGGCGCTGGCCGCGCAGGGCGTGCGTCCGGGGCTGGCCGCGGTTCTGGTGGGCAGTGTGGCCGCATCAGAGATTTATGTCCGCAGCAAGGTGCAGACCTGCACGGAACTGGGCATCTATAGCGACCTCATCACCCCGCCCGCTTCGGTAACTACTGAAGAGATGCTCGACCTGGTCGCACGGCTGAACGCACGCGACGAGATTGACGGCATCCTGATCCAGCTACCGCTGCCTCCGCAAGTCGATACAAAAGCCTTGCTCGACGCCGTCTCGCCCGCCAAGGATGTGGACGGCTTTCATCCCGTGAATGCCGGCCGCCTGCAGGCGGGCCGCCCGGCGCTTGCCCCGTGCACGCCCGCCGGCGTCATCGAGATTCTCAAGCGCAGTGATATTCCCATTGCCGGCCAGCACGCCGTCATCGTGGGCCGCAGCGATATTGTTGGCAAACCGGCAGCCATGTTGCTCCTGCACCAGAATGCAACGGTGACGATCTGCCACTCAAAGACCCGCGATCTGGGGGCAATCACCCGCCAGGCCGATATTCTGGTTGCCGCCATCGGCCGCCCCGGCTTCATCACGCCGGAGATGGTCAAGCCCGGCGCCACTCTCATTGATGTAGGCATCAATCGCCTGACGACTCGCGAGGAGTTCGACCGCTTCTTCGCCGGCGATGCCAAGCGCGAGGCAGCCTTTGCCAAACGGGGTTCGACGATCGTGGGCGACATCCACCCCAAAGCCTTCGAGGTGGCTGGAGCGTATACGCCCGTGCCCGGCGGAGTCGGGCCGCTGACTATCGCCATGCTCATGGCCAACACCGTGCGCGCCGCCAAGATGAGACGGGGGATTTAGAAATAACGCTTTACAGGCATCTCCGGTGCTTGCAGCGAAAACGATGCGAGAACCCCGGACGAATTCCGCCCGGGGGGCTAGGTGGTAACTTCCGAATAGCCGACTGGACCGGAATCACGACTAGGTTGGGATCGCACCTCATCCTGTCAGGAATTGGTATCGAAAATACCGCCCGAATGAATCTCGCTTCGGAAGTGAGTTCAGTTAGCCCGAATCACGTGCGATAAGGAAAATTGCTTGAGCTAGATCCGTGACCGGATGAATTCGTTTTTTCGTAGCGCTGGTCTCCAGACCGGCTGTACTGGCGGCGTCCACTCCGCGGGGTATCATGCGCGGAAATGGAGACCCGCACAGCAGCCGACCTGGAGGTCCGCGCTACCATCCGGGGAGATATGTCTTCATGCGGTCACGAGCCTAGTGGAGGGTGACGACAGCGGTCTTCATTTTGGTCGGGTCAGCCTGCGCAATGATCGTGATATTGATAGTGCTGCCGCTCACGGGCATAGTGGTCGGCGCAGTGTAGGTAAAGGTCCCATAAGTCGAGCCCGTTGGAGCAATCGTGCCCGTAGCAGTTGACCCTCCCGTTACGCCGTCCACCTGTACAGTCATCTGGGTATTCACGCTGCCCACTGCATAACCATAGACCGTCAGCGTTGATCCCAGCGCGACGCTAGCCGTTTCCGGAGAGACACCCACGGTGACAGAAGGAGCCGTGATTGTGAACGCATTCAATGCAGTGTCATAGCCATCCTGCGCCTGCAGAGTTACAACCCCCGCCGGCTGATCATTTTTCGGATAGACCGGCGGAGTCGCAGGGGCTGTGTACGCGAAGGTAGACCCACCAATCTGAAGAACCGGAGTACCAAGATCGGCGAGGGACCACCCTACTAGCGTCCAGATCGGATGGTCGCTATTCACTTTGAATGTAACCTTCGTATTGACCGGAATCGTCGTAGGGTTCGGGGTGATGGTGATGATCGAGTTGATCGAACCGCGGGTGGACCCTGCGCAACCCGCAAGGGCCAGGCCAGAGGAAATCGCAAGCAGTCCAACACCAGCGAACAGCCTCATTGCAGCACCTTCGATAGGATTTTCGCAGAATTATACATCGACGTTTGGCTGCGCAAACACAAATATGGCGCAGGTGCCCGGTCAAAGCTTCGCTAGGGCGGGAGTGGGACCACAATTCAGGATAGGTACTCGTAATCGCGCATTGCCCCAGATTTCGGCATGTCGGCCGACTGACCGCCTATCTGGACATCATCTGAAGTTTGCCTTTTCCGCTCCGGGTTCGGACCGCTCATTACACTGTCCGCCTCTGGTTCAGCGCACTTCTGCGGGAGAACCGCCTCTATGGCCTATACTGACATCCGCGATGCTCAGAGTTGGTCTTACCGGCGGATTAGGCAGCGGCAAGAGTACCGTTGCCGAATACCTGCGCGCATTGGGCGCGGAAGTCATCGAGGCCGATGAACTCGGCCGCGGGCTCATGCAGCCGGGCCAGTGCGTTTATGAAGAGATCGTGCGCGTCTTCGGCCGCGAAGTCCTGAGCCCTGACGGCACGCTGAATCGCGCCCGCCTTGCCGAGTTGGCATTTCGCGGAGGCCGCCTGCACGAGCTCAACGACATCGTGCATCCGGCCGTGATTGACGCGCAAAGGCGATGGATGGATGAAATCTTCGCGGGTGATCCGGGGGCCGTGGCCGTGGTTGTCTCTGCTCTGATCTTTGAGGTGGTGCGCGATGCCCGCGCCCGCGGCGAAAAGGAAAGTGAGCTGGCTGACTGGCGCCGCCGCATCGACCGCATCATCGTCGTTACCGCGCCGGACGAAGTCAAGATTGCCCGCTATGCCGCCCGGATTGCACCCGAAGGCCCCGGCCGCGCCACCGCTGAAGCCGACGCCCGCACCCGCATGTCTCACCAGATTCCCGACGCGGAGAAGGCGGCGCAGGCCGACTATGTGATTGAAAATAGTGGCGATCTAGATGCGCTTCGCGCGCAAGTGGAAAGTGTGTGGCGGCGGCTTCAGGCGGAGAGCAACGATTCTTCGCGGCACTCTTCATTAAAATAGAAGGAGATAGCTGTCCGGTATGGTGCATATAGACCAATACTGCGGCGGCGGTGACTTGCGTCAGGAAGGGCACCCGGGGTCTGCGAACTATGAAATTGCGCCGGCTTTTATTGATTGTCTTGCTGGTGGGGGGATTTTTGTATGTTACTTCCCGTTTCCCGTCCCACTTCAATCCTCTGGGCGGGTTCTCGCTTTTTGGGGGGCATGGCTCCAATTCCCCGCTGCAGCTTACCGAGGCTGAGGCTGCTCCCGCCTATGATGCCGGGGAACTGAATAATATCAACGTCTACAAGCGGGTGTTGCCCTCGGTGGTCAATATCACCTCAACAACTCTGGTCTTCGATTTTTTCTACGGGATCGTGCCTCAGCAGGGCCAGGGATCGGGATTCATCCTCGATAAAGGCGGCCACGTACTCACCAATTATCACGTCATTGCAGATGCCAACCGCGGCATTGAAGTGATGCTCAGCAACAAGCATCGGTATCGCGCCCGAATCATCGGCGCCGACCGCGTACATGACCTGGCTCTCCTGCAAATCGACGCACCCAACCTGCAGCCCGTCACCCTGGCCAGTTCCTCCGGCCTGCAGGTGGGCCAGAAGGTCTACGCCATCGGCAATCCCTTTGGCCTCAGCGGCACCATGACCGAGGGCATCATCAGCTCCATCCGCTCCATTCGCAATGCCGATGGCGCCCCCATTGAGGACGCGATCCAAACCGACGCCGCCATCAACCCAGGTAACTCCGGCGGGCCATTGCTCAACTCGCACGGCGAAGTGATTGGCATCAATACCATGATCGCTTCGAATGGCGCCGATCAGAGCTCCGGCATCGGCTTCGCCATTCCCATCAACACGGCCAAGGCTGTGCTTGCCGACCTCACCCGTTTCGGCCGTGTCCGGCGGCCTTCGCTGGGCATTGTGTCTTTTGCGATTGGTCCCGACCTCGCCTCGCAGATGGGTCTGGCCGCTGACTCGGGCGTTCTTATCCAAAGGGTAATTCCCGGAGGTGCGGCTGAACGCGCCGGCCTGCACGGCGGCGACCAGAAGGCCTATGTAGGCAATACCCCCATCATGGTTGGCGGCGATCTCATCGTGGCCATCGACGGCCAACAGGTCGCGGATACCCAGGACATCAGCGACATCATGGATAAACACCAGGCAGGGGACATCGTCAGCGTCACCGTTTATCGCGGCCAGCGCAAGATAACCTACAAGCTGAAGTTGGGAGAAGCGAAGGACGGAAGCTCTTAGGCGGGCGGGGTTCGAGAGCTTTTCTTGCGAGTGAAGCTTTTAGCCGCCATATCTCACAGGGGGCGATTTTTGCGGGGAGCGGCGGGGCTGGGCCTGCCTGGAGGGTAGTTTTCCGGCAAGAAGTTGATCTCGAAGCGGTCCAGCGCATGCGCGGAGGGACTT
>JAJZVZ010000320.1 GCA_021846945.1 Acidobacteriota bacterium | reverse complement strand
TATCTGCGAAACCACACTTATCGATCGTGAATCGATCCCAGCCCTCTCAACTTGGCGCTGGCCGCGATCCCATGCCAGGCATAACTCAGCAAGTCAGGTGAGTCCAAAGAGCCTCCCGCCCAGGGATGGGGGCACGTTTTACAGTGTAATTCCTGCGCTTGTCTCGACCTGTCATCACAGCTCCCTCGCTCCGGCCTCGATGCCGGCCATGTGTTGAAGTTCCGACCGCTAAAACACATACTTCATGGCAAGTTGGATCACCCGCCCCCCACCTCCGCTGCTGATCACCCCGGCTTCTGGTGTCCCGATGGTGGCATCGGGAGGATCGAAGTTTGGCCGATTGAATGCATTGAACCACTCCGAGCGAAACGTCAAAGCCGACCCGTGCGTGATTTGGAAGCTGCGGAACAATCCCAGGGCGGCGTCAAAGGATCCCGGGCCGGTTAGCATTCCTGTTCCCGCATTTCCATAGGTGTACTGCGGAGGCGCCACGAAAGCGGCCGTGTTGAACCAGTGCTCAAGTGTCCTCTGGCTCTGCGGTAGCATGCCGCTCCCAATCGCATTCGGTCTCTGCTTTCCGCCGTCCGATTGATTCGAAACGTTTGCTGAGAGGAAAGGCGTAAATCGGGCGCCGCTTCGAACACTCCATATGCCGTTGAACTGCCAGCCGCCAAGAAGCATTGATGCGATTCCCTTCTGTAAGTACCGCTCATTGCGGCCGAAAGGAAGATTGTAAACCTGATTCACGACCAAGACATGCTTGTAATCGTCGGATTCTGGCCCCCAATTACAGGCAATGCAGTAGTCGTTTTGGTAGTTACTATTCCCACCTCCATTGGGATCTCCCGAATCGCTGAGATACTCTGAATAGGTGTACGATGCACCGAAGGTTAAGTCGTTGGAGTAGCGCTTCTCCAGGTGAATCTGCAACGACTCGTATTTGGACTGTCCTTTCCCTGAGTAATAGTCGACATCCACGAGATTTGGATTAATAGTGTGGTACGGCTCTCTCGGCGCGACCGCACCCGGACCCGGCACTGCCTGGTTGATGTTGTCCTCGAGGATAAGCCTGTCTCCCATAGTTCCGAGATAGCTGACATCCAGCATGATTGAGTTCGTCAACTGTCGCTGAACGCCTAAACTCCACGAAGCAATCAGGTCCGGCTCGAGATTCCGATCCCATGCCTTCGGACTTCCTGTGGAAAGCTGAGCCGCCGTCTCCCCAATTGGAGCCACCGGAACCGGTAGCCCTTGCCGAAGATATTCGGTCGGCGCGGTATTTCTACTGGTCGTAATTACCTGATCGCTATAGTAAGGCAAATTGGTTCTTGACGAGAAAGTGTAAAGAGGGTCATTTTACGCGGCTTTCTGAAAAGCGACCCATTGGGTCTTTGTGGCGGCCAAGCGCTGTGCTTTGAGCAACAGGTAATTCAGGTTCCGATAGCCTCGTCCGCGGCGTAGCAGGGTTTTGATGTTGCCATTGACCGCCTCGACCACGCCCAGCGGGACCTTGGTGCGGCAGTAGTTGAGGATTCCGTCTAGATGGTTCAGCAGCATATCGGCCAGTCTCTCCATGGGCTTGAGCCACTGCCAACGCAATTGCTGGATCCAGCTTTTCAGGTAGCGCAGCATGGCGCCTTCGTAGCGATAGCTCCACAACTGGTCCAGACTCTCCTTCAGAAGGTAGGCCTTGAACAGCCGCCGGTTGAGTGCAAACAGCTCGCTGAGTTGCTGCTTTTTGTGGGCCGTCAGATGCACCCAACGGGTCAACAGCAGCCAGCGCTTGCCCTTGACCAACTCCCGCGCCGGGCCGCCCTTACGGAAGAACTCCGCCCGGCGCACTTCATCGACGGCCTGACCAGCGTGCTTCAGGATATGGAACTTGTCGTAAACGACGCGGCATTGCGGCAGCCACTGCTAGATGCTCTGCCGAAACGGCTGCCACATATCGACGCACGCAGCCCGCACCGCACCCCGCTGGAAGGCGCTCAACTGGGTCCGGAAGAACTCGTCCAGCGTCTCCTTCTTCCGCTCGGCGCCGAACCACAGCGGCTCGCCGGTATCCAGGTTGCTCACCACCGTGACGAATTTCTGCTTCTTGCCCAGGTAGATCTCGTCCACGCCCATCTGCCGCAGCGCCGGCTTGCGCCGCGTCTGGGACCAGCGCGCCAGATAACGCTGATCGACGGCCCGCACCGTACTGGCCGAAGGACCAAACTGCATGGCCGCTCGACTGGCCGCCGCACTCTCGGAAGCTTGCCCCACCGCATCCTCGAAACGCTTGCTGAACGGAGCATTGGAGGGCAATAGCGGCACCTTTTCTGTCCGCACACCGCAGCCTGGGCAGCGCACCCGATACAGTTCCACAACTACTGTGGTCAGATACTCAAAGCACGGCAGGTCTCGCACTTCCCGTTCATAGCTCTCGACGATCTCACTCACCAGCTTGCCGCATCCCGAGCACACCAGCTGCCGGTCCGACCGCTTCCGCCGCGCCCACAGATTCAATCGCTTGCCTCGTTCGTCAAGCTCGTGCCGGTACACCTTGTAGCCCGGCCAGCCCAGAATCCGCGTCCAGTCTTTGTCTGCCATAGCCCTGAGAATAGCGAAAAGCGCCACCCTCACGAAACCCAGCAAAACCAGCCCCTTTTACACTTTCCTGCGCAGAACCGGAAAAACCGACATCATCCATCACGACTAAGAGAACACTGGGCTTGGCTTCCGGCGTGACCGCAGTCTTCTCCTGAGCAGAAATGGGGCTCAGCCGCGTCAGGCCGGGTAACGCCATGATCGTCGACACAGCGAATCTCAACCCATAGCGCCTTAATCTTCGCAATAACATCACCAACCTCCTGTTTTACCTTTTGCTCTCCTCGCCAAGCGCGTCCTCACTGTGCGACTCCCTGGACATCAAAGACGGCGAGCGCCCCAACCGCCATTCCTCGGAGCGCATGGGCAAGCGCCAAACGCCGCCGACACGCTGCCGGTTGAGACGGTCTAATGCTTCCTGCTCTCGCTCGCCAAGTTCGCGTCCGTAGTTTAGTACAAAAGCTTTACCCCTAGCTGGATGCTGCGGGGTAGGTTTTGCTGTGCGCTCACCACTCCAAAAGTTGGGTCACCGAAGCTAGTGTCAGGTGGCGCGAAGGTAGGCGTGTTGTCCATGTTGAAGGCATCTATGCGCAATTGCAGAGAAAGATGTCCTGG
>JAJZVZ010000319.1 GCA_021846945.1 Acidobacteriota bacterium | reverse complement strand
GACGTCGCATAAGAGGATGTCACATCTGTAGTTGAAAGTTGAGCGGCGGTTCGACCCGGTTCTGGAAGAATCGGGTTGCCAACCTTTTTCAAGGAGAACCGCCGTGCAGAAAGCTTATCGCACCATCCGCAAGCAAGGGAAAGCAAACGAACAAGAACTGGCCAGCTTCCTGGTCAAGAACGGGCAGGGACTGCTGCCCATGGTGAATCTGATCGAGCAGTGCCAGGTGGCCTGCGACCAGCTAATCGACATGACCGGCCGCGCCGCCATCCAGGCCGTGTTGCAACTGTCCGCTATGGAAGCCGCGGGCGGCCCACAGCAGCAGGGCAGGCGGCGCAGCGGGGACGTGGTGTTCTACGGCCGCCAGCCGGGCCAGGTGCTTCTGAGCGACCGCAGGCTGGAAGTCCAGCGGCCGCGCTTGCGGACCAAGGGGCCGCGCAGTCAGGAGGTGGAAGTTCCGGCCTACGCCGCCATGCAAAATCCAGCCCCGATGGGCAGGCGCATGCTGGACATCCTGATGCACGGGGTTTCCACGCGCAACTACAAGCAGGTCATCCCCCAGATGGCGGAAACGGCCGGGGTGTCGCGCTCGGCGGTGAGCCGGGCGGCGATCGAAGCATCCGAAGCCGAGGTCGAGGCGCTGCTCAGCCGCCGCTTCGACGATCTGAAGCTGCTGGTGATCTACGTCGACGGACTGGTCTTCGGCGATTACACGATGATCGGCGTAGTGGGCGTGGATGCGGAAGGCCACAAGCACGTGCTGGGCATCCGTGAAGGCGCCACGGAAAACTCGACCGTCATCACCGAACTGCTCGAAGACATCGTCTCCAGGGGCGTTGATCCCAAGCGCAAGATGCTGTTCGTCATCGATGGCTCCAAGGCTTTGCGCGCCGCCATCAACGCCGTCTTCGGTACAGACCAGAAGGTGCAACGCTGCCGCGCCCACAAGCTGCGCAATGTGCTCGATTATCTACCCAAGGACGACAAACCGCAGGTCAAGAGCCTGCTGCGCGCGGCCTGGAAACTGGACGCCGACAAAGGCATCGCGCGGATCAAGAAACTGGCCGCATGGCTGGACCAGAGATATCCGCAGGCGGCGGCCAGTCTACTGGAAGGCCTGGAGGAGTGCTTCACCATCAACCGGTTGGACATCCCGCCGGCGTTGCACCGCTGCCTGGCCACCACCAACATCATCGAAAGCCCGCACGCCGGTGTGCGTATCCAAACCCGCCGGGTCACCCACTGGCAGAACGGCAAGATGGTTTTGCGCTGGATGGCCTCGGCCTTCCTCAGAACCGAGAAACGCTTCAAACGAATCATGGGGCATAAAGACCTGTGGGCGCTGGAAGCCATCCTCAACCCCACTGCGACCGCCAGCAAGAAGATCGCGTAGTAACATCAACCTAACCGCCGCTCGCTACTTTCAACTGCCAGCGGGACATGCTCCACAAACGCCAATAGCGGTCTCATGCGCGCGTCGATCGGTGCTTCTACCGGATTTTCGAGAAGTCGCTTGAGCAAGCCTTCCGGTACCCCAAAGTGGCTGGCCGTGGCTGCATGCACGCCATGGCAGTACTGGCAGGCGTTCAATCCCGACACATATGCCGCTATCATCTCACGCTCCGCGACCTCCAATGGCGACGGTCCGCGCATCAGGATTTCGTGATACTCAAGAAGCGGAAGCGTCGTGGCCGGGAATTTCTTAAAAACATCCAGAAGCGTGGCCTCGCTGCTGAGTGATGGCAGAAAAGACATGGCCGTTCCTCTCTTTGCATTCAATATACCGTTTCGAACGCGCAATATCAGCGGTTCGTCTGCTCAACTGGCGGAACCTTCAAGAATTGCTTTGTCGAGAAAACGATGCAGGCGGGCGCTATAACCGGACGGGATCTCAAAGACCCGCTCGTCTCCTGTAATGACCAGCATCTTCCGGGTGCTGTCGTAGACGGCAGTGCATCGATGGCAACCGCGCAGATGCTTCTCGATCATGTGGCACATCTCCGGTGTGGCTTCTCCATCTACGTACTCAGACAAATGGGCGATTATCGTTTTGCAGCGAACCATGGGTTCACTCCTTTCCAGCGTTCCCAGATCGAGACCTTGGGTTTGGCAAAGATCGGCGACAGGGCTTCGCGCATCATCAGGCGGGCCCGGTGCAATCGGGTCTTGACCATGGGTACGCTTATGCCGAGGACTTCTGCGGTTTCTGCGATGTTCAGGTGCTCCATGTCCCGCAACACAAAGATCTCGCGGTAGATTTCGGGGAGGCTCGCCAGCGACTCTATGATCGCAGCGCGAACCTCCTGCTGCTCCAGGATTTCATTGGGCAGATCGCGCCAGTCGGCAAATTGCTTTGGACGGAAGTGTTTTGTCTGCCCCTCCTTTTCCTGCTCTTCATCCACGGACTGATAGAGATGCTGGTGGCGCTTCCGCTTGTACATTTTGGCTTCGTTTTCCACCACTCGCATGGCCCATTGGGCGAATTTGTCGGCCTCCGCGAGTTGTTCCAGATGCAGAAATATCTTCAACATGGCCTGTTGTACGGCATCTTCTGCATCGGCCTGATTGCGAAGAACGGAATACGCGATGAGGAACGCACGCCGCTCATAAGGCCGGATCAACTCATGAAAATGGCTGCGTTCTCCGGCCCGGATTCTCTGGATCAGGAAGGGTTCTCTCGATTTTTCCATCAGCGCCTGATCGTTCATTGGCAGTATTGGCCGCTACAACCTCAAAGGGGAGGATTCGCGGTACAGGCAAAGGTTACATCCTTGGGTTGTCTCCAATGAAAGAGAAGCGCCTCGTAACTTTTTGCGGCCCAAGGAATCAATCATAGGGAGGAACCGGCATCGAAGGTCGGGCTGGAAATGGTGAGTTGAATGATATTTCTACGGCGTACAATCCGCGTGGCAACGCTTAGTACGTATTGTCTTCTTCTTCCTGTCTTGGCGAGCGTGCTCCATGCACAAGGCGGCACAAAGATTCCAGGGCTGACGGCGGGAGACCGAATTCCACCGATTTCGGCAAAGGACCAGACTGGCACACCCCAGACATTTGACACGCTGAAAGGGAAGCACGGTCTGCTGCTGCTGTTCTCGCGCTCCGCGGATTGGTGTCCGTTCTGCAAGCAGCAGCTTATGCAATTGCAGCAAGCCAAGCAGGAGTTTGCAGCGAAAGGCATCCATGTAGCCTCCATCACCTACGATTCACCGGCGATCCTGAAGAGC
>JAJZVZ010000318.1 GCA_021846945.1 Acidobacteriota bacterium | reverse complement strand
TTTCGGGCTGGACATCTACGACATGTATCACATGCTGGTCTCAGCGGGTGTTGCGGGACTGTGTTTCTCGGTGATTGCGGTAGTGCTGGTATTTACCGCTACTCCGGTGCCGACGTATTTGAGCGGCATTGCGTCGGAGCGCGCCAAGCTGATCGAGGAAAGGCTGCCGGCGGCGATCAAATCTCTGCGGCCCCGGTAAAAGCATTGCCGAGCCCGGATCTTCAGGGCCTCCGTTATCTGGGAGGCTGCTTTGTGGTTGAGTTCTCTTTCGCAAATTGACCGGAACCGCAGCCAAAAGAATGAGGCGGAGCCATCTCGGTTCCGCCTCTTGGCGTTATGAGCAGGTGCGCCTATCGCGCAACCGGCGCGCGCAGGTCGCCGCCAGTCATCTCTTTCGGCAGGCCGAGCTTGAGCAGATTGAGCAGCGTCGGTGAGATGTCGCGCAGCGAGCCATCGGTTCGCAGCCGGTACTGGCCGGCATCTTCGCTTACGTAGATCAAAGGCACAGGGTTGGTGGTGTGCGCCGTGTGCGGGCCGCCGGTCTCGGGATCCACCATCAATTCGGCATTGCCATGGTCGGCGGTGATGAGCCAACTGCCGCTCTTTTCTTTGATCGCCTTGTAAATGCGACCCAGCTGGTTGTCCACGGCTTCAATGGCCTTGATGGTCGGCTCCAGCTTGCCGGAGTGGCCCACCATGTCGGCGTTGGCAAAGTTGGCGACTACCAGGTCGAAGGCGGTGTCGCTCACGGCCTTCACGATGGCATCGCCGATGGCCTCAGCTCTCATCTCGGGCGCCAGATCATAAGTGGCCACCTTGAGTGACGGGATGAGCGCGCGATCCTCGCCGGGGAAAGGCTTTTCGATGCCGCCGTTGAAGAAGTAGGTCACATGCGCAAACTTCTCCGTCTCGGCCACGCGCAGGTTGCGCAGATGGTTCTGCGAGAGGATGTTCGCGAGGATGTTGTCCATCGATTCCGGAAGGATGACCAGCGGCAGCTCGTAGAGCTTGTCGTACTGCGTCATGCAAAGGTAGTGCAGATTCTTCGGAATCTCGCTGCGCGGAATGATCTGATCGAGCGCCTCCCATGCATCGAGGTCGCGGCCCCCCTGCTTGTTCAGGCAGCTCTCGCGGGCCAGCACGCGGGTAATCTGACGGGCGCGGTCAGCGCGGAAGTTGAAGTTGATGCAGACATCGTCGTCGCGAATCTGGCCGATGGGCTTGCCGGCCGCATCCGTCACCACAAACGGAACCAGGAATTCATCGGTGGTGCCGCTGTTATAGCACTCCTTGATGCGGGCCACGGCGTTGGTGTAGGCGCCGCCTTCGGCTTTGCCGTTGACCATCGCGTCGAAGGCCTTGCGCTCGCGTTCCCAGCGGCGGTCGCGATCCATGGCGTAGTACCGGCCGCTGACGGTGGCCAGCTTGCCCACGCCGTACTCACGCATCTTCTGCTCAAGGTGGGCGATGTAGCCCGCGCCGGAGGTGGGCAAAGTGTCGCGGCCGTCCATGAAAGCGTGCACGAAGACCCGCTCCACGCCATTCTCGCGCGCGATTCGCAGCAGAGCGTAAAGATGCTCCTGGTGCGAGTGAACGCCTCCGTCGGAAATCAGGCCGAAGAGATGCAGTTGCCGCCCGCCTTCGCGTGCCCGCTTCATGGCGTCGACAATGGCGGGGTTCTTGCCGAACTCGCCCGCGGCGATTTGCGCATCGATACGTGTGATGTCCATCTGCACAATGCGGCCCGCGCCGATGTTCAGGTGACCGACTTCGCTGTTGCCCATCTGGCCGTCGGGCAGGCCGACGAAGTGTTCGGAGGCGCGGATCAGGGTGTTGGGGAACTCGCGCAGCAGCTTGTCATATGCGGGCTTGCGGGCAAGTGCAATGGCGTTGTTGGCGGTTTCGGCGCGATAACCCCATCCGTCAAGGATGGTAAGTACGAGGGGATGCTTGGGCACGGGTAGTTTCCTTGGGGGATTTGGCCAGCAATGGAGCCAGCGGAGTTTGCGGATTTAACAGCACATCCCAGGTCCTCCGCCGCGGCGGAGGACCTGGGGCACCCAGATTCCCAGAGCCTAGCCGTTGTAGTTCAGGCTCTCCAGCCCGAGATAAACCGCGCCCGAACCCAGTTCCTCTTCGATACGCAGCAACTGGTTGTATTTGGCGATGCGGTCAGTGCGGCTGACGGAACCGGTCTTGATCTGGCCTACGCCGGTGGCCACGGCCAGGTCGGCAATGAAAGTGTCTTCAGTTTCGCCGGAGCGATGCGAGATGACGGAGGTGTAACCGTAGCGGCGGCCCAGGTCGATGGCCTCCAGCGTCTCGGTGACGGTGCCAATCTGGTTCACCTTGATCAGAATCGAATTGCCCACGCCTTCGTCGATGCCACGCTGCAGACGCTTGGTGTTGGTCACGAACAGATCGTCGCCGACCAGTTGAATGCGGCTGCCCAGCTTGTCTGTCAGTGTGCGCCACCCCTCCCAGTCGTCCTCGGCCAGGCCGTCTTCGAGCGAGACGATCGGATACTGCCGGGTCCAGTTATCCCAGAAGCTCACCATCTCCGCGCTGGTCAGTTCGCGCTTGTCGCTCTTCTTGAAGACGTACTTGTTCTTTTCCTTGTCGTAGAACTCGCTCGACGCGGGATCGAGGGCAATGGCGATCTGCTCGCCCGGCTTGTAGCCGGCCTGCTCGATGGCTTCGAGGATGACTTCAATGGCTTCAGTGTTCGACTTGAGCGAAGGAGCAAAGCCGCCTTCATCGCCGACTGAAGTGTTATAGCCCTTCTTCTTGAGAACGCTCTTCAGAGTATGGAAGGTCTCGGCGGCCCAGCGCAGCGCCTCACTGAAGCGCTCGGCGCCCACCGGCATAATCATGAACTCCTGGAAGTCCACGTTGTTGTCGGCATGCGCGCCGCCGTTGAGCACGTTCAGCATCGGCGTCGGCAGCACGCTGGAGTTGACACCGCCCAGGTAGCGATAGAGGGGAATCTCCAGGGTCTGCGCCACGGCGCGCGCCGTGGCCATCGAGACGGCGAGGATAGCATTGGCGCCCAGCTTGGCCTTGTTCGGTGTGCCATCCAGCGCAATCATGGTCTGGTCGATCAGGCGCTGATTGGCGGCGTCGATGCCCTCCAGTTCGGGCGCGATTACGGTTTCAACATTGGCCACGGCCTGCAGGACACCTTTGCCCAGGTAATGGCTCTTGTCGCCGTCGCGGAGTTCCACGGCCTCATGTTCTC
>JAJZVZ010000317.1 GCA_021846945.1 Acidobacteriota bacterium | reverse complement strand
CCGATCTCGCCGCAGCAATAGTCAATGCCATATTTCTCAAATACCCGAACCGCGTCAGGATTCCCGGTCGCAATGTCGCGGACGGTCTGTGTCGTTGTGGCCATGGAAGACCTCCTTCGATCTTTTGACCTTAGAGGAGGGAGAACCTCGGCCGCAGGGACTTTAGTCACAGAGGGGCGCCTTTAGTGCAGCCGCAGCAGGTACGTGTCCAGCCGCGTGTAAGCCAACGAGGGGCTGGATTTGCCATCCCACTGCTGAGCAAACACCCCGAGAAATCCCGATTCGGAGTACATGCGGCGCCGGGCGTCTCCTTCGAGAACCGACCCTGCCGGTTTCCAGTCCGGTCCAAGCGCGTTATGCGCCTGCGCGAGCATGGCGGCAGCCTGGCGCGTGTTACCGCTCTTCCAAGCGATGTAACCGAGGAAATACCAGGCATTTGCGGCGCGGGGATTGGCCTGGACGACGTGCGCCAAATCCCGGTCCGCCTTTGGAAAGTCCCCTTGCGCCAGCTCCACTTCTCCGAGGAGGACAAGGGTTCCCGTTTCCTCGGAGTTGAGCTTCAACGCAGCATCGAGTGTCCGGCGCGCCGCGGCCAACTCGCCTCTTGAGTTTGCCGATGCAGCAAGCACTTCACCCTTCCGCTGATAGGCGCGATGGTTTTGGGGGTTAATTCGTATGAGGGCGTCAAGCTCGGTGACCGCCGATGGGATGTCTCCCAATTCAACCAGACAATTGGCCAGGTAATAGTGTGAGTCTTCGTGGTTGGGGTTGATGGCAAGCGCCTCCCGAAAGAGCTGGGCTGCTTTGGCAAAGTTGCGGTCCCGTTTCATCGCATCCATGGCAGCGTGTTGCTTTGACCAGAACTGCTCCGTTGCGGCTTGCTGTGATTGCGGGGCTTGCATGGCCGGGAGAACGGAGTCTGCGGATGGCGGCACGGACAACTTGGCCTCCGCCTGGCCTTGGGTTATGTCCCATATCTGGTCGGCTGCCACATTGGTCCATGTCTCTGCCGCGCCGCGCGCCCAGCGGACTTCCAGCCGGTCGATCTTCGACGCCAAGCCGAGTCCGACGTGAACGCGGTGACTGTCCTGGGAGAGGTAAGAGGAACTGCCAATGTAACGCCGAAGCGGCACACCCTTGACCCACGCAATCACCGTGGCGCCGTCGCCGAACCCGAGCGGTGCATTGGTCGGCGGAACCCGATCATGAAGCCGCAGCTCAACCCAGTGGCTCTGCGGGATGTCGTTGCGCAGCAGGCGCACGCCCTCGCCTTGATCCACGATGGCAACATCCATCGCCCCGTCATTGTTGTAATCGGCTACGGCCAGGCCGCGGCTGACGTGCGGCTGCGAGAAGCTGCGATTCCACGGCGCCAGGTTGTGGAAGAAGTCGCCCTGCGCATTCCAGAAGAGAAAGGACGGCATGGGAGTAAGGCGGCGCGGCGAGGTTTGCTTGTCTTCAAATGTGCTGCCGTTCGCAACCAGCAGATCGAGCCATCCATCGGAATCAATGTCAACGAAGCTTGTGCCCCAGCCCACGCTGCGCATCGACGGCTCTCCGATTCCCGTCATGGCAGCAACATCGGTGAAGTGCAACTCCGATTTTCCGGCTTTATCCCGCTGCTCTGCCTGAAGGTTTTGATAGAGCGCAAAACCCTGCGCGATCCAATGGGAGATGAAGAGATCGTCGTCGCCGTCGCGATCGAAGTCGCCGGCGGCGAGGCCCATCGAGCCGCGATACTCCTCGACCCACGCGTCCTTGCCGCCGTCGATGAATTTGCCGTGATGATTGATGTAGAGCTTGTTTTCCGAGATGTCGTTGGCGACGTAGAGATCGGGCCAGCCGTCTCCGTTGAAGTCATGCCAGAGCGCAACGAGGCTGCGGCCGTCGGGGTTGTCAACGCCCAGATCCTTCCCAACCTCCGTGAAAGTTCCGTCGCCGTTATTGCGGAACAGCAGGTTGCGTTCGGGCTCATAGGATGCCGGATTAAGCGTGTAGGGAACCTCCATTCCGAACTGCGTGGACGTGGCCGATTTCTTGCCCGCCTCGGGCTTGTATTTGACGTAGCCGCAGACGTAGAGATCGAGGTATCCGTCGTGGTTGTAGTCGCCCCAGGTGGCGCCGGCCCAGAAGCCGCGGTAGCGGTCGAGGCCGGCTTTGTGCGAAACATCGGTAAAAGTTCCGTCGCCATTGTTGTGAAAGAGGTAAATGCGGTCGTAACTTGTTACGACGAGATCCAGGCGCCCGTCGTTGTCGTAATCACCCCAGGCGGCGGCCATGCCGTGGATGCGCAGATCGGGAAAGCCCTTCACCTGTTCGAAACGCCCGTTGCCCAGGTTGCGATAGAGGACTGAGGGGGCCAGTTGCGACGTTGGGGCATTCAGTGGACCTCCGCCGCTGACGACAAAGACGTCTTCAAGACCGTCGTTGTCAAAATCACCCCAGGCCACGCCGGATCCCATATCCTCCGGCAACTGCGACGTGCGCGCCCCCTGAAACTGGCGAAAGGAATCGAGTCCTGCGGCTTTCGTGACATCGGTAAATAACGGCTGTGGAGCGCCTGCGGGGAGCTTTTTCCCAGGATCGAGCAAGGGGTCCACCGTTCGCGAAGGCTGCACCTGTTTCGCCACGGTAGAATCCGGTCTCCGGTTTTGTGCGCCGCGATCGGCCACGACGTTTGTGATGTCGTTCGATGCTTCACCGGGTACGTACTCATCGGGCTGATTATCTTTGCGAATGCGCCAGGTGACGATCGCCGTGATGCCGACCAGCACAGTCAGCGCAGCAACCGTCCAGGCCAGACGGCGCAGGCGCTTCGAGATTCGTTTGACGCGCCTTGGTGCAAGTTCTACCGGCATGGGTCGGCGCCTCCTTCGCGCGCTATGCAGACATCAGCCGCGGCGCTCGATACGTCCACGACCGGAGCCGTGAGGCCCGACTTCTCTCCCATGACGTAATTGAGAAGGAACTGATCGATCTTGCGGTAGTGCAGCGTCGCTTCGATGTGCAACTTTCCGGGATCGCCTACGGCAGGAATCGTGAAATGCGCATCGGTCGGCTTCGGCCGCGATGGGTTCACGGCAACATCCGAGGGGCAGATCACGTTGTAATCGACGGTGTCGGAGTATCCGGGAAAGAGCGAGCGCCGATAGCGCACGCCGACCATCTCCCAAAGATTGTGCCGGTCGATCAAATTGCCATATTGATCGACTGGTTCCGCTTTGAAGAGGAAGGTCCCCGGCGGAAGAAAGTGTCGCG
>JAJZVZ010000316.1 GCA_021846945.1 Acidobacteriota bacterium | reverse complement strand
TCAATGGGCCGTTGTGCGAAACCTCGGCACCGCAAGCACGCTGATTGCCCTCGCAGACGAAGAGCAGCGCATCTATGACTTCGCCGGGGCTGACCCAGAACGGCTGAATCATCTTAGGCAAAGCTTCAGCCCAAGAGAATTTGACTTCGGTTCGGCGAACTACCGGAGCAACGGCACTGATATAGCTCGTTTCGGGAACGATGTCGTGACGGGCGAGTTCAACGGCACGTATCAAGGCATAAAGCTGGTGAAGTTTCCCGAGAATCGCAACCAGGCCATGGCGGCGCTCAAGGGACAAACGCTTCGGGCAATAGAGCGCCTCAGAAAGGCCAAGGGCGACGGGTGGTCGCTCGCCATCCTTGTTCCGACCAAACAATTCATGCGGGAAGTCTCTGATTCACTCCGGGAAACGCAAGGGAATATGCCACCGGTAGGGCACCGTGCGGCGATAGACATGGAGGGAGCCATTCTGGCTGCAGAGTTGATTGCCTTCCTGCTACAACCCCAAGAAGGGAGCTCGGATTTCGCGGAGTTTGTCCAGTTGCTCTGCAATTTCTTTCGCGGCAAGGGCGGAGACGATCCTTCCGCTACTGACATTGGGGGCGCCTTGGCAATCGAAAAGGCTGTTCAGAAGGCATTGGAATGTGCAGAAAGAGGGAAGGAGTTGCCGAGAAACAGCATCATGAGGCCGATTGGAGATGGATACGCCCAATGCGTTGCACTAGCGCGAACCGGCAACCCGGAAATTGACTGGATGGCGGTTAGAAAGGTGCTCACGGAGTGTGGCTGTAAGCGACTGGCGCAGGTATCCGAAGAGGCCAGGAACGTCCGGTTGCTAGACCGTGGAACACAACTGCGGGACGCGTTGTCGTCCGATTGGCGTGGCAGTGGCGCTTACTGCCATGCACTAGACATTGTTAGACAAGCATTTGTTCAGGAGCATTTTTCAACGTCGGTGAGGAAGGAATTCGGCGTTATCGTGATGAACATGCACAAGGCGAAGGGCAAGCAGTTCGATGAGGTCATCATTTTCGAGGGGTGGCCGATTTACAAGGGCAAGGGACGCGAGATTGTCGGTAACCCTCATCGCATCGTGCGCGGGAATAGAGACGGCGAGCATATGACTCACGCCAGGTACAATTTTCGAGTCAGCGTCACCCGCGCGCGGTCAAATACGACGGTAATGACACCGGAGAACGACCCGTGCATCCTCCTTGTGCAAGCCGCGAGGGCGGCAAAGGCGGCGGCCAAACGCTCGAGTAGCCCCTGAATGGTACATAGCGATCACGGTCTCATAGCGCGTAGAGTGAGTACATAAAGTTCCCGCACCCGAGCCCGTTCTGCCCGCCGGATAGCTCAATCTGTCCGCCCTGCCCGGCCGGCAAGACGAACGTGATCGAGAACGGGAAATACATCGTCGCCGGATTGTAGTTGCTGCCACCTTTCGAATAGCTCGCGCTCTGCGCGAGCGTCGCGCCACCCGATGTCGCTGACAGTGTCAGGACGCCGGTGTTAGCCGAGGAGCCGCAGCCCGACTGTCCGATACCTGCCGTGGCGACGGCCACCACCAATTGAGGGTAATTTTCGGTTGGCAGATTGACGGTCGGCGGGCTGGTGCCGTACTGGATGCAGCGGTACCGATAGTATCGATAGCCGCACCAGCCCCAATAGGAGTAGGTCGAAGGCCCGACCGGGCCGCAGCGAGTCGGGCTGCCAATCACGCCGCCGCCGCAATTTTCCGGCTTGCCGAGGTTCGCGACGCTCCCCATCGCGGAGTTGAACTCATTGCACAGCGTTGCGATAGAATTATACCCGGTGCTGCAGGGTCCCTGGTTCAGGCGATTGTTGATACCTCCGATGTTGTTCGCATTATTGTTGATCTGCCCCTGCTGGCTGTTGTACTCGTTGTTCAGGTTGTTGATCTGCTGCGTGTCCGAGTACACCTGGTTCGAGAGCTGCGAATACCAGGGGTACGCGCCGCCAGAGCGCACATCGATGTCGTTCACATTGATCGAACCGTTTGCAGCGGTCGGATTGACGTTGAGATTCTGTGGCCCATCCTGGGTCACCATCGACCAGCCTGAAGAATACTGCGGCTGGAAGCCCCAACCTTGACCACCCATTTCTTCCGCAGAATTCCCCGCACCACTCAGCAGGAATCCGCCCTCTTCGCTGTCCCACTCGCCGTTCTGATGGGCCTTGAAGATCGAAGCGTTGTGCGCGCCACCCCAGATCGTCATATAGTCGCCCTGATCCGAGAACTGGTAGCCCGTTCCGCCAGGGTTCTGGAAGTCGATGCCGGTATCCCCCGGACCGCAATTCGGATCGGTCCAGATCTGCACGCCCCCAACCGTGAGACCCGCCTGGCCGGCGCAACCGGTGTTCGTCGAAACCTGACCGTTCTCCGCGTACAGATGCCCCGGCACATGCAGATTGCCGTTCTGATCGACGGCCAAAGCCGCCCAACTGGACCCATTCCACGCGAAGGCCCTGTCCGTATCCAAAGTGAGCCGCACATCGCCGTCCTGGTTTCCCGACCCCGGCAGCGCCGCATAGGTCGCCACAGGAGCTCGCCAGTGCCCACCGCCGACGGCGGTCCAGGTGCCAGCCTGGCAGGTCAGCAGTGCCCCGGTGCCATCCTGGGCGATGGCACCGATATTGGCGCACGAGCCTCCTGGTGGCTCCACGGCGCTCATAATCAGGGGCGTCGACATGGAATTGTCCGCAGGGATCGGGGCCGGCACGCGCCACAGAAAGCGCGAATCGTCGGCCTGCTGCGCGGCGTTTGGTTCGACTTCCACATCGATCGAACCCGGCGTGATGCCGGCCGGCGCGGGGTGCTGCCATGTGCCAGCCGTTCCGTAAATGACACCGGTCGTCTGCCCAGGCAACGGGACCTCGGGGACATACCCGCCGCGATCGCCGAGGGCGAGCAAAATCGCACCGGCATCCACGTCCGGGTAGCGGTAGGCCCCTTGGTCGTTCACATAGCCGGTCACGTTCCCTGAACTGTCGGCGGTGAACCGGACCGAGATCGTGTTCCCCATCGGGTCCACCGCCGAGGTGCCTGCGGTCAGGTAGCCTTGCTGAATGAGCGTCGCCACGCTGACCGTGTGCGTCGAACCCGGGCTCGACAGGCTCGCCATGTACCCGTACTCGTACTGCAAGGCCGCATTGTCGATGTGCGCAAGCTGCCCCGCGGCCACCTTCGCGACCTGATCGGAAAATGCCTGGTGCTGCATCCCGACCATGCTCGGCAGCATGATTGCAACGCCCAGCATCGCGGCAATTAACAGGATG
>JAJZVZ010000086.1 GCA_021846945.1 Acidobacteriota bacterium | reverse complement strand
GATGGCGCCGCCAGCGGCAAGCCCGATGTTCTCTGGACAAAGAAGTAGCTCTTCCGGTCGACGAACGCCGGCAATCGCCGGTTCATCCGGAAGCCTACACACAGGCGCCTCGCTTCGAGCGTCGCAAGAGCAATCCTGCTTCCGCTCTTGGCTCCGTCCTGCGGCATCGAGAACCAGCCGAAGCGCCGCAACTTGCTCTCCAAGGCACAGTAGGGCAGTATGAATTGGAGGGTTGTGGAAATCCTACTGGAGGGCAAAGAACATGGCCGTAGTGATCAAGTTCGGAACCTCGGGATGGCGCGCCGTAGTGGCCGATGAATTTACTCTCGCCAACATCAGGCTTGCCGTGGCGGGAATCGCCGCCTACGTCAAGACGCTTCCGGCGCCGCATCGCGTGCTGGTGGGCCGCGATCCGCGTTTCCTGGGCGAGAGCTTTGTAGCCGAGGCTGCCAGGGTGCTGGCGGGCGCAGGTGTCGCGCCGATCGTGATTCCCGAGGCCGCGCCTACGCCGGCCATGGCCTATGCCGTGCGCACGCTCAAGACCTCCGGTTCCATCAATTTCACTGCCTCCCACAATCCGCCGGAATATAACGGCATCAAGTACTCCACTCCCGACGGAGCTCCGGCTCTGCCCGAGGTGACAAAGCAAATCGAGTCGGCCGTGGCGGCCATCGCCGCCTCCGGCTGCGCCGTTCCCAAGGCAGAACCTCCGGCAGGGGGCTTTGAGACCACCGACGTGAAGCCCGCATTTCTGAAACGGCTCGCTGAGCTGATCGATCTGAAGGCCATCGCCAAGTCAGGCATCAAAATTGTCTATGATCCCTTCTGGGGCGCGGGGCGCGGCTATTGTTCCGATCTGCTGCGCGAGGCGGGCGTGGCCGTCGAGACGGTCCATGACTACCGCGATGTGCTCTTCGGCGGCCATGCCCCCGAGCCCGACGACCATCTGCTTGCCGACGCTAAGGCGAAGATGCGCGAGACCGGCGCAGCGCTGGGTGTTGCTACCGATGGCGACGCGGACCGCTTCGGCGTTTTGGATGGCGATGGAACCTTTATTCAGCCGAATTACATCATCGCCCTGCTCTTTGACTATCTTGTGGAGACGCGCGGCTGGCGCAACGGTGTCGCCAAGAGCGTTGCCACCACCAACCTGGTCAATGCCCTGGCCGAGCACCACAAGGTGCCCCTCTATGAAACGCCGGTCGGCTTCAAATACATTGGTGAGCTAATCAACGAAGACAAGATCGCCATTGGCGGCGAGGAATCGGCGGGCCTGACCATTCGTGGCCACGTTCCGGAGAAAGATGGGGTGCTTGCAGGGTTGCTTGTGGCCGAGATGGTGGCCACGCGCGGCAAGAGCCTCCGTGTGCAATTACAGGAATTATTTGCCAAGGTTGGTTCCTTTTATCCCGTTCGCGAGAACTTCCGCTTGACCCCGGATGTCAAAGCCGCGTTCACTGAAAAATTGAAGGCCGATCCCACCGAGCTGAGCGGACGCAAGGTGAGCAAGGTGGTGCGCACCGACGGGCTCAAGTTGATCCTGGAAGATGGCTCCTGGGTCTGCTACCGGCTTTCAGGAACCGAGCCGGTAGTGCGTGCATATACTGAGGCCCGAAGCCAGCAGGACATGGAAGCCCTGCGCGTTGCGGCCGAGAAGTTCGTACTGTCGTAAGTGTGGGCTCCAAGCGCGAGTCGAGGCGGAATGCAGGCAGAGAATCCGGAAGTCAAGAGGAGCAACGCTGGAGCACGCGCCACCCCGCTTTCAGGGCGTGCCGTCGATTGGGTGCACAGGATCTGGCGCCCCGCCGGCACCGTGGCCGCAGTGGGACTGGCCTTGTTGCTGACCTGGCATGTTATCGACGGGCGGCATGGCCTGACCTTCTGGCAGCAGAAGCGCACTGAGGACCACGAACTCCGCCAGCAAATCCAGCAGTTGCAGCAGGACAACGCGCGCTTGCACGACCGCATCGACCATCTCAAGTCCGATCCGGATGCCATCGAGCATGAGGCGCGCCAAAAGCTCCACTACGCCAAGCCGGGCGAAGTCATTTATACGTTGCCGGACCAGCCCGCGCAGCAGCAGAACGGCGCTCCGAAGTGAGATCTCATCCGCACATGGATAGTGGTGGTCTCCGAACCCGGGCCCCCGGCAAGCCTGCTCTTGCTGAGCGGGGTGGTAGAGGCTTTTGTTTGGGCCTCCTGGCCTAACCACAGGATCTGGCGGCGTGGACGGCGCCAGTACAGCCGCTCTGGAGAGTGGCGCTACTTGGACAGGTGATCTGCGGGTTGTCTCTGAGAGCTTTTGGCAACCGCAGGCCAGGCGTGGTCTTCAGCGCCAGGAGACAGCCAGGCTTTTGCAGGGAATTGCGCAATTTTCCGCTACGCTGAAAACAGTCCTATTGAATTAAAACCAAGACAGAACGGAAGGCCGGCGAGGCTTTCCTGATCTTCTTCAGGCCATCTCCGCGGTTCAGGTGCGGCGCAGGAGAGCAAAAGCAAACGCTCAGTCTGACAGGAACCATGTTTCCCGGGATAACTCCGCAGCGGGGTTGGTGGGCTCTGCTTTCAGAGGCCGTAAGGGACCTTGGAACTATGGCCGGAAATGGCGGAACGATGGCCGAAGCACGGCAAAAGTCGAAGCAAGGGAAGATACCGAAAAGCAAAGCGAATCAGCAGGCAAAGAGCAGAACGAAAGGCAGCGCAGCGGCGGCGCGCAAGAAAAGAACAAAGACTCCAGTACGCAGAGAGACAGAGCGGGAGCGGACGGTTCCTGCCGACGGTGCGGAGGAATTGAAGCGGGCGGCAGACAGGGAGGTGGGGCAAAACAGCCTTGAACTGGCAGAAGTGCTGCGAAAGAAGGCAATAAAGGGCGATTTGGCCAGCGTCAAATTGCTGGTTACGCTCGCGGCACAGAAAAGGCCAATTGAGAAGGATGTGGACAATTCCGGCGGGTTCGGAGGACCGTCAACGGCTGAACGATGGGAAGCCGAGCCGCAGTGCACGGACCCGTTGCCCGGAGAGGAGCCGGAAGCAGGAAACAAGCAATAGGCAATTGCTGCGCCATTCTCGCAGGCAAAGCCGTGGTGAGGATGGCGCAGAGCTGTTCTCCGATGTTGAGAGCGTGCATATGCTGTGACGGCGTGCGCTGACGAAACCCGCCGGCATTGGCGGCTGACAGTGACGAAAGTCGCTGTCATGGGGAGCAGATGCAGCCTACCGTGAAGGCATCGGGAGGTTCCTGCATCATGTTCACTGCCACATCCACGCTTCGCTCCATTGCCCTTGAAGAGCCCGCCACGATTCGCGTCTTTGAGCGTTATCGCCTGGATTACTGCTGCGGTGGTAACCGGCCGCTGCATGAGGTTTGCTCTGAGAATGGCATTGCTACGGAAAAACTGCTGGCGGCGCTGACAGCGGCAACCGTCAACGCCCCTGTCACAAGAGATCTGAGCCGGGTCACGCTCGCGGAACTGATCCACCGCATCGTTGAAACCCATCACGTGTATGTCCGCAGCGAGTTGATCCGCTTGCAGCCGATGGCGCAGCGCGTGGCCACCAAGCATGGGCCGGTTCACCCGGAGGTGAGCCTGATCGAACGTGATCTGCTGCAACTGGGCGATGAACTGCTCTTCCATCTGCACAAGGAGGAGCGGATATTGTTCCCTTACATAGAGGCGCTGGAACGAAGTTGCGAAACAGGTGGCGCCGTACCCGGCTCACAGTTCGGCAGTGTGCAAAGCCCTATTCAAGCGATGCTCCACGAGCATGAAAGCGCGGCGGCGCTGCTCGAAGAGATGCGGACAAGGAGCGACGGCTTTGTGCCTCCGCCGGACGCCTGCCCCACCTATGTTGGGCTGTATCACGGGTTGAAGGCCTTTGAGCGCGACCTGCACCGGCACGTGCATCTTGAAAACAACCTGCTGTTTCCCCGCGCCATTGCGCTGGAGAAGGAAATTTCAGTGGCGCAGTGACGGAGAGGCGCGTCCCGCTTAGCTTTCTGCAGCCGCCGTGCCGGGCAGCACGGTGAGGACGCGGCACCGGCGTCTGCCCGCGGCGCTCCAGGCCAACGTCATCTCGCTCTCAATGTAGGCGCAATCACCGGCGTCCAGCACCTCGTGCATGCCACCTGCTTCGAGCTGCAACTTTCCTTCGAGCACATACACCATGCCGCTGGTTTCATGAAGACTATCCATGGCGATTGTGGAGCCGCCGGATGGGAACTCGATCATCTGCACCACCAGGCGAGGCCTTTCCTCGATCGCATTCAACGGCGTGAACTTCACGGCCTCCGGGCCGCGCCCGTTGCCCTGCAAGTGGGCCTTGCGCGTGATGGAGAGCTTGTGGCGGGCCGGTTCCGCGAAGAAATAGTCCATGCCCACTCCATAAACACGGCAGATGGTGGCCAGCGTGGGCAAGGTCGGGATCATGCGGTCGGTCTCCAGCTTGGAGAGCAACGCCGTGGAAAGGCCGGTTTCCGCTGAGAGGCGAGCCAGCGTCAGCCGCTTTTGCGTGCGCAGCGAACGCAGCTTCATGCCGATGCAATACGGTTCCAGAGACCACTGTGCATAGGAAACTGTCTTGGGCATCACGAACTCCCTGGCCCCACATGCGGGTCCACGTTCAGTCTGACAGTTGTAAGGCACTGATTTCTGATGAATTTCTGAAGTTTTCCTGAAAGAATCGATTCGGACGATATTTGCGCGATGTTTCCCATCGTTGTTACGACGGTATGAAAGACGGCTCCGAAGCACGCAACCTGCTGCCGGCAGGCCACATCGAAGGCTCCACCCCAGGCATGGCGCCGGCATGGAGCGAGGTCGGTTGCAATCACAAATTAGAAGAGAGGCAGGTTACTGAATGACGCAGCTTACGGTTCGCACATCATGGCTTTCGCATATTCTTTCCCGCCGAGTAATTTTGTTGTTGCTGTTCGCGGCAATCGTGTGCGTCGCACAGAGCAAGCCCGCGGCCAAACCCGCGCCAGACGTGCTGGTGCTGAGCAACGGTGATACGCTGCACGGAAAGTTGGTGAGCGCCATCAACGGCAAGGTTACGTTTCACAGCGATGCAATGGGAGATATGTCCCTTACCTGGGGCGAAATCAAGGATCTGCGCACCAGCGGAAAGTTCGCGGTGCTTAAAAAGAACTTGAGGCTGCCCGGCCGGAAGGACGTGGGCCAAATCCCGGCCGGTACGGTCGAGGTGGAGAATCAGACCGTGATTTTGCATCCTGCGGGAGCCGCGGCTTTGGCTCCCGTTCCTGTCAATGACGCGGAGTTCATTCTGGATGATGCAACGATGACCGAGGTGGCGCATTCCTCGCCGAATATCCTCTCTGGGTGGAGCGGCACGGCGACCGCAGGGGCGACGCTGGTGGCCGCAACGCAGAACCAATATACGGTGTCAGGGGGCTTTGGTCTCGCGCGCGTTGTGCCTTCCGTCAGCTGGCTGCAACGCCGCAACCGCACGACGATGAACTTCACTGGATCATTCGGTAAGATTACCCAGCCCGCTTATCTCTCCGCGGGTGTTTTAGTGCCTGCGGTATCGACGAAATCGGCGATCTATCATGCCGACGCCGAGCGCGACGAGTATCTTTCGCCGCGCTTCTTCGCGCTGGGGCAAACAGCGTTTGATCACAACTTCGGCCAGGACCTGGACCTGCAGCAGATTTACGGCGGCGGCTTTGGCTGGACGGTGTTCAAGAATGCAAAACAGGAAATCGATCTGAAAGGCTCGGTCCAATATGAGAAGCAGCAATTCATCACCGTCGCGGCCGGCAGCCCGACCAGCGGCAGCGTGAACCTGGTGGGATCGACGCTTTCGGCGAATTACAGCCTCCACCTTAAATTGCTGACATTTGCGCAGAGCGTTGCCTACATTCCCGCCTATAACGACATGCACGCCTATTCCGCGAATGAGACGAATACCGTGACGTTTCCCACATACAAGAGCCTCGGCTTCTCAATCGGGACGCTGGATAGTTACTTGAACAATCCGCCGCTGACGGAGCCGCCTACCAAGCGGAACTCATTCCAGTTCACAATGGGGCTGACCTACGCGTTCAAAGAAAGGGATTAAAGCAGGAAGCTGAGACAAGGAAATAGCACCGGGGTGGATGAAAGACTCGACACCCCGGCATCAAGATTCATAAGCGCCCGTGACGCATGTCACACCTGCATGATCTCTGCTTCTTTTTTCTGCGCCATCTCTTCCATGCGGCGGATCTCGGCGTCGGTCATCTTCTGCACCTCTTCAAGAGCGCGCTTTTCGTCATCCTCGCTGATCTTCTTTTCCTTGGCGAGTTTCTTGAGAGCCTCGTTGCCGTCGCGGCGGATGTTGCGCACGGCGGTGCGGTGCTCCTCAAGCACTTTGTTGAGGTGCTTGCAGACATCGCGCCGGCGCTCTTCGGTCATGGGCGGCACGGGCACGCGAATCACCTTGCCGTCAGAGAGGGGGTTGAAGCCAAGATCCGCAGCTTGGATGGCCTTTTCAATCTCCTTGGCGATGGTTGGATCCCAGGGCGAGATCAGGATCAGTTGCGGCTCGGGCGCCGACAACTGCGCCAGTTGGCTGATGGGCGTCTGCGTGCCATAGTAATCGACCTTCACCTGGTCGAGCATGTGCACGTTGGCGCGGCCCGTGCGCGTTGCGGCCAGGCCGGCTTGGAAATCGCTAACCGCCTGGTCCATGCGCCGCTTCAGGTCGCTATTCAGTTCTTTGAGCGCCGGTATCCCGGCCATGATCGAGAGTGCCATCGGTTTCAAATCCTCGCTAGGCGATTTGCCAACGGCTATTTTACTAGAGTTGACTGCATTGAGCGGTTGGAGCGTCATGATTCGATGCGGGGTGCAAAGAATTTCCTCTTGGTGCGCCGCCCAAAATCTTGCGAGCTGCAATGCATGCTGGATGCCCCGCCAAATACGCAGAGGCTCCGCGTGAAATCGCACGGTGCTGCTTCGATTGAGCCTCACCGGTGGCAGGAAGACGGGCGCCACCGCCAGGGGGCGGTGCTCCGCATTCCGATCAGCGGTCACCGGCCCTGGCTGGGTCTGTACGACTTCAAATCAAACTCTCACCTGGAGTGAGAGCTTTCAGACGGCTCGTTGCTCCGGATGCGCATGCTGTAAAACGAGCGGTGGACGAAGAAGAACGATATCACGAAGAATATCGCCGCAAGCAGGTGCGTCCACCCCGTTCCGCTGGTCCTGGACATTTGATCCGCCAACTCGACAGCCAGCAGGCCAAAGAGCGTGGTGAACTTGATGACCGGATTGAGCGCCACGGAGGCCGTGTCCTTGAATGGATCGCCGACCAGGTCGCCCACCACCGTTGCTTCGTGCAGAGGCGTTCCCTTTTCCTGCAATTCAACTTCGACGATCTTTTTGGCGTTATCCCACGCGCCGCCGGCATTCGCCATGAAGACGGCCTGGTATAGACCGAAGATCGCAATCGAGATCAGATAGCCGATGAAGAAGAAGGGATCCAGGAAGGCAAATGCCAACGCGGCAAAAAACAGCGAGATGAAGATGGTCAGCATCCCACTCTGCGCGTAGCGGGTACAGATCGCCACCACCCTCTTGCTGTCTTCGGTGGAAGCTCTTCCGGATTCATCAATGTGAATATTTCTTTTGATGAACTCCACTGCCCGGTAGGCGCCCGTTGTTACCGCCTGGGTGGCGGCGCCGGTGAACCAGAAAATGATCGCGCCACCCGTGATCAGGCCGAGCAAAAAAGGAGCATGGAGAATTGAGAGCTTTCCGACGGCGACACTATCGTGGAGCGAGTCGGTCAGCGCCATAATCGTGGCGAAGATCAGTGTGGTGGCGCCCACCACGGCCGTGCCGATGAGCACCGGTTTTGAACTGGCTTTGAATGTATTGCCGGCACCGTCGCCGGCTTCCAGCATCTTCTTGGCGCGCTCGAAGTCCACTTCCACGCCGTAATGCTTTTTCACTTCCTCACGCACTCCCGGCTCGGTCTCGATGAGCGACAGTTCGTAGATGGATTGTGCGTTGTCCGTCACCGGCCCGAATGAATCGACGGCGATGGTCACCGGTCCCATGCCCAGGAAGCCGAAGGCAACCAGGCCAAAGGCGAACATCGGCGCAGCCAGAATGATGCTGTCGAACCCCATGGTGCTGACGCCGTAGCCGAGGGCCATCAAAATGATGACCGCCAGTCCCAGGTAGTAGGAGGAGAAATTTCCGGCGACAAATCCCGAGAGGAGATCGAGAGCGGCCCCGCCCTCCCTCGCCGACGCTACCACCTCTTGTACATGCTTGGCCTTGGTTGAGGTGAAGACCTTGACCAGCTCCGGAATGAGAGCGCCCGCGACGGTTCCGCAGGAAGTGATTGTGGCAAGTTTCCACCAGAGAGTGGGGTCTCCGCCCAAGTCAGGAAGCAGAACATAGGTGACCGGATAGGTTATGGCGATGGTGACGATCGAAGTGATCCAGACGAGCGAGGTGAGCGGCGTTTCAAAGTTCAATTCTTCGACATTGCCGAATCGCATCTTCGAGATCAGCTCGTTGATGTAATAACCCGCGACCGCAGCCACCAGCATGGCCACGCGAATCGCAAACAGCCAGACGATCAATTGCACGCCTGAGACCGCATCCTTTGCGCCCAGCATGATGAATGCGATGAGGGCAACCTGAACCACGCCGTAGGTCTCGAAGCCGTCGGCCGTGGGACCGACCGAGTCGCCGGCATTGTCACCGGTGCAGTCGGCAATCACGCCCGGGTTGCGGGCATCGTCCTCTTTGACGTGGAAGACGATTTTCATCAGATCGGCGCCGATGTCGGCAATCTTGGTGAAGATGCCGCCGGCAAGACGGAGCGTGGCGGCGCCCAGCGATTCGCCAATGGCGAAGCCAATGAAACACGGCCCGGCATAGCTGCCCGGAACAAAGAGAATGATGACGAACATCATCAGCAGCTCGATCGAGATCAGCATCATGCCGATGCTCATGCCCGACTTGAGCGGCACGTTGAAAGCGCGATACGGGTTACCGCCCAGCGAAGCATAGGCGGCGCGCGAGTTCGCCAGCGTATTCAGCCGGATGCCGAACCACGCCACAAAATAGCTGCCGGCCATTCCCAGCACGCTGAGCGCAAGAATGATGACCACTCGTACCGCGCTGAAGTGAAGCAGCCCGGCGAAGTAAACAAGGATGACGACCGCAATGAACGACCAGAGAATGAGCAGAAATTTGCCCTGGTTGATCAGGTAGGTTTTGGACGTCTCCCAGATCAGCTGCGACATCTCCAACATCGATCGATGCGCGGGCAGACCCTTCAGATGAACGTACATGAACAGGCCGAAAAGCATGCCCAAAATGCAAAAGAGAGGTCCGTACATGAGCAGGCTGTGCCCGTCGATGCCGGCCGGCCCGAAGAAATGGACCTGCGTCAAATCGGGGAGCTTCAGATTGGCTTCGCCTCCGGCCTGTTCCGCGGGCGCCGCAAACGCCGCGCCTTGGCCAAGCAGGATCAGCGTGGCGATGGCACCGGCAAATCTCTCCCAGCGCCACGGGAATAAATTACTCTTCATTCGCCCTCCTATGCCTGCTTGCCGGCTTTGGGCGGAAATCTGCTGTATTGCCGGCGTTCCGGTTTCCGATCGCAGGCCTTGCCGCGCGAATAACCGAGCCACAAAAAGCGAGAGCACGCCCCCGCCCACAAAGAAACACACCCAATCCCGCACTATCACAAATCCTCCCGACTTGAGCTATAAAGCCGAATCACGAACGCACCCAAAACGCGACCTCTGAAAGACCGGGGAAATTGTCACGGGAAGGCTATCACCCGCATTGCCTGCTGTCGAGTGACTACAATCACAAGATTTTCTGTGCAGGCCCTTCAATCCGGGTGCCTGCTCTGCCGTGGAACCGTGTACAGTACAGCCGTAGGGTATGAATACGAAGACTTCCGCACTTCTTACGCCGCGAGAGGCGGCCCAAAAACTCGGCATGAGCTATCCCGCGCTCAAACACTGGATTCTGGCGGGACGCATCCGCACGGTGAAAACCCCCGGCGGCCATCACCGCATTCCCGCCGACGCGCTGGATGAATTCCTGGCAGCTCCGGCGGGTCACCCCGCTCCAGCCGCCATCAGCGGGCGCAACCAACTGTTGGGCTCGGTGGTGGAAGTCACCGTGGAGGGGCTGCTTGCCAAGGTCGTGCTCGCCGTCGGCAATCAGCGGGTAACCTCCATCATTACCGCCGACGCGGTACGGGAGCTGGGATTGAAGCCCGGCGTGCAGGCCATCGCCCTGATCAAGGCCACGGAAGTCATGATTATCCGGCCGTAAAGGCAGCAACCAGCGAACAGGGATCAGGAATGATTTCGGGCTGTGGATATTTTTGCGCAATTTTCTTCTATTTTGGATGCTTAATTAGATAAAATTCGCCTTGAATCGTATTGATTCGAGGAGATCGTTGTTGAGGTTCCCGGTACCAGTTCTTCCCCTCCTTGTCTTCCTTGCCGGTTCCGCTGCCACGGCTGCTCAGAGTGCAGGGCCGGGTGTAGGCTGGGCCGGCCGCTGGCTGGAGCGCGTTGCCGCCACCCAGGCCGAGCAGCCCCACTGGATGACTCCGCTCGTTGCCGTCACTCCCCGGCTCGAGCAGGAGTTCCGGTGCGATGTCACCCACGAGGCGACCCCCTCCGGCAACGTGACCAATGTGGATAATGGCAAGGGACTGGAGGTGATTCCCAGCCGGCACACTGAAATGCTGATCAACCTGCCCCCTTATCTGCTCCACCAGAACCCCGGCGCGATGAATGGGCCGGGCGATGCGTCCTTCATGATGAAATACCGCTTTCTGGCGCGCAATGAGGAGCACGGTAACGGCATCCTCACCGGTTTTCTGTCCGGCAGCGTTCCTACCGGCACCTATACGAATGGTTCCGTGAGCGCTACCGTTACGCCTACCCTGGCGGCGGGCAAGGGATGGGGCAACTTCGATGTGCAATCGACGCTGGGCGGCGCACTGCCGGTCGACAGCGTGCATACTCTGGGGCGCACCATCCTTTCCAACACCGCGTTTCAATACCATCCCCTCGCGTGGCTGTGGCCGGAGGCGGAGATTAACTCGGCCATTTGGGAAGGCGGGACGAACGACGGCAAGAAGCAGACCTTCGTGATGCCGGGGTTGATCTTTGGCCGGTTTGCAATCCATCACCGGATTGCGCTGGTGGCCGGAGCCGGTTTCCAGACGGCGGTAACCCATTACCACCAGTACAACCATGCCTTCATTGCAACGGTCAGGATGCCGTTTTGAGAGAGCAGAGAAAAGAGAGCAGGGAACAGGGATTGGCCGGGCTGGGTGCTCGTCCTTCGCTCCGACTTTCTTGAGCCGATCGATCCTGATGTGATCGACGCTGCGATTTCAATCTTCTGCGAACGTGGTTCCGTGCTGCCTTGGCGGGGCTCGTGTCCGCCTTTCTGCATTCATGTTTTGGATGACAGCGCCGATGAAGCCTTTGTCGGCGTGGAAGTTTTATCCGGAGCACGGAGGCAAGAAGGGTGAGACCGATGCAGGAAACCTCGCAGTACCAGGGAGCACACCCGTCAGTGCATTCGCATCAGGCTCCTGGCCAGGGGCTTTCGCTCGCGGGTGCGGATGACGCACTCGCCGCGCGGGTGGTTGGCGTAAGCGCCGTCTGGCGCAAGCTGTTGATGCAGGCGGAGATGGCCGCGCTGCACGTCCGGGTGGCGGCCATCGAAGGCGAGTACGGCTCCGGAAAGCATACGCTGGCGCGTTATCTCTTCGGCCGCTCGTCGCTGGCGCGGGTTTCCTTTCAGAAGCGCGATGCACGTGAATGGTTGGCGACCGACGGCGATCCAGCTGCGATTTCCGGCTTCCTCTATTTGGACCGCGTGGATCTGTTGGGCCAGCCCGGGCAGGGATTGCTGCTGGGCGTGCTCAAGGCTTTGCAGGACCGTCCGCCTGGCCGCGCCGTGGTGCTGGCCTCGTCGCAGGGTCCGCTGCGGGAGATGGCCGCGCACGGAGACTTCTTGCCCGATCTGGCCTACCGGCTGACGGCGCTTCGCTTCGTAATTCCGCCTTTGCGCGAGCGGCGGGAGGACATTGCTCCGCTGGCTCAGCATCTGCTGGATGGCCTTTGCATGCGGTATCAGCAGCATCCCGTCGCGCTCGGCTCAGGGGCGCTGTCCCGGCTCCTGCAGCACAACTGGCCGGGCAATGTGCGCGAGCTGGCCGGCGTGCTTGAAAGCGCGCTGCTCGAAGCGGAAAATGGCATGATCCGCGCGGAATCCCTTGTCCTGTCGAGCGGGGCCGATGCCCGGCCGGAGCCGCATTCAGCCGCTCCGTCTGTCAATCTCTCTCTGGATGCGGTCATTCGCCGCCATGTGCAATACGTGCTTGACCTGAATCATGGCAACAAGCTGCGCGCCGCACGCCAGCTTCATATCAGCCGTTCCACCCTTTACCGCGTTCTGGGCAATAGCGCGTTGCTGGCGCATTGAGCGCGACCGACGGCGGACGGACTCGCAGGCTATCTCCTCCGGCGCATCCCGGCGGTTCCAGCCGGAACTGCGATCAGACCCCATGAGAAGCTGCGTTTTGCTCGTTACTTCAGAGATCGTTCCTCAATCAACCTCGCGGTGGCGACCTGTGAAGTGCGTAAGAATTTCCAGTGACCCGGAACTTTTTACCCTCTCCGTAGCGGGGCAGACGTCAACACGCACAAATCTCGTAACTTAAGAGTTTCATTATTTGGTATTGGGCGTGCAAGCGCTCACTAATGGGTGTCGTCATGCTCGTCCCCCCGGAGGTATCTATGATGGACTTCGCTTCCCAGCCGGAAACTTCCTTCCAACCTCGTGTGGCCGTTCTTGCGGCCGTAGTGGTGGCTGGTGGTGCTCTTCTCGGCGGCTATGCAATCTATGAGCACCATAGCGCGCAGAATCTCGCCACACAAAATCAGCAGGTGACTGCCCAACTCAACTCGACCCAGCATGAAGTAAGCGACCTTACCGCGAAAATGAATGCGCTCGACGCACGCATCCAGCAACAGCAGGCTGCGGAACAGGAGGCTGCGCGCGCCCGTGCCCTCCGGGTTGCAACCGCTTCCCGTCACGCGGTTCCGCGCCGGCGCAGAGAAGACCCGCGCTTCAAGCAGATGCAGTCGCAAATCGACGCACAGGGCAAGGCCATTGCGCAAACGCAAAGCGATCTTTCCGACACGCGCACGGCGCTGACAGGATCCATCGCGCACACCCATGGCGAACTGGTGGCGCTGGAGAAAAAGGGAGAACGGAACTACATTGAGTTTGACCTGACAAAATCAAAACGCTTCCAGCGCGAGGGGCCGGTTGAGATCCGTCTGAGAAAGGCCAACGGCAGACATCAGTTTGCCGATCTGCAATTGCTTGTGGATGATCGCGACCTGACGCAAAAGCACGTCAATCTCTATCAGCCGGTCATGTTCTCCACTCCCAACAGCCCGCAGCCGGTTCAGATTGTGATTAACGAGATCAGCAAGAACCACATTCATGGCTACGTGAGCGCCCCGAAGTACAGTCAGTCGGAGCTGGCCTCGGCGACGAATGCGGCCGGAAGTGCTCCTTCCGGCGCAGCGCAGGCAACGGCGGCGGGCACCACCAGCGGGCAGCCTCCGGCGAGGCAGAAGCTCCCGGTGCCCCAACCCTAGCACGCGCGCCGCGCTTAGGTATCTGAGAGCGCAGGCTGGTCTGTTTCCGGCAGGATTCTTTTGCGGAATCCTGCCGTCATCTTCGGCCTCATATTTGCTCTGCGCAGAGTGTTCGCGCCTGTTGATGTTGCGTCTGGCGCCTCGCAGACCTTCGGGATGTTTTCTTTCTCCATATGAGGATGCGAATCATGGGCGGGAACACTGCCGGGGTGGATTTTCACGCCGTCCAAGGCGCAAGGATCACCGAAATGATCATCAAAGTGCTCTGGGCCCGCAAGGTCTGGTTCGATCCACGAAGGCAAGAATGGATGTATGATTTGTCGCAATGGGTTGCGGCTCGTAGAATCACATCATAGCCGGCGGGGAGCTGCCCGGCGTGGCTTCAGGTGGCGATGAGCGAACACGAGACAGGAACTTCCGTTCAGGCGCAGGCGGTTTCGCCGGCATGGAGCAAAGTCGAGCGGGCGCGGCATCCGCAACGACCCTACCCCATGGACTTTACGGAGCGGATTTTCACGGATTTCAGCGAGATTCACGGGGATCGCGCCTATGGCGACGACGAGGCGGTGGCCTGCGGCATGGCACGCCTGGACGGCGACGAGGTGCTCGTGATCGGCAACCGCAAGGGCGGGACAACCAAGGAGCGCGTGCGCCGCAACTTCGGCATGCCGCATCCCGAGGGTTATCGCAAGGCGTTGCGGTGCATGAAGCTGGCCGAAAAATTTGGGCGGCCGGTCGTCAGCATTATCGATCTGCCGGGCGCATATCCCGGCCTGGGTGCCGAGGAGCGGGGCCAGGCCGAAGCAATTGCGCGCAACCTGCGCGAGATGGCCCGCCTGCGCGTGCCCACCATCTCGGTAATCACCGGCGAAGGCGGTTCGGGTGGAGCGCTGGCGCTGGCCGTCTCTGACCGGGTGCTGATCCTCGAGAATGCGCTTTACTTTGTGATTACTCCGGAATCGTGCGCGGCCATCATGTGGCGCGACGCGGCGCATAAGCAGTTGGCGGCCGAGGCCATGCGCATCTCCGCCTCTGAGGTGGCGGCGCTGGGCTGTGTGGATGAGATTGTGCCTGAGCCGATGGGAGGCATCCACGAAGATCGCGAGGCCGGGACTGGGCTATTGGGCACCATTCTGAAAAAGCATCTGGCTGAGCTTAAGGGTATTCCTGTGGATGAGCTGGTGGCGGCCCGCCAGCAGAAGTTCCGTAATATTGCGCGATTCTACACGGAAGATCAAGTCTGAAAGATTTCATGGTTCCTGGGAATCTCTGAATTACTTGCTGGCGAGGTCAACAATGCGTTGGTGGGGTCCGGCGCAGCGGACAGCACAGTCATGTTGCCTGCTTGGACGCATAGGCGAGACAGGGGTGGGGCCATGCTTCCGGGGCGGGATCAGCATGGCCCGAAGCAAATGGCCGGCAAATTTTCGCGCATCTGCGGTGCAGCCTGCGCCTGGATGCGAATCGCCGTAAGAAGGAAGACCTCCTGCGGCAATTCCGGGGAGTCGATCGTGCCCATGAATAGGTTGTTGTGCGGGTTCCTGCAAAATTGTGCGAGGGGAGATTGAAGCCTGAGATGAGATTGTGCGCACTGGAGATTGCGGGCGCGGCTACGATGGGGGGATGCGCATGAACACACCTGCGGGTGGCGAGAGTCGGGTTCGCGCGTACACGCAATTTCTGATCGCGATCCTCTACTTTATTCTGGCGCGGATATTGGCCACTCACGGAGCCCAGGGGTTGGTCAGCGATGCCTGGTTTCCGCTGGCGTCACAGGCGATGCTGGTCTTTCTGCTACTGGTGGGCTACTCGTCGCTGGGCTTCTGGCAGAATCACCAGATCAATCCGATGAAGGAACAGGGACTGCCTTTGCGCACGGGCTGGTTCCACGAGGCAGGCGTGGGCGTGGCCGTGGGCTGGGCGGTAGCGGTGGTGTGCGTGCTGCCGATGACGTGGAACGGCGGCATCGCGATTCTGCTGTTTACCCATCTTTCAGCCTGGAACTGGCTGCTGGCAGACGCGGCGTACTTTGCCCTGGCCACGCTGGCTGAGGAGATCGCTTTTCGGGGCTACGGCTTCCAGCGTTTGATGCATGCGGTTGGGCCAGTGGCGGCGACCATCGGGTTTGCAGGAGTTTATGCGCTGATCCAGTCATTCCTGCCCGGGGCGAGCTTCATCAGTTTCGTGGTCTCGCTGATCCTGGGTGTGGTGCTTACCATGGCCTATCTGCGCACACGGGCTCTGTGGGTCAGCTGGGGGCTCAACTTTGGCTGGAAGGCCAGCCGGGCCTTGCTGTTCGGGCTGGCGGTGAACGGGGTCAGCACTCATTCTCCGGTGGTGCAGGGCAATCCCATGGGACCGTATTGGGTTACGGGCGGCGGGTTTGGACTGGACGGCACCTGGATCGCGCTGGTGGTGCTGCTGGCGGCAATGCCGGTGGTTTACCGCGTGACGCGAGAGCTGGATTTTCAGTACAACGCGCCAGTGATTGTGCCGGGCGGTATTGCGGTGGACTTGGACGAGGCGGCACGCAGGCAGCACGAGGCGGCGATGGCGGAAAAAGCGCCGGCCGAGCCCTTGCTCGTCCAGATTGTGCCGGGGGCCGTGCCAACGCAGTCAAAGCTGCCGGAAGAAATTCCACCGGGAGGAAGCGCTGCTGCGCAGTTAGATTCCGCTTGAGCATTCCGGTTGAATCACATGAAAACGCGCTGCCGAAAGCACGCTACGCGGATTTGCTATTTAGGTCCGAATGGGGCTATCTTTCTCTTGCGCGATGCTGATGCCACGCATGGGAGGCTCCGATGAGCCGGTCATTCCTTTCCGACGGGATGCGGGCCACCCTCCAATCGGCCGCACGCGCCAGCCGTAGAGCCATCCTCCGGCGGGCTGCGATTTTATGTGTGACGGCGCTGCTTCTAACCACAGGCGGCGCAGCCCAGGTGATCACAATTGATACGAACGGCAAAGCGGCCGTTCCTGCCAATGCGCCGGTGGACCGGCGCTTTGCGCAGATTACGCCGACGAAGATCACACTGTCCAAAGAGCCGCTCGATGGCAAAACCAAGATGGAACTCATTCGCTTCCTCGAAGCCGAGCATGGGTTTGCCATGCGCCCGCTCCCCAGCGGACACAAGGGCCTGACGCTGGCTGCCAATGGCACACTACATCCCGCGGGCGAGGCGTATTTGAACATGGCCATAAGCGAAGGGGTCTGCGCCAAGCCCGGCGACAGTGTGGTGATTACCGACGTCAAGTTCAGCCAGTCGAAGATGGTGATCGATCTGAATGGCGGGCCGGACTTCAAGCATCGTTTTCTGCGCCACATCAGCATCGGGATGGATCCGACGATGACTAATTCCGTAGTGCCGGACGAAGGGATTCCGCGTGGGGCGCGCATCACGCTGACGTTTAAGGAACGTGTTCCGCGGATGACCGGCGCCCAGGTGGAGGATCTGCTCTCTCCGCTGATCGAATTCAAAGTAAAGTCGCCGATCCAGGCGTTTACCGATACGCTACCCCTTCCGCTCAAGAATGCCATTCTAGACCACCAGGTACTGGTGGGAATGACCACGGACATGGTCATGTTCGCCAAAGGACAGCCGTGGAAGAAGACACGCGAGACGGTAGGGCTGGCGCCGCTCGAGGTGTGGATTTTCGGCAAACCGCCTGACCCAACTGATTTTGTCACCATCAACGGCAACCGCGTGATCAAAGTGGAGATCGCAAGGGTTGGTAAACCTTTAGAGGTCTTCACACAAGACGTGGTGACCCCGATGCTGATGACCAACGGCAGCAGTTCACCGGTGCTGGCCGCCGAGTCGAATACTCACATTATCCGCGAAGGCGATGTGCAGCGCGATCCGAATAAAGAGGCTCCGGCGCCGCCGCCAACCCTGAGGAATCCCGGCGAGAAGCTGCCCACCGACGGCTCCAAATCGAGCCGGGTGGGCGTCATGAAGCCGGTGCAATTCCCCAAAGAGGATCAGCAGCAGCCACAATTGGGAGCCAATCCGGACGGTGTGCCGCAAGCGCCGCCAAAGTCTGGCGGAACGGCCGCGCCCGCAAATAGCGCTCCGCCGGCTCCGGCGCAACCCGCGCCCGCGGCTGCTGCAGCTCCGGAATCCTCCCAGCCTGCTCCGGCGGCGGATTCCAATCAGCAGCGGTGAAGCCCCGCGCCGGCTCTCATGTAAACTGGACGGAGCGAGTCCGTGCTGGTTTCTGCATGTTTTTATGTTGTGAAGCCAGACAGGGCCGCGACGTTGAAGCCGCGCGTGATTGCCTGCGCGTGTGAGCAGAGACAACCCCAGAAGGAGAATGCAGCCGACCGATGGCCAAGATTGCAAAAACAGCCGACCGCAAGAAGATCATGGACACGACGAAGTCGACAGACTGTCCGAAGTGCAAAAAGCCGACGCGCATCGTCAAGCGCGTGAAGGACCGCGAGCGCGGAATTCCTGGCGGAATCTACATCTCGTGCTCCGCATGCGACTTTTACGAGAAACTGTAAGCGCCGGAAAAACTCCGGTAGCCCGAAAAAGCCCGGCAATCGCCGGGCTTTTGCAGTCTATGGAGGTGATGGAGGCTATGCCTGGAGCGCTTCAGCCATCTCTTTGATGATGGCTGAAGCGGCTTCAGCGGGATCGGGGGCCTGCGTAATCGGCCGGCCGACGACCAGGTAGCTGGCTCCGGAGCGCAGCGCATCGGCGGGCGTGGCGACGCGCTTCTGGTCGCCTTTGGCGGCTCCGGCAGGG
>JAJZVZ010000085.1 GCA_021846945.1 Acidobacteriota bacterium | reverse complement strand
GATCTGCTACGGCGAATGTTCAGCGGGTTGAGTTTCAATGGTCGCGGATAGGGGACGTCATCATTGGACGCCTTGTATCGGACGCAGAGGGTGAGATGAGTTTTTCCCTGAGTGAGAACTGGCCTGGATTTAGCAGCACGTTTTCCGCCGATACTGAAGGAGTAAAGGGAATCGCCAAGCCGGCTACGGGCGAGACTGTAACGTGGAGGCTCAAGAGTCTACCGGCGCCTAGGGCAGCGGATGAGCATCAATTCACTGTAACGCTTGGAGGACCCGAAAAACCAACTTATCTCGTCGCAGGATTCGGAGAGCTTCCTTCGTTCAACAATATCGATGGTCTGCTGGCAGAAGCTCAACACGCATACGAAGGACGGCGCACAAAAGCAAGAGGTCCATCGGGTGATATTCTTGCCGCTATTGCGGACAACCTGAATAACTCACGAATTTATTCGAGTGATAACAAAACGGTGGCGATCAGCGTTTCGCGTAATTGGGGTGACTCCCCAAATACGTGTCCGTATTTCTGTTGGGATAGCTTCTTCAGTGCGTTGCTTGCGTCGCTCGATAACCCGGAAATGGGGCGCGAGACTGTTCGCGCCATCCTATCCTACCAGGCCTCCGATGGTCTGGTTCCGAACTTTGCTCACTGGAGTAGCGGAATCAGTAAAGATCGCTCTCAGCCTCCTGTCGGATCGTTGTGCATTTGGAAAATGCATCAACGTTGGCCAGATCTCGATTTCCTGCGCGAGGTTTATCCACAACTGGCTCTCTGGAACAGTTGGTGGATGAAGGCGCGCAACGCTCGGAACGATGGCCTGCTGCAATGGGGAACCAGCACAGGCAAACTGGAATACGCCCAGGATGAGACCGGCTGGGATGATACGCCCCAATTCGAGGGAGTGACCGGAGTAAGGATGGTAGGCTCCACGATGAATGTCAATGCGGTCGATCTCTGCTCACTGTGGGCAATGGATGCCTACTATCTATCGTTGATCGCCGCGGCAATCGGCAGGCACGATGACGCTCGAAAGTATCGGCAAGATCATGCGGCAATGAACGCTCGAATAAACACAAAGCTCTGGAATGAAGAGCTGGGGGTCTACTGCAGCAGATTCTGGGATGAAGGTGATGGTACGGCTGGGCAATTTTTGACTCGTCTCACACCGGCAAACTTTTACCCTTTGATTTGCCAGGCTCCGGATGCGGCTCGCGCGAAAAGGGTGCTGGCCATCATGACTGATCCGGCTCAGTTCTGGGGCGACTGGATTCTACCGACCGTCTCCCGGAAGGATCCTTTGTTTCTTGGTCAGACCTACTGGCACGGGACCATTTGGGGGCCGGTTAACTATCTCGTGTTTCAAGGCGTAAAGCGCTATGCAACGCAAGAAATACAGTCCAAATTTGCTCAAAAGAGTGTCCATCTTTTTATGGACAACTGGTTGGCAAATGGATATTGCGGAGAAAACTTCCTGAGCATCAATGGTAGCGTTGGAGGCGACCACAATTACACATGGGGAGCTCTTCTCTGTTTGATCGGCATCGAGTCCGTGATCGACATTGATGACGACGGGATTGCGAGAGCCGGAGCCGGCTATAACGAACCCGTGGACCTAATGAACCTTCCGATCAAGGGAAAACGGCGGAGTGTTTCACTGCGCATGGGAAAGCCGCAGGTCACTGTCGCGCCAGGGCCGCCGCACAGAGAACTCTAGCGGACGGCTGGATTGCGGTCATCCGGATTGCCAGATGCCGAGGGCAAGAAAGCAGCGGCGAGAGGAGATGGACAGCCCCCTCGGGTGTTTTGAGCAGTCGAAGGACCCGCGGATGGAATGGAGCCGGGACCACCTGCCGGAAGGGGTATTGCGGATCGCCATTGCTGTGGCGTTGAGCGGAGCCAAAAGCCGGGACGACGAAGAGGAATGTGGCGAGGCCAAGAAGGACTGGCTGAGGACGTTTCTCCAGGCGCCGGGCGGCGTCCCCTCGCATGACTCGTTCAGTCGAGGGTTTGCGACATCGGACTCGTAAGGGTTGGAGCGGGGCTGCGTGGCCTGGGATGGTTCGACGGAGCGCTTTGGGCCGGCGAGGTCGAGATTATCGATGGCAAGCCGCTGCGCGGCTCCGGGACTGGTACCGGTACGCCGAGCATGCATCGGGTGTCGGCCTGGCCGACGCCAACAACCGGGTGTGGGGTCAGCGCAAAATGGAAGGCCATTCCAACGAGATCAAGGCCATTCGCCGGTTCATGGAAGCGCTGAGCTGAGCGGGGCGGTGTCGCGCATTGAAAGAGATCCATCCTCGGGCATGACGAAGTTGATACCCCCACATCCGGCGAGTCAGAATCGCGTCCGCGGCGGTCGAGACCACTTCAAAGCCCAGCAGCGTTCGCTCGCACCCCTGGTCGGCGGAAATCGCACCATCATCCAGTGCGTCGCCGAAAGCAGGCTTCGTCGTCAGGCACCGATTGGGCCCTCGGGCGAAGGCGTCACACGCGAGCTGAGGGGCCTCCCATCAAGCTGCCGACCCTCCCCGGAAGACTCCGAGGAAGGCCCTCAAGCTCTTCAGGCCGGCCCGGGGATCTCTCCTACGGTCAGAGGCATCGTTCTGAATTTTCAGACCTTACACGACCGTACAAGGGTGGCCGCACATCCATGGGAAATGTTTTCTTGACAAGATAGACAATAATGGATACAAATTCCAATACATTAAGTTCTCGCGTTGATGTTGTACTCGTTCTGCTAGCCCTCAAGACGAAAGAGCTGAACTTCTCAGGAAGAGCCGGAGGAAACGATGATGCAAAACAGCAAAAATATTATGTCGCTACACGATTCTTTGCCCAGTATCCTCACCCGCTGGTTGACCCTCTCGGTGGTGGCGCTCTGCTGCCTGACCGTCACGGCCATACGCTGCGGCGCCCAGGATATGTCGACCGGTTCGCTCAATGTAACCGTCCTGGATCCCGCCGGCGCGTTCATTCCGGGGGCCAGCCTTGTACTCAAAAATCTTGGAACCAACGGAATTCACACGGTGACGACCTCGGACACCGGGATCGCGGTTATTCCGTATCTGAATCCTGCGAATTACAGCCTGACCGTCACGAAGAAAGGTTTCGCTTCCAGGCAATATGCCAAGGTGACGATCCAAACCAACCAGGTAACGAGTCTGTCGGTCACTCTGCAAGTTGGCTCCACCCATCAGGTGGTAGTCGTCTCCGCTGAAAGCAGTCCGATCTTGGACACTACCAGCAACACGCTCGAAACGACGATTGACCTGAAGCAAGTCGAGGATCTGCCGACATATGGACGCGATGTATCCGCACTTGCCTTTCTGGTTCCGGGCGCAGTGGATGACGACTTCAATAACCTCCCCGGCGGCGCGGTCAACATGAGCGCGAATGGCTTTTCAACCATGATCAATCGCAACAAGAGCGGCGGCTTTGATACGGACTACTCCAGCACCTCGCAGCGATTGGAGCAGACGCAAGAGATGACCGTAGAGACCAGCGAACTGGATGCCTCCCAGGGCGGCACCTCTGCGATGGACATCGGGTTCCTTACCAAGAGCGGCACAAACAAGTTCCATGGAGATCTGTTTGAGGACTACCGCAGCGAAGACATGAATGCCAATAGCTGGGAAGCCAACGCCGTCGGTCTACCTCGCAGTCTTATCATCATCAACGACTTCGGCGCCGACATCGGCGGTCCCATCCTGAAGAACAAGCTTTTCTTTTTCGCCAGCCTGGGTAACTATCGTCAACCTGAGCAAGCCTTGGTAACCACCGTGATAGGCACGCCGCTGGCGCTAAGCGGCACCTACATCTATAACAACGCGACCACCAACGCGGTTGAGACGACAAATGTGCTCCAGGTAGGCGCAAGCGCCGGATGCTCGACATGCTCCGGGACCACAAATCCTCTCATTGCCCAGGATCTGGCAAACATTACGAGCACAGAAAGTCTTCCCGGCGTCACGATCAGCCCTTATGATGCCAACCATAACCTGCTGAGCTTTTACAACCACGAATCCATCATCAAGCGATTCCCCACCGCACGTATTGACTACGACGTATCGAAGAACTTTCGTATTACCGGAACGGCTGTGGAATCAAATTATTACTACAACAATACAGGCGCACCGCCCTATCCTGGACCACTCTTTTCCAATCAAGGCACAAGCGATAAAAGCAGAAATTACCAAGTTGTTGCCGGGTTTGATTGGATATTGAAGCCGACCCTGGTGAATGCGTTCCGTCTCGGTTACCTCTACACCGGCCTGGTCTACGATTCGCAGGGCATTGAAACACCCACTCCGGCGATGATGCAGCAGGGCGATCTCGCCTTCGGTTTCAATCTCAACAGCGGCATCAATGACTTCCTGCCCCTCAAGGGTGGGTTCCTATATCCAGTGGGGAGCATCAAAGACCAGGTTACCTGGTCGCACGGAAACCATAACCTCACCTTCGGAGTCGAGGATTCCACCGAGGTGGATCACTATTACAACAACCAGTTTGTGCCCTATATCGGCGTAAATGGAATCAGCCAGGGAGACCCGGTGGAGACAGCGTTGACCAACGCCGTTGCAAACGGTCCAACCTCCGCGGCGAACGACGTTGAAGGGCTCTACGCAACCTTGAACGGACGCATGACCTATTACAGCCTTGGAGAGTTTGTAAATCAGAGAACGAAGCAGTTTGAGCCCGGAATCACCTTCGATCTCCACGAACGGCTGACACAATCAGCACTTTTCGTTCAGGATCAATGGAGAACAACGCCGACGCTAACTCTCAATATGGGGCTTCGCTGGGATTTTACGGGAGCATCCAAGGACGAGACCGGCTTCTATACTCACCCGACGATTCCAGACCTCTGGGGGCCAACCCCGGTCGGCGCGCTCTTCCAGCCAGGCAATCTAAGCGGCGTCCAGGATCCGGTTGAAGGACCTCATGCCTACGGGTACGCTCCGACGTATGTCCATCCGGAGCCGACCTTTGGCTTTGCTTGGAACCCGAGAGACACTTCAGACAGCATGTTGGGAAGACTCATCGGTGCGGGTAAGAGCGTCATCCGCGGCAGCTTCACCTTCAAGAACTACACCGAAGGAGCGCAGAACTTCTGGAGCATTGGCTCCAACAGCGGCGCGAACTTCAACACTTACTTTTACGCCGATCCGGTGGCTCCAACTGCCGGGTTTACACCAGGACCCGGCTTCTATAATGCAGGATCCGTCATCCTCGGCGGATCTCTGCCGGCGCTTACATCCACCTCTCCGAACCCCTTTCAACCAATCATACCTGAGTCCTTCCAGACCTTCAGCGGCACGACTTACTCGACCTTCAACCCCAACATCAAGCAACCGTATATCGAATCATGGGAATTTGGCATTCAGCGTGAATTGAGCGCCAACAATGTACTCGAGGTGCGTTACGTAGGCAACGTTTCAAAGGATCAGTGGTTGACCGAGAACTTCAACGAAGTAAATATCTTTGAGAACGGTTTCCTTACCCAATTTGAAAATGCTCAGAAGAACTTGGCCGCCTCCGGAGGAACAACTTTTCAGGGGCCCAATCCTACGCCTATCTTCGATCAGGCCTTTGCAACCTCGGGGTTGCAGGCCAACTACACCAATGGACAGTTCATTACGTACTTGCAGCAAGGACAAGCCGGCGCCTTTGCCAATGTCCTTTCAAGCAACTCCACCTATTTATGCTCAATGATCGGAGCGACCTTCAGCCCATGCGCCGCGCAGGGGATTCCTGGCAGCGGCAACTATCCCAGCAACTTCTTCCAGGAGAATCCGTACGTAGCGGGAGCCGGTACTTTGGAGATGACCAACGCAGGATATACGAATTACAATGCGCTGCAGGTCGATTTCCGGCAAAACATGAATCACGGTATGCAATTTGACGCTAACTATACCTACTCTCACTCGCTCGGCGTAACCGTGCAAGGCAGCACGGCTCCCGGATACTATGGAGGCCGCAGCAACAGCGCCCCCGGCTTCTATACACTGCGGGACGAGAGATTGAACTACTTTCCAAGCGCCTTTGATGTTCGCCATGTCTTCCACGCCAGCGGCACCTATGATCTTCCTTTTGGCACGGGTCAGCCGTTCCTGAACCAAAATAGGCTCCTGAACTCGATCGTAGGTGGTTGGACTCTCGGCGCCATTATCACCTACGAAAGCGGCGAGCCGCATCTCTTCGTTGGTGGAACTTCAACCTTTAATCAGAACGACTCAGGGATCACGCTCACCAACGTTACCCCCAGTCAGTTGCAAAGTCAGATGCATGCTCGGCGGATTCTAGGCAAGCCTTATGTCAGTCTCTTCTCCTCGAAGTACATCAACCAGATAACGGGACAATCCAACACCACCTATATCAGCCCTGCCTCAACTCCCGGTCAGTTCGGTCGGCTGCTCTGGCTACATGACCCGACCAACTTCGATACCGACCTCTCGCTCAACAAGACAATTCCAATCAAGGCGGATATCAGCTTCAAGTTTGAGGGCGTGTTTCTCAATGCATTCAACCATCCTTCTTGGATAGGTTTGGACTCTGGAGTGCAGGACACCACCTTTGGCACCACAGCTACGCCATTTGGCATAGGCGCAAGGCAGATCGAGCTTCGTGCGAATCTGCAGTTCTGAGCGGTGCATTCAAATCATTGTCCATGCAAACCAAGAGCAGCCTGCCGATGGCAGGCTGCTCCTGGTTTATTGCACTGATAAGACGATAAAGCAGGAATCTGAACGGCGCGACAAATCTACGTGAGCCGCGCGACAGCCACAAAGTGCCGTTGACCATCCGGCCGCACAACAATGGCATCCTGGTGCGGTCCTTCCAATGTCGCAACCCGGCCGTTGATTGTCGCGCCAACGAGGTTGCGACCACGTGGTGCGCGGAACGTGATGTGTACGTACTCCGGGAGGTCTCCGCTCGTCGGCAAGGCGACGGTGGCGACCAGCGAATTGGCGCCGCGGCACTCCAGGCGATAGGTGACTCGTCCCCACCGTGTAGGAGCGTCAACAATCTCAATCGGCTTGGCGGGTACAATCCAATCCCGCGGGATGGCGCGGCCAAAGTGAAGCCGGTTTTCGTCGTACTCTTCATAGACCATCATCCAGCGGACCAACAATGGAATGGTCTGCTGTGCGGGAATGCAAAACAGCGCCCCGCCGCCGGTGATGCCGGTGACTTCACCAGCCGTCCAGCTTCCGCGAGAGTGATCGTGGTAGCGATGGGCATATAGAAAGAGAATGTACTCCTCAATTCGATTCAATCGCAGCAGCGTATGCGCGTAGCCATAGGAGATGAAGCCCAGGATTGCCCGTCCATAAGGATTGGGAGGCTCAACGTTTGCAACCACGCCGAGCGTGGTCGCTCCATAGGCGCGCATGCAATCGACCACCGCATTCGCTTCCGGCTCCGGCAATACATCCGGAAGGAGCAACTCGGTATAGCAGCGATGCGGCCATCCCTGCTCGCTCGGATGTTCCTTCAACAGGGATTCACGAAACGTGAGTTTCACGCCCGGCAACGGCGGAATATACAGCGGTGTCCGGTCGCGCCACGTATTCGCCCGGACACTGGCCACGAGCGCCGTCTGTAGCTGCCGGCTACGGCGCATCCATTCCTCGGCTTGCGCGGCGGAGTTCGGAAGCTTCAGCTTGGTCCAGATTGTTGCGGTAGCCCTCCAACCCCGCACTGCGAAGGCACTATTGGCAAAGTAGGGTTTATCCCACACTGCAGGGTCAGGCATCAGGCAGGAGTCGGATTCGCACCAGCCATGCAGAAGGCCATATCCGGCGTCGTCCGAAGGAAGCTGCAAACTTTCGTCATGCAGCTCCGCAAGCAACGTCGCCACCGCTTCGATCTTTTCTCGATGGCGCAGCAGCAGGGCCGTGTCTCCGGTCAACTGGGCATAGCGGGCCACAAGAAACAGGGTGAGCCCAAACTGCGCCGTCTCCGGGCCGCGCATGTTGATCATGCCGAGGTCATTGGTAAACGAGGTAAAGTAATTGTCCAAGACCTCGCGAGCCTGCGTGAAGCGGCCGCACTCCAGATTTGCATAGAGCGACATCGTGAAGGTGTCCTGAAACCCGTCATACTCTGATCCGTAGTAGTCCCGGTCCACGGCTCCGTACTTGGGGTAGATGCCCCCTGGACGAACCATCTGTTCCTTGACGAATGCGTACCGGACCATGTCCGTCCAGCTCACGTCGGGTAACACCATGGATGCAAGGTCTTGTGTCAGCCGCTCCCAATACTCGGCGAACTCCAACATTCCGCGATAAAAGTCACCAGGCTCCGGAGGCTGCCGCCGCCGGGTATATGCCGGATAGCTATAGCCGTATTGCACCCCGAGGATCGCTCCATCGCGCAGGTGCGCGGTCCGATGCCATGTCTGCACGATGAAGCGGTCATGCGCGGCAACATCGCCAAACACAACAACTTCAAAGTAGCTCCCATCGCTGTCTGGAATCACCTTGCGCACCGCCGGCATCCAGCCGCCGACCAGGCCTTCATAACGCCGATTCGCATTCTGCTGCGTGATCTCCCGGAAGTACTGCTGCGGATGATAGGTGCGCGTATTGCCTGCCGGATAGACGGGCATGGTGTCGCTGCACTCTCTGGTTCCAACAATCGTATTCCATCCTGGCCGAAACTCCGGATGCCTTTCATGGCTGTGGTCAGAGTTCATGGGCGGGGCAGCGCGGCGCACCTCCTGTTCATCTGGGTCGCCATGAGCCAAAAGCCTGTCCGCCAGCAGGTCGGCGTCAGCCATCCCGATATCCTTGAGATCCAGACCAAGATGCTGCGGACCCTCTTCTGCGAAGGTCGCCTCAGCGGTCTTGCGGAGCACGCGGGCCGAACCGTCCGAGCAGACAAAGGTGATCACCCCATCGCGCACCCGCAGGTCCTCGTAAACGGTCCAGCGCACCCCATCGCGGGCGAAGGCCGTCAGCCGAGTGTGGCCGTCAATCGGCGCCGCGTGAGCTGCAATCAGGCCGCGATCCTGCCTCGCCGCTTCGGTGGAACTTGCCTGGGTCACCAGGGTATGCAACGCTGCCGTACCCGCCGTGATGGTTTTGATAAAGTTACGCCTGTCCATCGTTTCGTCCCCCTTTCCAGATCAGCGAGCCGCGGCTTCTCCGCGCACGGGCCCCAAGGGTCTATGCAGAGAAGCAGCGCATTTCGCCCGGAACATTTTCCCAACCAGAGGCAAAACCCGGATCCTGCAGCCTGCTCCATAACTTTTGCACAGCCGCACCGTTCACCTCCTTGCCCGGCGCAGCACGACCGTGGTCTGGCCGGAGGCCAGCGGAATCACATAAGCGCCCGCATCCAGCCTGGCGTTGTGCGTCGGGGTCCAAGCAGGGCCGGGCTTCTCCGCTGTCTGCGCCAGACGCAACCGGGCCGTGCGAACAAATTCGTTGGCCGCGGCCAAATGCAGCGTAACCGTGGCCCGGCGCGGGTCGAAGTCTGCCGAGACCATCTTGCCGGCGTCCAGCGTCACCCACAGGCCAAGCGGCGCAAGAAACAGCCGCCGGCGAGACGAGTCAAGCACCGTCGTATGCACGATGCCATGATGTTCTTCGACATCTCCTCCAAAGCAGAGCCAACCCATCTCTTTGTCGAAGGTAACGTAGGTTCCGGTATTGATCGCGTGGCCAAAGAAGTTTGGCCCATAGTCGCCGCTATAGGGGTCGTACCTCATCAGGTCGGGAAAGGAGTGAAAAGCTGCGGAGGCGAAGCCCTTCTGATCGATGTTCGCCAGCGCACCCATCACGCCGCCGTAACCCACTCGCAGCAGGTAGAGATCATCCGGATGCAGGCGATACTCGGCCAGCAGGGGAATTGCATTGATCCCCGAACCGTAGTGGTGCAGTTGCCGCTCGATGCGAGCATATTTTGGGTAGCCTCCATAGATGAAGTCCCAATACCTACGAGCGCTTCCGTTGTATCCCCAGCTAGGAATCGTCGGGTCATATGCCAGGATGGCGTTAATCGTGACCTCCGCCTTTTCATCGTCATGGAAGTAGCGCGTCCAGTCGTACACCTCTTCCTGACCGGTCGAATCCCAAGGCATCTCGCTTCCGAAGGGATAGGCTTCCGTCTTCCACAGGCCGGAGCGAGCATGCATCAACGCCTCCAGTTTGTTTGCTTTTTCGGTCCAACCCTCGGCTTTCATGTCATCCAGCAGGCGCACAAAGACAGTGCCCTCCATCTGGCCAAACCGCGTGTAGTACGGCGCTTCTCTGCACATGGCGACGGTCGTCTCATACGCCTGGTTCAGATACCACTGCCAATCGTGGTGCGTCACCAGGCCTTGCGTATTGCGCGCCGTTCGGTAAAGCGACCAATAGGCAGCCACAACATGCGGATAATTGTAGGAACGGCCAACATCCTCTGCTCCTTCCTTGTTCCAGCTAGTCCAACTGGTCCAGTTCAGCTTAGGATCATAGGGAAAGCCCGGCACAAGCGCCGGCTGGTAGAAGAACAGGCTCTTATGCACTCCATAAGGATGGGGCCCGCCATTGTTCTGCAGATGTCCCCAAAGGGCGCCGTCGACAAACTGCTCCAGCTTGGCGATCTCCTCCGGATTCGGCTCAAGATACTCCTTCATCGCGGCAGCCAGCCAGGAGCCGGCGCCGGCCTCATCGCTCAGTCCGGCTATCCACACCCGTGAGTCCTGCGTAACTTGCCGGCCAGCCTCATCGTTGTAGCTGATGATCGAAGGAGCACGATGAAACGGGTCATCTCGTTGATCGAACCATTGTTGATGAAAGAGAAAATGCCCCATGTCGGCGATCGCTTCAGTCTCCGGCTTGATGGTGCGGTAGCCAATAGTTTGCACCGTGCCGTCCGCGTATGTGATCACCAGGCGGAACCTGCCCCATTGTTTGCCGCGAAGCGAATAAACATGCAGACCGGCCCTATTCTTGCCTTCGTCGCGGATCTCCACGGCGGCTGCAGGCCGGCTCATGATCGAGCGCACGGGGTAGCCATAGCGTAGAAACAGGTGCGCCTGCATATCCTGCGGCAGGATGTAGCCTGGAACTCCAATCGCAACCGGCCTTCGATGTTGGACCAGAGTGGCCTCAATGTGCCGGACATCCGGCGCCACCAGAAAGCGGACGGCATAGGTCACGCTTTGGCCGGCGGCCAACGTTGCCGAGGTTGGTTGATTCCACTCGTCCACACCCTTCCATTCCGTATCCGCATAGCCTTTGCTGTGGACCATCCAGTCAAAGGATCCCTCAAACGTAGTGCCTCGCGGCGTAGGATCGTTATCCAGCAAACCCTCTCCGGTCTGCCAGTTGCGATGGTCGAGGATGGGTTTCCATGCCTCCAGCGGCGTATGACCCTCGGGCGCCACAAGCAAGACCGGTCCGGTCCCGCGGAGTTGGATGACTTGCACGTAGCCGGCATCTTCGCCGATGTATGGATCGTAAAAGGAGCAGACACTATAGGCTTGTTCCAGTGTGCGGCCATTCATGATGTTGTTGAACACCATGGCAATACCCAGCCCGCCAATCTCGACCGGCGTGTTGGATGTATTCGTCAGCGTGAAGCGAAGCGCCAGCGTTCCACTCCGGGTCGACCATGTCCGTACCACCTTCAGCGGTGTGCCAGCGGGAAAGCTCGATGTAACGTCGCCGCTGAAATGATGCTTGCCGGTTGACACCTCGCTCACCGGGCTGCGCCTATATGCCGTTGACACGTCTGTCCAGGCTGAAGCTCCCAAACTGCGGTATCGAATATCCAAATCGCCAAGGTGATAAAACGTGTTCGCCGAGCGCTGCCGCAAAAGGTCACCTGGCGTATAGTCCAACCCTGGATCGGCGTTGGGCGACAGTGAAGCAACCGTGCCCGAATAGCGCAGAAGCCTCACACTCAGGTCTGACGTGCTCAACATAACCTGGCCCCCGTCCAGCATTGGACCTGGCCCCAGCGCCGCCGGTCTCTTCCAGCGCCTTGCCTGCGCCACCAGGGTTGGAACAACGAACAGCGGCAGCACCTGTGCGGCCAGAAGCAGCCCGGTCAAGGCCCAGTCAGGCCGCAGCAGGTTAGAAGCGAGAGCTTTGCGGGCCTTGCAGCCCTTGGTCCGAAGGGACATTCGGCACAACCTTTCCGGCGAATTGCTTGCCGTCATGCATTCCACGTTGCTTTGCATAAGACTCCAACGCAGCCTGCGCCGCGCAGTCTGTCGCTCGGCAGAGTACTTGAGCCGAAGCGTTCCCGCAGAGCCTTGAGAACAGCGCAAGCTCACCGGCGGTCTCCCAGCACATTGCACTCTGCCCCTCATCTTTCCGCTCATACACTTGCATGCGGCAGCCATGCGATAGCCGCTTGCTAGCCGGCCAATGCTGCGTCCGTACTCTCCTTACGCATCTCCGAACCTCTGCGGAGCAACCCATAGACCGGCACTCCGCTGATTACAATGATGAGCCCTGGCCAAGTGGTTGCCGTACGGTAGGCAAACAGCACCACCAGCACGAAAGACGCACCGGCAATATACATCGCCGGCAGCCAGGGATAGCCCCAGCAGCGATAGGGCCGGGCGGCATCGGGCCGTGTACGGCGCAGACGGAAGAGCCCGGCGACCGTGAGGATGTAAAAGATCAGTGCCGCGGAGATGACGTAGTCCAGCAGGTTGCTGTAAAGATCTCCGTAAGTCTGTAGCCGCGGGTTATAGGTGCGCGGCAATACCAGCAGCAAAGCCCAGACGCACTGCAGTGCGAGCGCCCATCCGGGTACTCCTTGCCGGTTAAGAACCCCGGCGCGGCGGAAGAAGAGACCGTCCTTCGCCATCGCATAGCAGGCGCGGCTCCCGGCCAACGTAAGAGCGTTGACGGTGCCGAAGGTGGAGACCATAATCATGCAGCCCATAGCAAGGCTGCCGATGCCGGGCAGAACAGTGTCCACTACCAGCGTGGCTACGCGATCCCCGGCGGCGGTCTGGATGGAGTGTATCGGCGTCACCGCCAGATAGCAGAGATTGCAGAGCAGATACAGCAGGATCACCAGGGAAGCGCCCAAGCCAAGCGCCAGCGGAAGATTCCGTTGTGGATGGCGGACTTCGCCGGCAACAAACGTAATTTCGTGCCAGGAGTTCGCAGCGAATAGCGATCCAGTCTGCGACACGCACAGCGCGACGATCATCCCCGCCGCCGTCATCGCGCTCAATCCGCCGGTCCTGGAGACATTTTGCGGATGCCATGGCTGGGCAAAGTTGAGGCGCAGCACGGAGGGGTTGCGCAGGAGGGCATAGGCCCCCAGGCCGAGTAGCAGGACCATGCCCAAGAGCTTCGCCGGTGTAAAGACATTTTGCACCAGCTTTCCCCAGCGGAGGCCACGGATATTGATCAGGCACGCGGCGAGGATGATCGCCAACGCGAGGCACTGCGTCGTTGAGAGCGAAATAGCGTATCCGGATAAGAACCTCCTGGGGGCAAGGAGGTAGTGCGTATCGCTGACCGACGGAAACAGGACGCCGCTGAACCGTGCAAAGGCGATCGCCACCGCGGCAATGGAACCGGTTTGAATCACGGTCATCAGCGTCCAGCCGTAAAGAAATCCGACGAATGGCGAGAAGGCCTCCCGCAGATAGACATACATGCCGCCGGCGATCGGCATCATGGCGGCCAGCTCGCCGTAACTGATCGCGCCAGAGACGGTGAGGAAGCCGGTGATGCCCCAGGCAACCAACAGCCAGCCGGCAGCGCCGACCTGCCGTGAAATTTCCGCGCTGACGATGAAGATGCCGGAGCCGACCATGATGCCGGCGACGATCATCACCGAATCGAATAGTCCCAACGCCTTGCGGAACTCGCTCCTGGACATGCTCTAGGCCACGCCTTCGTTGCGGACATACACCGAGTAACGTTCGTCAAAGATGCGATTGAGCGGCGCCAGCGTGTGGATCGGGCCCCTTCCCTTGCTGCGGAATTGAAGAGGATACTCCCTGCTGCCTTCGATGCGTTCAAACCAGATCGCGTCGTCGCCGGTCTTGTTCTCTGCGTCAGCAAGCTTGACAGTTGGCATTGGATAACCATCGTCTGAGCGCCAGGGGCCGTTGTCACCATAGATCATCCGGTTTGTCAGGCCTTCCGTTCCTTGCCGCACTGCAAGTACAAGGGGCCCATACATTGCGGCTTGCACCTGCTTGTCGTCCGGGGCCTGATCCAGGTGCAGCGGCATCGGCAAGTCTATCGTGATCACGTCACCGGCCTTCCAGTCGTGATGCAACGCAACGTAGGTGGAAGGAGTGGCCTCCACGGCTACCGGCTGGCCGTTGATGGCGGCCGTGACGCCCTTCGTCGCCCAGTAGGGTATACGAACCTTGAGCGCGGTCGCCTGGGAGGGAGCGGCAACCACGGTCAGAACCGTGCGCTCCTCGTCAGGGAACTTTGTGGTCTGGCTGAGCTGCAGACCGCGTTCCTTCCAGTCAAGGCTGGAGGGGATAAAGAGATTGACATAGACCGAGTCCGCATCGTGGAAGTAGATGGAGTCATTCAGCTTGACGTACTCTTCTGAGCCAGTGCCGGTGCAGCACCAGAAAGAATTGAACTGCGTGCCGAAGGTCTTGTAGAGCCCCGGCTTCAGCGAGACATAGTACATCAGCATTCCGTTGTGGTCCTGTGTGCCGTTGCGCACATTGAACAGCACGCGCTCATAGTAGTCGAAGTATCTGGCGTTCACCTCTTGTCCGAAGAGATGGCGTGAAAGTTTCAACATGTTATAGGAGCAGCAGCACTCTTCGGCCGCGGGCCCCAATTGGGAAGCGATCGCGTCCGGCTTGTGCCAGAACTCTCCGTTGCTTGTACCGCCTGTGCAGTAGGCGTGGCGCTCCGTGACAAAGCGATAAAAGTTCCGGCTAATGGTCAGATAACGCTGGTCGCCCGTCAGCTCATAGCCGCGGATCGCTCCAATCACCTTTGGAATGTTCGTGTTGGCATGGTTCCCGGCGAGCATATCCTGATTGGCTGCCAATGGATCAAAGATCTTCTTGTGCTCGAACCGGTAGGCGAGATCTTTATACCTGACATTGCCCGTAATGGCGTAGAGGTTGAAGGCCGCCTCGTTCATGCCGCCCTGCTCGACAAGCAACATGCGTTGCCATTCATCTTCTGGAATCGGCCGGCTGTAGTTGTCCGCCCAGTTGCCCATCCCGATCGCGACTTGAAGGGCCTGCTGGTTACCGGTGTGCTCGTACATGTCGATCATGCCGGCAAGGATCTTGTGAAAGGTATAAAACGGAGCCCAGATCTGCTCGTGGTTGCGGAGTTTGCCGAAGAACGTTACGGGAAAAGCGCTCAGGTAGCCGTCCTTCGCCTGGCATCCGGCCAGGATGGCAACGAGATCATCGGCTTTGGCCTTGATGGGCATGTCGCCGGTGCTGGCGTGGAGTAGAGCGCTGGCGGAAAGATAGTGGCCCACGTAGTGGCCCCGAAGCTCGCAGTCGGGAGCTTCCCATCCGCCCAGAGGATCGGCGTCAGTGGCAATCCCCGCATTCACGCGGAAGTTGTAGGCCAGGCGATCGTTCGGCAGAGAGTACAGGTAGCTTCGATCCAGCTCCATCATGTTCTTCCAGAAGCTTGGGAGCACGCGCACCTCCGTCATGGAAAACGGTTCGGCCTTCCACTTTACCTTGGCGACGGAAGCGTGGGTCAGGTCCGCAATGGCTATGTCGGAACCGCCTCCGGCAGAATGACTCTTTGCCGTGGCGGCGGCCTCTTGCGCCGCGGCAGGTAGAAGTGTGGAAGCGCCGGCGGCGACCGTTCCGCCCAGAAAATGCCTTCGCGTGAGTTTCGGGTTCATCATTTCTTCCCTCCTGGCAGCATGCAGATTGCTCCGGTCCTCCATGCGGCGGCCAAACAATATGCGTTGCTGTTCCTCTTCCTTTTTCATAGAGATAACGTTATCTCATCCAAGCCGATGTGGCTAGAACTGCTGCGGTCTCTCCTCTTTAATCAGCGGTGATGCGAAGCATGACCACGCCATGGGTTGGAACCGTGGTTGTGTACCTGTCCTTGTGAATGGAGACGCCGCCATGCCGCCAGAGATCGCGTACGCTGACCCGCTTGCCCTGAAAACCGGCGGGCAGGCTGGCCAGCCGAAATGTTCCGGCCGCGGGAACCGAACCGCGATTAAAGATGCCCACAGCGACAGAACCGTCATGGAGCGGCCGCATCAGCACCTCGATTTCTCCATCGTGAGACACCTCGGTCACCGGCATGAACCGCGGGTCTTGATCGATCGCAATCACCTCTGGGTTCATCAGGATGCTCTTGGTCTCATTGCTCATCGAACGCAGGTCGTTTCCCGCAATCAGCGGAGCTGCAAGCATCGACCATAGGCTCATATGGGTGCGATACTCATCGGCCGTCATGCCGCCGTTGCCGATCTCAAGCATGTCAGGGTCGTTCCAATGCCCCGGCTTTGCGTAGCCCGCAATCTTGATCTGGCTGAATCCGATCGCATCCATGGACTTCCAGTTATCCTGGATGTCTCCGGTGGTGCGCCACAGGTTGCCGCCGCTCTTCTCGCCCCAACCCCTCCACACCTCGGCGCGGCCGTATTCGCAAAGGCTATACACAATGGGCCGGTGTGTGGCTTGCAGCGCCTCGCCCATCTCCTGGTAGATAGCCTGCAACGTGGCGGCGTCATCCTTGTAGATATCCAGGTCCGTGCAGAGATCGTACTTGAGATAGTCGATGCCCCATTTGGCGTAGGTCTCCGCATCCTGCCGGACGTGGCCGTAGCTGCCCTCATAAAGCGCGCAAGTCTTCGGACCCGGGCTTGAATAGATGCCAATCTTAAGACCTTTGGAATGCACATAGTCCGCCAGCGCCTTCATGTCCGGGAACTTCTTGTTCGGCACGATGTTTCCCGCGGCGTCGCGTCCCAGCTCCCAAGTGTCGTCGATGTTGATGTAGGTGTAGCCGGCCTTGCTCATGCCGCTGGAAACCATGGCATCCGCCATGGCGCGCACGTCGGCGTCGTCGACCTTGCCTGCGAATTTGTTCCAGCTATTCCAACCCATCGGCGGGGTGCGGGCCAGGCCGTTGTCGGGGACATCATGCAGCGCGGGCAGCGGCAACGGTTTTGGCGGCTGGGTCGCGTCCTCGGTAACCCGCAGAACGTCGCCGCGATACGCGCGGCCACCGATTTCCATGGACAGGCTCAGCTTCCCATGCGAAAAGGCGCCATCGAAGGTGATTGGCTTCTGTCCCCAGCGGGGAGCGGAAGCCGGGGGCTGGGTTGCGAAATGCAGAACGCCGTGGTGCAGCGTCCCCACAATCGGTATCGTATAGTGCCAGCGAATCAAAGCGCCGTGAACATCGCCGCCATGCCGTAACAGTTGAAAGTAGGTATCGCGGAAAGTCCCGTCGCCGCTTGGGTTCGGCACGCGAAGCTCCCAGTAGCCATCAAGCTTGGACTGCGTGGCGGCCAGAGGGAGAGGAATGCAACATGCCACGGAGCAGGCTACCAACGCGCGGATCAAAGGACGCATGAAACCTCCGGAGTGAATCGAATGACAGAGCAGACAGAGAATCGGCGGAACGCGGCCGCAAGCCCCCCCTTTCCTGGTTGGACACTACGCTTCCATAAACTCCTCGATGGGCCGCTTCTTCCCTGAGGTCTGCGTCGTCTTGGCCCGCTCAAAGATCGCTTTTACTCCAGCCAGACCCGCGCCCTGGAGTTTGAGGCATGAAACTCGAACCCGTGCGGACCGGGTTGTGAAAACGCCAAGGCCGCCATGGCCGCCCACGCCCCAATGGCCAGCACTGTTGCGGAAGATCACGGAGGCTGAGGAGCCTGGATGGACAGAATCAAGCACCAGCGCATCCGGCGCCACCTCAGAGCTGCATGGCTCACAGATTATCGCCAGGCAACGGTGCTCAAGTTCATTGCAAAAGCTCCTCAGGCGCGCCGAAGCCGCACTTGCACCGAAATCAGGACCGCCAGAAACCATCATTCGGCTCGGCTCTCCTTGCGAGTGGAAGTCCACCACATTGATCGGCAACCCAAAAAGCATTCCCAATAATACCTCATTGTCGACTATTTCGAATACATTTTTGTCACGATCTTATTGGAAGCTTGGGGGGGAGAGCGAAAGGCGTTACATGCAAATTGGGGAGCGCTGGCCGCTGTCCGTTGAAGTTTCGGGGCGGCGTTGAGGGCGATCCGGCGGCGCGCCTTTTTGCCCGGCCCTCGCTGCAGGATAGAGACTCCGCGCCATCGCCCCAACGTCTTTGTGCCCCAATATGCTTTGGAAGCGGCCCCGGTCCTCAGGAAGGCTGGGGCCATCCAGCGTAAGGCCATCCTGACATTCCGACAATCAGCCATGCGGCGATTGTGAGTGCGCACTCCTGGCCAAAAGGCCTGCCGGTTCTTCTTCGCTAACCTTCCCTTGCTTGCGAGCCGTACGGTAAGCTTTCTTTACGGCGGTTTCACAAGAAGATTTCGCAGCCCGATTCTTCCAGAACCTGGTTGAACGACCGCTCAACTTTACAACTTCAGCCCGAACATCATCCATTCTGGAAGCGAACGGCGATTGCAGGCAAAAAGGGAAGCATCCATGGTGAAGCGGGAGGGCGAAGATCCAGA
>JAJZVZ010000084.1 GCA_021846945.1 Acidobacteriota bacterium | reverse complement strand
GGAGCACGAAGAACGAGCGCAATCTGATGACGCTCGATCAGTTGCTTGAGGTCTACTACCGATCCGTTGGCCGCGGCGCGCAGCTGCTGCTCAATATTCCTGCGGACCGCCGCGGCCACATGCCGGCCGCGGACTTTGCGCGGGCCAGGGAGTTCGGCGTGGAGACTCGCCGCCGCTTCGGCAAGAGCGTGGCGGCAACTTCAGGCAGCGGCGATGCGGTCAGTCTGCGTCTGCCGTCCACGCGCATCGATCACGTCATCCTCCAGGAGGATTGCCGTTACGGCCAGCGAATTCGCGCTTTCCGTCTCGAAGGACGCACCGCGGCCGGCTGGCAGCCGCTCTTCACCGGCTCCTCCATCGGGCACAAATGCATCGTACCCGTCGCGCCCGGGACGTATGCGGCGCTGCGGCTGGCAGTCACGGAGACGCAGGGCGAGCCGCAGATCCGGAATTTCGCAGCTTTCAATACGGGCGCGACGCCGCCGGCCGACTGGGACGCGCCCGCGCGCGTCTGGGCCGCTGATGCTGTTGGGAACTGGAATGGTTCCAGATTTCAGGCCGATCTATCCAGCAAGATTACAGCCGCCACGCAATACCGCATTCGCTTGATTCCGCAGAGCGGCCATGTCACCCGCATTGCCAATGTGCAACTGCTGATCGATGGCGTGCCGGCCCCGCACCTGATTCGTCCCGATCCCGCCAACCCCGGGGTGCTGCTGCTGACCATGACGGAGGTTGGCAGGAAGAAGGTAGTGGTCAGCGGTACGATCACAGGCGCCGCGCAGGGAACCATCCTGCTGCAGAAGATGTGAACCCGCGGCGGACTGCTGGTCCGCCGCAGAGTTCCGTCAGAATCCCCGCGCGTGCAGGACGAAAACCACGACCGACGCGATCATGCAGTAGATGCCGAACCAGTGCCAGCGGCCCGATTCGAGCCAACTGCTCAGCCACTTCAGCGCCAGCAATCCGGCGATAAAGGAAAACACCGCGCCCAGCATACTGACGTCGAGCGAGGCGTGGAGATTGATCGGCGTTCCGGTCAAGGCGGCGTGCGAGGCCTTGATCAGGCGCACCAGCTCCATCACATCCACCACCGGCGTGAGCACCACGGCGAGCGCAAAACTGAACCGTTCCGCCGTCTCTTTGGCCGCTCCCGTCATCATGCCAATAGAGATGGTCGAACCGGAGCGTGAGAACCCGCGAAAGGGCAGCGCCAATCCCTGCACGATGCCGATCCATCCAGCCTGGCGCATGGTCAAAGCGCGGATATCATCGGGCGCCTTGCCCGAGCTGGCGTCTTCGTGACGCCGCTCCCAGAGCCCGGCGATCAGTATCATCACGCCCACCGCCAGCAGAGCCGGAGCAATCAGTTCGAGATGGCTGAAGAGCATCTCAATTTGCGCCTTGGGCGCCCCGCGGAAGTAGGTCTTCTCAATGATCTTCTTGAGCGCCTCGCCAACGATGCCGGTCAGGAACGTTGCCCAGAACACCTGAACCGCGAACTGCCTGAAGGCATCGCGGCTGGAAAAGTAAGCATGCTTCCATGTCTTCCAGAAATATGCGATCACGGCAAACATGGTTCCGGTGTGCAGCATTACCAGCAGCATGGTCATTTGAGGGGAAGAGGGATCGAGTCCCATCAGCTTTTCGGCGACGACGACATGGGCGGAACTCGACACCGGCAGCAACTCGGCCAGCCCTTGCACAATCGCCAGGATGATCACCTTGAGAATCGGCATGGTTTCAGTGTAGCGGCCCTTCTTTGCAGGAATTCTGAATGGCGGAACCGGAACGTGTCGTGGGGCTCCGCACGCGTCCTTTACTGTCTTCTATCATCTCTTGAAAGAGAGCTGCTATTTCCAGCGCAGGCGCGTAAAGGGAAGGATCACAGCATGAAAATCGGATTTTTAGGGTTGGGCAAAATGGGAACGCCGATGGCGCGGCGGCTGCTGGCCGCGGGCCACGAACTGACGGTGTGGAACCGGAGCGAGGCGCGTGCTGACCCGCTCATTCACGAAGGCGCAGTTCTGGCCGGCACGCCGGCCGAGGCTGAACTGGGCGCCGATGCCATCATCACCATGCTCTTTGATGATGCCGCGCACGAGAACGTGTTCTTTGGCGCCCACGGGTTGATGGAGGAGCTTTCTCCGGGCGTGCTCCACATCTCGTGCAGCACCATCAGCGTCGCGCTCAGTGAGCGGCTCACCGCGGAGCATTCGAGCCGCGGCCATCAATTTGTTGCCGCGCCTGTCTTTGGCCGGCCCAATGTGGCTGAGGACGGCCGGCTCTGGATCGTGATGGCCGGTGCGGAAGCGGCGGTCGCCAAGGCCCGCCCGCTGCTCGAACCGCTGTCGCGGGGAATCACCGTGGTAGGCCGGGAGCCGCGTCAGGCGCATGCCGTCAAGCTGGGCGGCAACTTCCTCATCAGCGCCATGATTCATGGACTCGGCGAGTCCTTCGCTTACGCAGCAGCACAAGGCATCGATCCGGAGATTTTCCTGGAGACCGTCAACAGCGCTCTCTTCCAGTCGCCGTTCTACGCGGCTTATGGCAATGTGATGTTGCATCCGCCGGAGCAGCCCGGCGCAACGATAGAACTCGGCGCCAAGGATCTTCGCCTGCTGCGCGAGGCCGCCGCCAGCCGCAATACGCGCCTCAGCCTGGCCGACAATATGGCCGAGATCTTCGCCGAAGCCAGCCGGATCGGCCTGGGGAATGAGGATTGGGCGGTCGGGCAATACCGCATGGCCCAGCGGCGAGCCGCACTTGTAAGATAGGGGGATCATGAAACTCAACGGAAAGATTGTCCTCGTAACCGGGGCAAGCAGCGGCATTGGTGCGGCCACGGCGCTTGCCTTCGCAGCCGAAGGCGCGCGTCTGCTGCTGGCGGCGCGCAGAGCCAGCAAGCTGGCCGAGGTAGCCTCGCGCACACTGGAGCGTGGAGCCGCCAGCGTCCACTCGATTGACCTGGATGTGCGCCATCATCATGCCGTTCAGACCGCCATTGACGATTTGCCGCCGGAATGGGCGGAGATCGACGTGCTCATTAACAACGCAGGCCTCAGCCGCGGCCTGGAAAAGCTCTACACCGGCAAGACCGAAGACTGGGACGAGATGATCGACACCAACGTCAAGGGATTGCTCTACGTTTCGCGCGCGGTAATCCCGGGAATGGTGGTGCGCGGCCGCGGCCACATTGTCAACCTGGGCTCGACCGCGGGCGATCTTCCCTATCCCAACGGCGCGGTTTACTGTGGGTCAAAAGCGGCCGTGCACGCCATCAATGACGGCCTGCGCCAGGATCTGCTGGGAACGCCTGTGCGTGTCACCAGCGTGGACCCAGGGACCGTGGAAACTGACTTCAGCCTCGTCCGCTTTCGCGGCGATGCCGGACGCGCTGCCAAGGTCTACCAGGGACTGACACCGCTGAGCGCGGAAGATGTAGCCGATGCCATCGTGTGGGCCGTTAGCCGGCCGGATCACGTAAACATCGCGCGGATCACCCTGACTTCAGTCCACCAGGCCAATTCCCTGCTGTTTCACCGGGAATCGTAGCGGCAAAACTTATCCGATGGCCTGGAGTTGCGCTTCGATCTCGGCCAGGGCGGCCTCCAGCGCGGCGCGCCGCCCCGGATTTGAGGTCCTTTGCGACAGGATATTTTCCTTTTGCAGGTTGAGAATCTGTTTTTGCCTTTCGCGACCGGCGCGCCGCTGTGCCGCCATACGCCGCGTATCGTTGCCTGACAAGCCGGCGCCCAAGTCGGCCTCCGCCGTCTGCGTTGCATTTGCCATCCAGTCCTCCACAGAGTTACCTTGTTTTGCCACGAGCTATACCTCCATTTTACGAGGCATGCCCGAATTGCATCCCAAAAATTGAAGACAGCATTTGTGAAGAGGTGGAGAATGTACCTATGCAGGCATGGCAGATTTCGTCATTTGGCATTGATTCCCTGGAATTTGTAGACCGGCCCACGCCCCGGCTCGGACCGGACGATGTGCTGGTTGCAATCCGCGCAGTTTCCATCAATTTCCGTGACCTGATGATGGTCAAGGGGCTCTACAACCCCAAGCTCAAGCTGCCGCGGATTCCCTGCTCTGACGGCGCCGGCGAGGTGACTGCGATTGGGCCGGGCGTAACCGCGTGGAAACCGGGAGACCGCGTCGCGGGCATTTTCATGCAAAACTGGCTGGATGGCCCGCTTACGCCGTCGAAGGCCAGGGGCGCGCTGGGCGGGGACATTGACGGCACGCTGGCCGACGCGGTCGTCTTCAAAGAGACTGGGCTGGTGAGGATCCCCGATCACCTCAGCTTTCACGAGGCAGCCACGCTTCCCTGCGCGGCCGTTACAGCCTGGAACGCGCTTGCCGCCGGCGATCTCAAGCCGGGAGGAACGGTGCTGATTCAGGGAACGGGCGGCGTCTCGATCTTCGCCCTGCAATTCGCGCGGCTCAGGGGTGCGCGGGTGCTGGGAATCTCGAGCAGCGACGAAAAACTGAAGCGGGCGCGCGAACTCGGCCTGGATGCGGGATTGAACTACCATGATCATCCAGACTGGGACCGCTGGGTGATGGAGCAGACCGGTGGCGAGGGCGTGGACTTGGTTGTCGAGGTTGGCGGCGTAGGCACGCTCACGCGCTCGCTCAAGGCCATCCGCACGGGCGGCACTGTGGCGCAGGTTGGCGTGCTCACCGGCGCCGCCGATCCGGTATCCATCCCGCTGATCCTGCACAAAGTCGCGCGCATCCACGGAATCTATGTGGGATCGCGCCGCGACTTCGTGGAGATGAACCGCGCCATCAGACAGAGTCAACTGCGCCCGGTCCATGAGGACTTTTCGTGGACGCAGGCGCGCGACGTTCTGCGCCGAATGGAAGAAGGCCGCCACTTCGGCAAGCTGGTGCTATCCCTCAGTTGACACCGCGGCTGCTTCCGGCGCGGTCTCAGGAGTCGCTGCTGTTTCAGCGGTCGGGCTGGCGGCAGCCTCCTTAGCCGGAGTTGCGGCCGGGGCTTTGGCCGCCGTCTTGGCCGGGGACTTGGCTGAGGTCTTGTTCTCCCCGGAGCTTTGCCGGCGCACGTAAAGGTTATCCAGCGCATAGGTGACATAGCGCGGCTCAAGATAGGGAGGTTGGCCCATGAAGCGGCAACTGGCCACCACCTGATCCACGATGAAGCGGGGTTGATAGGCGTGCAGGCCGGCCCCCTTTTCGTTGCAGAGGGTATGCACAACCTTTTCGAAGATCTCATCGGTCAGCGTAAGGTGCTGCTTTGCGCACTCTCCCTCAAAAATGCGCCGGTAATTTTCAAGCGCGGGCGAGCCCACCTCGATCTTGTAGGGGAGACGGCGCAGGAAGGCGGGATCCATCAGATCCTCCGGCTCCAGGTTTGTCGAAAAGATGATCAATTCTTCAAAGGGAATGGTGAAGGTTTTGCCGGTATGCAGCTTGAGGTAATCGACGCGGCTCTCGAGCGGAACGATCCAGCGATTCAGCAGAGCGTCGGGGCTGACAAGCTGGCGGCCGAAATCGTCGATCAGGAAGCATCCACCCAGCGCCTTCATATGCAGTGGCGCTTCGTAGAAGTGGCCGCCGGCGTCAAAGCGCAGGTCGAGCATATCCAGCGTGAGTTCGCCGCCCACTACAACAAATGGTCTGCGGCAGGCCACCCAGCGCTCGTCGTGCGTATCTTGGCGAATCAGAGAGAGCGCGTCATCCTCGGCAACGCTGGTGGCGGACACGGGAACATGAATGCTGGTGTCGAGGACGCGAATGATCTGGTTTTCCACGATCACGGCGTAGGGTATGTGAATCACGCCGCTGAAAATATTCGCCATGCGCATTGCCAATGAGGTCTTGCCGTTGCCCGGCGGACCATACATCAGCATCGCGCGGCCGGAGTTAAGGGCCGGCCCGCATTGCTCCACGATATTGTCGGTAACCGTGAGATCCCCCAGGACCCGGCGAATGTCGTCATAGCTGACGACTTCGTTGGTGAGCTTTTGCAGATTGACCTGGTCGTTAAAATCCTCGATCGTGACCGGCGCGGGGCCGATATAACCCTGGCGCTTCAGGGCGTCGATCGTCCAGCGCCGCCCTTCTTCCGTGAAGTCGTAGGAAAGGTCGGCAAGGCTGCTGCCGTAACGCGCGCCGAGCGTTTGCAGCAGTTTCCGGTCCACGGCCATCTGTACCAGCTCAATCACGATGTGATAGGGCAGCTTGATGGCCTCCACAAACTGGCGCACGGACTCCAGGCGGCCCGAGTAGATCAGCTTCAGGAGCAGGCCCATGAGCTCGGTATCGTTGATGCCTGTGCCGGCGATGTCGGCGGGCTCGGCAGGGATACGATTCATGAAGGCTTTGATCGACTCGGCGGTGGTTGCGCCGATCGCCACCAGATTTTCGCCCAGGCGGCCGCCGTGAACCGACTGGCGTTTGAGCGCATTGGCCACGTCCTCTTCGGTGACCAGCTTGCTCCGGACCATTAAATCGCTTAAGCGCAGTCGTGTACTGATAACGTCCTCCCCGCGAAGAGACGCGACACCCGCGGCTGAAACGGCCGAACCAGGTTTCCCCAGAAAACCCTGCGACCCCGCGAAGTAGCCGTACGGACTTTTCGTCTACGTTAACAAAATAGGCGGCCAGTTAACCGCTCTGCCAATCATCGATAGCCGGACGCGAGATGTCAACTGAGAAATCTCTTCTGCCATCCCGTGAGGGATTCGCGCAGACAATACCTTCCGCCGCGGGAGATTTCCGGCCGGCGGCATTGTCTGGCAGGTCTCGGAGGCTGCCGCCTAGCTGAAGCCCAGAACCGGATGCGGAACGTACTGTTCTTCCAAGGCCGTAATCTCCTCCGCAGTCAGGTGTATGGAGAGGGCGGCAACGGCATCCTGAAGGTGGTGGGGTTTGGTGGCTCCAACGATGGGGGAGGTGACGCCGGGCTTGCCCAGCAGCCAGGCCAGGGCCATCTGGGCGCGCGGAATCCCGCGCTCCTCGGCGAGTTTGCCCAGGCGATTGATGACTTTGTGGTCGGCCTCTTCCGTCCGCGAGTAGAGAGACTTGGCATATGTATCGGTCTCCAGGCGGTGGGTGCTCTCGCCGTGCCAGGGCCGCGCCAGGCGGCCGCGCGCCAGCGGACTCCACGGAATTACGGCAATATTCTCGGCCTGGCACAGGCCCATCATCTCGCGCTCTTCTTCCCGATAGAGCAGGTTGTAGTGATTCTGCATTGAGACGAAGCGAGTCCAGCCGTGAAGATCGGCAAGATAAAGCGCCTTGGCGAACTGCCATGCATGCATGGACGAGGCGCCGATGTAGCGGACCTTGCCTGCCTTGACCACATCGTAGAGCGCTTCAAGGGTCTCTTCGATAGGTGTCTCGTAGTCCCAGCGATGAATCTGGTAAAGATCCACGTAGTCGGTTTGCAGGCGCCGGAGGCTCTGGTCCAACTCATAAAAAATGGCTTTGCGCGAGAGGCCGCGGCCGTTGGGCTCGTCGCGCATAACGCCGTGAACCTTCGTGGCGAGGACAATGGCTTCGCGGCGCGTATTGGCCTTCAGGAAGCGGCCAACAACGACTTCACTGTCGCCGCTGGAGTAAACATTGGCCGTATCAAAGAAATTGATGCCAAGATCAAGGGCCTGGCGCAGGAAGGGCTGGCTATCGGCTTCATTGAGGGTCCAGGCATGGCGGCCGGGCTGCGGCTGGCCGGTGGCCGGCGCGCCGTAGGTCATGCAGCCAAGACAGATGCGGGAGACTTTAAGCCCGGTTTTACCAAGGTTGACGTAATCCATTGTTCCTCCCATTTCTCACCTCGATCAGTCTACTGCGGCTAAAAGGATATGGGCCCGGAATGGACGCGATTCAAACTCCAGCTTGCGGGCGGCGGTGGCGTGATTTCGTCGCCAGGGAAGGGAAGAGAATGCATCTTTGGCTCGCTGCAACTCTGTCGGCACGGCTTTTTCAAGGCCGATGCGAAAAATGGTGGTTGCGCGTATTTCAAAACGGGGTAAGATGGCAGGCAACGAATCTGAATTGAGGTATGCGATTCTCCATCTCTTCTCCCGGAGCCGCAAGCTGCCGGTGGGTGGAAGGAGCTTCTGCGGATTTTCGGTGAGCGGCTATTTCCTGTAAAGTAGTAGTGAATACGGGACGCGCACACGACCTTTTGCCATTTCCACGGTCTGATAAAAATAAGCGAAGCGTAGTCCATCCGCGTGCATGCCTTGGTTCTTCAGATGTTTTCCGGCGTGAACGCAAGCTTCGGTGAGCCAATGCTCATCGAAGGCCATTCCCTCGGCATTTTTGCTGTCTTAACAGCGCACGAAAAGAAAGTAGCCGCAAATGGCGCCACTTACGAAAGAAAGATTGATTCCCTCCAAGGCACTCAAGGACCTGTTAATGCTGCCCCGCTGGCTTCGGATTTGTGTGGTCTTGTTAGCGCCGGCACTGCTGGCCCTCGCGGGCTGCGGCGGCAGCAGCAGCTCGAGCACGTCCAACGGAGCCTTCACGATCTCGCCCGGCAGCGGCACGATCGACACCAATTGCACGGGCTGCAACAACGGATCGGTGGAGCAGTTCGCGGCAACGCTCTCGAGCGGAGGCGCGGCGGCTGTGACCTGGAGCCTGAGTGGAGGGGATGCAAGGGGCGGCAAGGGCAGTATTACATCGGGCGGAGCGTACACACCGCCCGGCTTTCTGACCGCCGACAGCGTCAAGGTGACGGTAACGGCAAGCCTGGTTTCAAACCCCAGCAGCACGGCCAGCGCAACATTGACCATCACTCCGGGATTCCTGCAGCCGCTTTCCCCGGAGAATGCGGCCGTGGGCGCTGGCGGGACGCTGACGATCACCGGTGTGCTGGCGGAAGCCGGTGGCACCACCAAGATCAACTACACGGTCGCGGATACTGCTACCGGATCAGGCGGCGGCCAGGGGACTGTGGTCGCGACGCCATGTGTGATCAGCTCTAGCGCGTTTACCTACTGCAAGGTGACTTATACGCCACCTCTGGCGATGCCAAACACAGCCACTTATGTTGTGGGAACGGTGGGAACCTCAACCTCGAAGACGGCAACCGAAATCCTGCTGAACACGGCGGGCGTCTCCAGCAATCCGCTGGACCACGAGACGCAATTGCCCACGCCGGTCGATCTGGGCAGCTCGGGCGGCAACAACAAGGACTACGACCTCAGCAACAATACAATCACCGACTGTTGCGGCGGAACGCTGGGATCGCTGGTCCAGGACAACAACGGCACGCAGTACATTCTCAGTAATAACCATGTGCTGGCGCGCAGCGACCAGGCCAGCGTGGGTGAGATGATCGTGCAGCCCGGGCTGATTGACGATAATTGCACGCCCTATGGCCAGCCGGGCGCCGCAACGACGCCTGTCGGAGTGCTGACGACCTACCTGCCGCTCAGCTCAAACTCGACCGATGCAGATGCAGCGATCGCCGCGGTGGATTCGGGTGCTGTGAATAGCAGTGGCGCGATCCTGGAGCTGGGTGCGCTGCAGGGCGGCAAGCTGCAAGCCGCGCCTCCGGGCATCTCTTCCAGCGGTGGTAAAGGCGAGGCGGCAGTGCTCAATATGAAGATCGCCAAGAGCGGGCGCACCACCGGCCTGACCTGCGCCAGCATCGCCACCGTCAGCCTGAACGTACAGGTCTCCTACTACACCGACTGCGCTGAAACCAAGCCCTACGTGACGAAAACCTTCACCAATCAGATCGGCATCAGCGGGAATCAATTCAGCGATGCGGGCGACTCGGGATCGCTGGTTGTCGATACAACCAATGGCGAGCCGGTCGGTCTCTTCTTCGCAGGTGGTCAGGACAACTCCGGCAACAGCATTGGCGTGGCCAGCCCTGCGCCCGATGTGCTCGATGAGCTAAGCAAGCAGATGGGCGGAGGCAGGACCCTCACCTTTGCGGGCACAACCGACCACGGCGTGACCTGCCTGAACTACGGCGCCGGCACGGTGGAGGCGGCACAGGCACGCACGCTTACGGATGCGGAGAAGACGCTTACCGAGCAGGCGCTGACGCAGGCGCGCACGCTCGTTGACCCCTCGGCCGGCATCCTTGGCGTGGCCAGCGGCAAAAGCAGCGACTCCCCGGGCCAGGGTGCTGTGATTCTCTACGTGAATCCGAATATGACTGTGAAGACGCCAAAGTCGGTGGACGGCGTGCGCACGGTCGTGATCCCGGCTACCGCCCAGGCGGTGGCGCTCGGCTCCGCGCCGCAGACGCCCTTCGAGGGCAGTACTCCGCCAGCGCTGCCGGCCGCGGCTCTGAGCAACGCTATCGCTCTCAAGCAGCAGGTTGCCGAAAGCCTGATGAAGCAGAATCCAGCCTATTTCGGCGTCGGCGTCGGCCAGAGTTACGACGATCCCTCGCAGGCGGCGCTGGTGATCTACGTGGACCGCACCATGGTTCCGGCGAATCTGCCCGCCACCGTCAATGGTCTGCGTACCCGCTACGTCATCATGGAGCGGCTGCACGTCACGCGGTTCTATGCGAAAGGCCTGCAGCGAAGAAGCCGCTGCTCGCTGCAGCCCACAGCCGCGAAGCCCGGCAGCTTCGATCTCCTCGACCTGCACAGGCCTCTCGGCTTGAATCTGTTCTGAGCCGTTCAGCTACTTCACCGGCTTCGCCGAGGCGATTCTCAGAGCTTGGCCGATGACCGCGCCAGCAACCGCGTTATGAGCCCTTCATTCCTCGCAGCGCAAGCCTGGCGGCGTGATATCCGCACATGCCGTGCACGCCGCCGCCCGGTGGCGTTGAAGCCGAGCAGAGATACAGGTTGGGCGCGCCGGTGGCGTAGTTGTGCAGGGTCGGGCGAAAGAAGAACTGCCGCAGCGTGAGAGCGCCGCCGCCGATATCGCCGCCGATGAGGTTGGCATTCATCTGCTCCAGCACTGAGGGTGGCGAAATATGACGCGCCAGTACGCAATCGCGGAAGCCCGGCGCAAAGCGCTCGATCTGGGCTTCAATGCGCGCCGTCATCTCTTCGGCCGAGGCGTTCGGCACATGGCAATAGGCCCACAGAACGTGCTTGCCGTGTGGAGCGCGCGCGGGGTCAAAGAGCGTGGGCTGTACTACCAGCACGAAGGGCCGCTCGGCAATGCGGCCATGCGCCACCGCGTCTTCCGCCTCGGCAATCTCCTCGAATGTGCCGCCCACGTGCACGGTGATGGCACGGCGGCACGCGGCGGCGCGCCACGGAACCGGCTCAGAAAGCGCGTAGTCAATTTTGAATGCGCCCGGCCCCGGCTGGAACCGCTGCATTGCGCGGCGGCGCCGCGGCGGAATCCGCTCGCCGGCCAGTGACAACAGCGCGCGCGGCGTCGTGTCACAAAGCACCAGCGCGCCCACGGCCTCAAGCTCGCGAAACGCCTGGGCATCGATACGGCGCGATGTGTGGAGCACACCTCCAAGCGCTTCAAGATAGCCCACGAGCGCATGTGGAATGGCGCGCGCGCCGCCGCGTGGAATGGGCCAGCCCACGGCATGAGCGGCCGCGCCAAGCACCAGCGCGATGGCCGAACTCAGCGGCTGATCGAAGCTGAGAAACGAATGCCCTGCGAGACCGGCAAAGAGCGCCCGCGCGCGTGGTCCGGCGAAGCGACCACCGGCAAGCGTCCGCGCCGGCTGAAAGGCGGCCAGCGCAAAGCGCGCCATGCGCAGAGGATAACGGGGCATGCGCAGCGCCGGCCCAAGACTGTCCTCGGCAAACTGCTCCCAGTGGTTTACTACAGGCTGCATCAGACGCCGCCACGCCTTGCCGTCCGCGCCCAGCTCCCGCTCCGCGTCGAGGAGATCGCGCTCAAGGATGACCGCGGTTCCGTCGTCGAGCGGATGCGCCAGCGGCGCGTCGCCATGCACCCATTCCAGCGCGTAGTCCGCCAGCGGAAGAGCATTGAAAAACGGCGAGCCAGCGGCCATGGGATACACCGCGGAACCGAAGTCGTGCAGAAAGCCGGGCAGCGTGAGCGGCAGACTGCGCGTCGCGCCACCCGGCTCATCCTCGGCCTCAAAGACCTCCACGTGCAGCCCGGCCTGCGCCAGCACAATGGCAGCCGCCAGTCCGTTGGGGCCCGATCCGATCACACACGCGCGTTTCATCGTGGGCTTCTCCAGCGGCTAATTGTGGGGCGGCAGTTCACCTGGCCATTGGACCACCGCGAACCTGCCGTCGGGCCCGAGCGTCAACTCCGGAGCATACAACCCCAGCAGCTCGCGGCGCCACCAGTTGCCGGTGCTGCGCTTTTCGTCCATTGAAGTAAACCAGTACTGCCACAACACCGCCCGCACATAGCGAGGCGGCATCTGCGGAAAAGGATTGCTTTTGAAGAGCGCAAGCACGTCGGGTCCGTTGACAAGCAGGTGTTCTTCGGTAAGCGGAACGATGTCGTTCTGCTGCCAGTTGCCGAGTGAGGCGAACCACAGGTTCCACTCAAAGCGCGGCTGATAGGGCGCGTAGATGCCGGGCGGCTGGTTGAGGGCCTGCGGTTTGTACCGGAACGGATATGCGATCCAGTTCTCGCCGTCATTCGAACCCTGGAACTCGATCTCGTACCGGCCGCGCGTCATCACCGCAAAGAGGCCGTATTGATTGGCGATCCGGAAAGGGCTGAGCGCCACGAGCGGCGCCGTGGGCACCGGAACACCGTGCAGCGGCAAGCCGATCAGCTCCGCGGTGGTGTCATAGGCAATCCACACGAGCATCACCACGGTGAAGGCCAGGCCCAGCGCCCTCAAATGCCCGCCAAGTCTCCGCCGCCATGTGCGACGCGTGGGAGCATCTTTGCCCGCGTCGGATTCGCTTGCTGACGCGGCGCGTGCTTCCGGCGCGGCGAGGATCGAAAGCGGAGCTTCGCCGGCCGGTTCAGCCTCTGCCGCAATCGCGGGCGCGGGCGGCTCGAAGTGCTTCGGGACGAACCGGCGAAGCAGCTTGTCATCCAGCAGCAAGAAGCCGAGCGAAAGCACCAGGTAATTCAGAAAGGTGTAATTGGCAGTGAGAATAACGCCAATCTCCCACGGCGTGACGATGAAGAAGCAGATGAGACGCACGCGGCGAGGGAAGAAGAGCATCAAGACCAGACCCAGCTCCATCACCAGCGTTGCTCCCGCCGTGGCGGCCTGGAACCAATGCGGAAGATGCTGCACATACCAGCCGACCCAGGTGGGCAAGGGGCCGTTCTGGTAGTACTGGTCCATCGCCGTGAAGTGGCGCCACTCGGGATCGCCGCTCAGCAGCTTGACGAGCCCCGATTCGAAGTAGATGCGAAACCACTCCCACTGCAGAAGAAACATGCTGGCGCGCGAGGGAAGCGAGCTTGCGCCCCATCCCGGCCGCAGGCCGCCGGGCACGAAAAACAACGCCAGAAAGCCGGCTTCGAGCAGCATACCGTCCGACTGGTAACCGGAAAAGACGCCGGATGTGGTCACAAACGAGAGAAAGCAGACAAAGCAGATGAAGAAGCAGAGGCGCGGCCAGAGATTGAAGAAGGCGACGACGGATGCGGCCAGGCCGATCCACATTACCGCCATTAACATGTGCGAGCTCGTTGACAACCAGAAGAGCGACGGCGCGTACCAGTAGCCTTTCGCGCCCAGGGAACGCGCAACCGCAGCCAGAAACTGCCGCGCCGAAAGGATGCCCTGCGGACCAATCAGCCCTTTGATCTGAAAGAGCAGGGAATAAAACGCGGAGAAATATATGAGGGCGAGCGCGCGTAGAAAGATCCACCGCGGAATCAGCCGGTCGGGCATACCGTGGCGCGAGTCGAACAACCAACGAAGGGCGTGGCCCGGGTTGCGCTCCATCATGTCGCAAACAGGATATACCTGCGAGGAGCAAAGACTCTCACATTCCTTGCGTCCACGGATGGGCGATGCTTGATCGGACGCCGCGGCCGTTCGGAAGCGGGCTCAAACTTGCGCAACGGTGGCGAGCCTATTCTCAGCGGCCTGGGGCGAGCCATCCGGGATGAAGACCTGAAAGACAGTCCCGGAGGTCTTTCCAGAGAAAGCCATATCCTTGGCGGTATGACTGCGCACATGGACGATCCCGTGATGCTTCATGATGATCTCGTGGCTGACCCAAAGCCCCAGACCGGTTCCGGTCGCTTCCTTCGTGGTGAAGAACGGTTCGAAGGCGCGCTCACGCACTTCCGCATCCATTCCAGTGCCGGTATCGGCCACGGCAAACCGGACTCCTGTCTGCTCCGGATTTTTCCAGTTGCGCGAGCGCCGCGCACGCACCAGAAGGCGGCCCCCGCTGTTGCTGGCGTCAATGGCGTTGCCTACCAGGTTGGCAATCACCTGCCGCAGCTCCCCGGCAAAACAGAAGAGATCCATCTCCGGATCGTAGCGCCGCTCCACTTGAAGATTCTGGGAGTTCAGCCGCCCGTGATATAGGCTTAGCACCGAGTCGAGCAGATCGGCCATCTTGGCGCGGGTGGGCAGCGTGGACTGGCGATAGAAGCGCAGTGTCTGCTGCGTAATCTCAGAGATGCGCCGCGCCTCGTGTTCCGCCATGGTCACGTAGTTCAGCGCCGGGTCCTGCAACTCGCAGTAATTGCGAAGCAGGAAGAGCAGGTTGGTAATCGCCTCAAGGGGATTGTTGATCTCGTGAGCAATTGAAGCGGCGAGGCGGCCGGTGGCGGCCAGCTTTTCTGATTTGCGCAGCGCCTCTTCGCTTCTCTTGCGATCGCTGGCATCGAGTACGATAACGCCCACCCAGCGCACCTGATGCGAAGTCGTCCGCACGGGATACGCGCTGACCAGCCATGTCCAGGTCCGGACCGGTTTTCCGGTGTGCCCGCTCAGCTCCAGATTGCGCTCCGGCTCCTCCTGAGCAAAGACGCGCAGCACGGTATCCTCCAGCGCCTTGGCCTCCGGCAGCGGCAACAACTCCGGTAAGGTGCGGCCAAGATGACGGCTGAGCGGAACCCCGGTCATGCCAGCAAATACCTGGTTCACACGCACAAACCGGCAGCGGCGGTCAAAGAAAGCCAGACCGATGGGCGCATTGGCAAGCATCGAGTCGAGCAGGGAAAGCGTGTCGTTCAAGCCCGCGCGTTGTTCGGCGATCGAGGCCACCATGCGGTTGAACGCCTCGATCAGATCCCCGATTTCGTTCCCTACATGGACCGGAAGCGGAAAGTTGCCGCCGCTCTCGGGCGAGTTCATCAGGGCGCGCGTGCCACCGTGCAGGATGGCCAGCGGCCGGGCAATGGAGCGCGCCATCAGCAGCACCAGCACTGCCGACGCCACAAGCCAAATGATGCCGAAGACAGCCGTATCGATCAGGACGGATTCGATCTGCCGGCGGGCTCGATTGCGATCAAACTCCACCCAGGTATAGCCGCGCAGTTGCTTACCCGCGTAAAAGCTATGGACACCCTCCCACCGGTTGCTGTCGAACTTGAAGACCGTGGGCCTTCCTCGCTGCACCAGAGGAATCTGCGCGCGCTCGGCCGGTTCCAGAGTGTCCCGATCCGGGTATTCGCTGCCGAGGAAGAGCACGTTGCCGTCGGCGTCCGTAATCTTGGCGGTTTCCACCGTCGGCGCATCCACCATCATCCTCACGAAAGACGCCAACGCGCCCGGACGATGCTGATTGAAAGCCTCCGAGGCCTGAATCGCCAGGAAGGTGGAATCATACTCCAGGCTCTCCTGCGCGCGCTGGTATACCCTTCTTTCCTGCTGCCGGACCAGCAGCGCGGCAAAGAGACCGAGCGAAAGGGACTCCAGAAGAAACAAGCCCGCCAGCATTTGCCACCGGATTGTGCGGGGCCACCAGCGCATGGCAGTAACTCGTCCTCCTGGAGGTGGGTGGTATTCAGTGTAACGGATCGCCGGCTCCCGGTTCCATCCTCGGACTGGAAACCAGCGCCGCCGCAATCTGCCGTCCGTGGAAGCGGCCATTCTCAATAAAAATCTCATTGGTGCGCGAGCCGGCCACGATTACGCCCGCCAGGAAGATGCCGGGCACGTTGCTCTCCAGCGTCTCCGGGTTACACACCGGCAGCCGGTCCTCGCCCTCAAAGCACACGCCCAAGCGCTCAAGGAAAGCAAAATCGGGGTGGTAGCCGGTCATGGCGAAGACAAAGTCGTTTTTAAGCGTCTCGCGGCCTGACGGCATCTCGACAACCACGGTGTCGGGGGTAATCTCGACCACCCGCGACTGGAAATATGCCTTAATCTCGCCGTTTTTGATGCGATTCTCAATGTCGGGCTTGATCCAGTACTTTACGTGCGGATGCATCCCTTCGCCGCGGTGCACCAGCGTAACCCGCGCGCCGTGCCGCCACAGCTCCAGCGCCGCGATGGCCGCTGAGTTCTTGCCGCCGATCACCATTACGTCCAGCCCAAAGTACGGGTGAGGGTCGTTGTAGTAGTGGCGTACCTTACTGAGACTCTCGCCGGGAACTCCCATCCAGTTGGGCAGATCATAATAGCCAATGGCTATCGCCAGCTTGCGAGCCTGCAAGGTGCCGGCCCGGCCAAAGCGATCCAGCGTATGCACGGTGAACGCCCCATCAGCACCGCTTACCCGCTCCACCCGATGATATTGGCGCACGTCGAGCCGGTAAAAGGCGGCCACCTGACGGTAATACTCCAGCGCCTCACTGCGCGTGGGCTTGGCATTGGGACTGGGAAAGGGAATGCCGCCGATTTCTAACAACTCCGAGGTCGTGAAGAAGGTCATGTGCGCCGGGTAGTGAAAGAGCGAATTGCACAGGCAACCCTTATCCACCAGCACGGTCCGCAAACCAAGCTTCTGCGCCTCAATGGCGCACGCCAGCCCCGTGGGCCCGGCGCCGATCACCAGGAAATCAAAGGATTCATTCTGCGTAACAGGTGTTTCCAGAGCGGGGTCGTCCATGGCTCTAGATTAGGCCATCTGAAAGATTTCAGGAGAATTTTGGGGTTTTTACCCGGCGAATCGCGCGGAATGGTAGAATGGTAGAATAATAAGGTAGAAAGGTAGAATTCAATGAGCCTGAATATAAAAAATGAGCGGACTGACCAATTGATTCGGGAGCTTGCAAGTCTTCGAGGGGTCAGTCTTGTTACCGCAGTTACTCAGGCTGTCGAAGAGACAATCGAAAGGGAGAAGGAGGGGCAGAGCAAAAAGAAGCTGATGGCAGACTGGTTGATGGCAATCAGCCGCGAAACCGGACCGATGATGGAGGATGGCAAGACATCAACGGAGTTGATCGAAGAGATCTACGATCCCCAGACAGGCTTGCCCAGATGATCGTTGATTCGTCAGCTCTTGTGGCCATTCTGAAGAACGAAGCCGAGGCAGAGGCCTTTTCGCAGGCTATGGAGGCAGCAGGCACGGTGCGAATTTCCGCCGCTACCTACCTTGAAGTACACATCGTCACCGACGGGTACAGGAATCCGAAGCTCACGGCGAGACTGGACGAGATTCTGGACAATCCGTGGATCATCATCGAACCGGTCACCGTCGAGCAGGCCCGCATCGCCTGCCAGGCATACCGCGATTACGGCCGCAGCAGCGGCCACGCCGCTAACCTTAACTTCGGCGACTGCTTCAGCTACGCCCTGGCGCGCGTGAAGCGCGAACCCATTCTCTTCAAGGGCGATGACTTCATGCATACGGATCTGCGGCCGGCGATCCATCCATAAATTTAGCCATAATTTCACTGCGCTTCCTGCCAGGCCGGCCCCGCATCCATTACCATATTGGGTTCACAAGGAGCCACTCATGACTGTCATTCTGCAGGAAGATTTCATTGCAAGTATTGCGGGCGCGTTGCAGTACATCAGCTACTACCACCCGGTGGATTACATTACGAGTCTGGCCAAGGCCTACGAGCGGGAGCAGTCGCCGGCGGCCAAGGATGCCATCGCGCAGATCCTCATCAACAGCCGCATGTGCGCCGAGGGCCACCGGCCCATCTGCCAGGATACGGGCATCGTGACGGCCTTCATCAAGGTGGGCATGGATGCGCGCTTCGAGGCTGGTCCCGGCGAGGAGCGCAAAGACCTGCAGCAGATGGTGGATGAAGGCGTGCGGCGCGCCTATCTTGACCCGGACAACAAGCTCCGCGCCTCCGTGCTGGCTGATCCGGCCGGCGCGCGCAAGAACACCAGGGACAACACGCCTGCCTGCGTCACTGTCGAGCTGGTGAAAGGCGACAAGGTGGACGTAACGCTGGCGGCCAAGGGGGGCGGCTCCGAGGCCAAGTCGAAGTTCGTCATGCTCAACCCAACTGACTCTATCGTTGATTGGGTGCTGAAAACCTTGCCCACCATGGGCGGCGGCTGGTGCCCGCCGGGAATGCTCGGCATCGGCATCGGCGGCACATCCGACAAGGCAATGTCGCTGGCCAAGGAATCGCTGATGGACCCCATCGACATTCAGGAACTGATCGCGCGCGGCCCGAAGACGCGCGCCGAGGAGCTGCGCATCGAGCTTTATGACAAGGTCAACCGGCTGGGCATCGGCGCGCAGGGACTGGGCGGGCTGACCACGGTGCTCGATGTGAAGGTGCGCGATTATCCCACCCACGCCGCCAATCTGCCCGTGGCCATGATTCCCAACTGCGCCGCCACGCGCCACGCCCACATTGTGCTGGATGGTTCCGGTCCGGTCTTTCTTGATCCACCCAACCTTGAGGACTGGCCCAAGCTGACCTATGACGTCTCCGGCGCTCGCCGCGTGAATCTGGACACTGTG
>JAJZVZ010000315.1 GCA_021846945.1 Acidobacteriota bacterium | reverse complement strand
CAATATGCTCCCAGGTGTCGTCGCGGCTGCCGTCGTCGACAACGATGATCTCAAGGCGCTCGCTCGGGTAGCGGGTGCCCACCACGGAGGCGATCGATTTGGCCACCATCGGCCCCTCGTTGTAGGCCGGAATGACGACGGTCATGGGCAGTGCGGCGCATGCACCCGAGACCGGCACCGGATGATAGCGGAACCATAGCCAGGTCTTGTACGTGAGCAGCAACAGCTCGAGCCAGGCCCAGAAATAGGCCAGACGCACGAGCGGCCGGGCCCATGGATAGGGAAGTGCAACGTGGAACGACCGGTGAAAGATGTGGTGTATCAGAGCGATGAATAGCCACACGAGCGCCAGTGCGATTGCCGCGCTGTACAAGAGGCGGATCCTGGCGGCGGTGTCCCCCTTTGTTTCCAGATTCACCGTGCCGTCGTTCTCATTGAGATTAGCCATATAGGGCTGACGCCATGAACAGATCATGAATTTGCGCGCTGTGCCTGAGCCCTTCCGCGCGTGGGCCGATACGTTTGCGGCCTCCCTGATCGAAGCAGGCTGCCGTGCTAGCAAGAAAGCATACTGCGCCGGCCATCAGCTTACGGGCGTTGACCTGCGTCAAATCCGCCGGGCACGTTTCTGTTTGATGGCGGACAGCGTTCTGACGGGATGGCGGGCTGCATGCCCAGCCCGTTGGAACCCTCATGCCCGGCGCCCAGTAACAGGTTAGGTCCAGACGGCCTCTCGGTAGCGCTTCGACGCAAGCCTTAAGGCGGTCGCCCTGACACCATTTTCGGATTCACTGAAGAGGAGGATGGCTGTAGCGCACCCAGGACTTGCCATGCGACACATATAAGAGCCATCCTGCGTCAGCACTATCTCGGCGGTATTGGCAGCCACCGCTGCCATCGTTCGCGCCGTGGGAATCCGCAAGACGGCGGTCGCCAACTGCATGAATCGCGCCCAGGCCGCTGGACTTGTTGCGGCCTGCATATTCGCGAAGTCACCTGAAGTTACCCTTGATATACCGAAAGGCTGGACCCGGTCGTTGCTTCTGACTGCTTCGGCTGCTTCCGGCAGGGACGACAGTTGCCGGGCGGAGTTTGCACCCGCTGGAGGATAGCGCCTTTTCAGGGCGCACTAAGTTATTGATTTGGCGGAGAGGGTGGGATTCGAACCCACGTGGGGCGTAAGCCCCCAACAGATTTCGAGTCTGCGCCGGTATGACCGCTTCGGTACCTCTCCCGGGCCGGGTAGCTTACGTGGACAGAGGGCGCGAGACAACCCGTTCTGGCTTATAATTTCAATAATGCTTTCAAAATCACCGATAACCCGTACCCTTGGCATTACCATCGGGGCATTAGTGCTGGCTGCGGGACTGCTTACCGGGTGCACGCCATTCGGCGAAAGCAAGCTCCAAATGGTAAAAAAGGCCGGCGAGCTTCTGGTCTTGACCCGGAACAGCCCGACGACCTATTACCAGGGTCCCGTCGGACCCGCCGGGATCGAGTACGACCTCGCCAGAGCCTTCGCCAAGCACATCGGCGTCGCGCTCCGGATCGAGGTTGCAGACCGCTCGCGTGACATCGTTCCGATGATCGCCAACAACCAAGCCGACTTCGCCGCTGCCGGTCTCGCAGTGACCCCGGATCGCCTCAAGGCGGTTCGCTTCACGCCGCCGTACCAGCAAGTGTATGAACAGCTTGTCTATCGTGCCGGTACTACACCGCCAAAGGATCTGGCTGACCTCCAGGGGCAGACGGTCGACGTCGTTGCAGGAAGCAGCTACGTGGAGCGTCTGGAGCAGCTCCGCCAACGCTACCCCGGCCTGAAATGGGAGACGGTGCACGACGCCGAGGCTGAAGATCTCCTGATAGAGGTGCAGCAGAAGCAGGCGCTCTTCACGATTGCCGACTCCAACATCGTCATGCTCAGTCGCCAGTTCTACCCTGACCTCAAGGTTGCCTTCAATTTAGCTCCCCCCGACAATCTCGCCTGGGCTTTCCCGATCAGCAATGACAACAGCCTGTACAATGCGGCTGTGAAGTTCCTCGACCGTATGCGCCGTTCGGGCAAACTGGCCGCACTGATACGCCGCTACTACAGTGCCCGCAACAGCTTCACGCCCATGAACATCGAGGCCTACAAGCAAAAAATAAAAACCACTTTGCCGATTTATAAGCCTCTGTTCCAGGCCTCCGGAAGAAAATACAACATCGACTGGAGGCTACTCGCCGCCATGGCCTACCAGGAATCATTTTGGGACCCGAACGCAGTGTCGCCTACGGGTGTGCGCGGGATCATGATGCTGACCGAGCCGACCGCGGACAACCTGCGCATTTCCGATCCACTCAGTCCCGCGGGAAGCATCGACGGCGGTGCAGAATACATACGGGACATGATAAACCAGCTTCCTTCCCACATTCCGGAACCTGACCGGACCTGGATGGCGCTGGCAGCCTACAACGTTGGCATCAACCACCTCGAGGATGCACGTATTCTCACCCAGGAACAAGACGGCAACCCGGACAGCTGGCAAGACGTGCGCAAGCGCCTTCCACTGCTCGCCTTACATGCCTGGTACAGCAAGACTAAGTACGGCTACGCGCGCGGCTATGAACCCGTGGAATACGTCAAACGCATACGGATCTACTACAACGTTCTCGTAAAAATGGACCGGGAACTGCGGGCGAACCAACGTAATGGCGCCCTCCATCTCAGGGCACCCGCGATGTGACGCTGGCCGGACCGGGAGAAAATCCGGTCCGGATCCGGTCAGCTCCGGCGCGCCCTGAAGAAAGCCCGGAGACTGTCTCCGCACTCTTCCCCGAGCACTCCGCCCACCACCTGCGGATGGTGATTCAGGCTGCGGGCACCGAGAATATCTATTGCCGTCCCGGCGGCACCGGCAAGCGGATCGCGCGCGCCATACACGACGCGCGCCACGCGCGCGTGCACCATGGCACCGGCACACATGGGACAGGGTTCGAGCGTAACGTACAGCGTCGCGCCTGTCAGCCGATAATTGCCAATGTGGATGGCCGCGGCGCGTATCGCCGAGATCTCTGCATGCGCGGTCGGATCACAGCTTGTGATGGGGCGGTTCCAACCTTCGCCGAGAACCCTCCCCTCCAGCACCACCATCGCACCAACCGGCACCTCGCCTTCCGCTTCGGCCCGTGCCGCAAGATCCAGCGCGTGCCGCATCCACCGCTCATCGTCGCGTGATAGCGCATCATTCGGCGCGGGACCCGTTACCATACCCGGCCTCCTTCGGAACCCCTTCCAGAACTCGCTCCGCGCATCCGCGCACTCTCGCAACTTCGTCTGGCCAAAACCCACAGCCCAGCAGACTCGTCCGTGGCTCGGCCAGCTGTACCGGGGCTCACCCGGCGTACCCCCGGAAATCCGCGTGAAACCAACGTCAGCCGG